>JAQGMG010000053.1 GCA_028292485.1 Rhodocyclales bacterium | reverse complement strand
TGAGTTCCGCCTTCTGCTTCTGCGCCGAATCGGCCAGTGTCGTCACCAGGCTCTGCGCCGCTTCGAGCTGATTGGGCGCGACACGGCTATCGAGCTGCGTGCCGCTGGCGTTCTGTCGCCCATCGCTGGACAGCAGCAGGCCACTGCCGGCGCGCAGCGCGCCCGCTTGCAGCGTCACCAGTTCTGCGCCGTGGCCGCGATAGGCGGTGCGTTGATTGTCGCTCTGGTGACGATTGGCTCCGAGGGTCAGGGCCGAGGCAAATTGCGTCGTCGCCAGCTGGGCGCGCGGCTCGCCGGGGCTGAGATCGAAGACCAGATGGTTATAGTCTCCAGCGCCTTGCTGGCTTTGCGTCATCGCCTGCGTCTTGATACCGGCCAGCGTGGCTGAGTGAGCATGCTTTGGGCCGCTTTCCTCCGCGTTCGCCGCGCCGTCTTTCGCGCCCTCGCCAGCAAACCACGCGGGTGCATTGCCCGTTGCGGCACCTGCACCTGCTCTGCTCTGGTTGTTTTGTTCATTCTGAGCACCACGACCGTTGTAGGTTGTTCCAACGATGATGGGACGATCAATATCTCCTTCGATGAAGTCGACCAGCACTTCTTGACCTACACGCGGAATGAAACTGCTGCCCCAGTTGTTGCCCGCCCACGGCGTCATCACACGCACCCAAGTCCAGGCACCTGTGTTTGCCGGAGCGTTCTCGTCGCCAGAAGGATGTTCTTGGCGGCTGTGACTATTTTTGCCGCGCTGCCAATGAAATTGTATTTTTATGCGGCCATCGCGGTCGGTATGCACGACGTCACCTGATTCGCCGACGACGATTGCAGTTTGGGTGTGCAATACGGGTGCAGGAAACAGTGCAATGCCTCCGTCATTTTTAATGCGCGCCCTGTATGGCATGTCAGTGGGCAGCACAACGAAATTGTTGGTGTACATCGTGCCGTCGTCCGCATCGGCTGTCGCAGCTCGCTTGATTCCGAACGCTTGGCCGAGCTGTTGATCAAATTGCTCGCTCAGGCTGGCGCCGACGTTGTTACGCGCACGGTGTTCGACGTGCAGAATATTGAAGGCGTTGGTGTTGGGCTGGTCATTTTCCTGCGTGGCCGCAGCAATGCCGAAGTCAAAATGATCGGCAAGGGAAAAGTTGCTGCCCGGCCGCAATGTCCGCACGGTGCCCTCGCCACGAATCAATCGCCCTGCGGCGCTGTCACTGTCGAGACGGCATCGCGCCAACCGCTCTCCGGTCTCGCGGTCAGGCCAGCTGTACGCGCCCGGCATGTCCCAGGAAGTCAGGCCGGTTCCTTCGCCTCCGCCGTCGGCATCATTGCCCCATGCGGCGACAGGTTGGGTGTCCGCGCTGCGGTAGTCCCAGCTTGCCAGTTCTACCGCTTGCGTATTCCAGCTGACAGCGGTGCTGAACTCCTGAATGCTGTCGTCCGATTCCGTTGCGGCTGCACGGGTAAAACGAATGCTCGATTGCGCATTGGGTTTGAATGCGCCGCTGTGATCGGCAAACACGACGGCATGCTGGCCGAGTGCCGGACTGCTGCTGTCGCCGGTGTGTTCGATGAAGTAGGTGATGCCTTCGGCGGCCAGCAGCCGGTTGATGAACTGAAGATCGCTTTCGTTGAACTGCGTGCAAGTGGAACGTTTGCGATACACCGACACGTCCTTGAGTTCCCAGCGCCAAGTGGGTGCCAGCGTGCCTTGCCCGGCATAGTCGGCAAAGATCCTTTCGACGATTTCCACAACGGTCATGTCGTGGAAGACAAAGCTGTCGCGACGATGACCGAGAACGGCCAGCCAGGGCTCGACGGTAAGTCGGTAGTAGGCAAAGCCGCCATCGCTGTGCAGTTGCTCGAACGCGGTGATATGTCCGTGGAAAGGCCGCAGTTCGCTACGCGACAATGCGGTCAGCAGCTCGATGAGGATGGGTTTGCCGAGGAAGTCGGCAGCCGCCAGTCCGACGCTATCGGCAACGACAAGTAACTGGAAACGGTAGCCGACAACTGCCTGCGCTGTGCCGACATTCACCATGTCGCCCGGTCCGATGGCTTCGACGCCTTCGAGGCGTTCGATCATGAGCGGATGAAGTGTCTGTGCGGTGTGCAGGCGAAGCAGGCGCGAGGCGTCCGTATGGCCCGCGCGCAGGGCGTTGAAAATGTCTTGAAGGTTCATCCCGGATGACTCTTTTTTTGAACACACAGCAGCGCTGCGTGGTATGGCATAACGTCAGGAATTCTAACGAGATAACTGTCGCACAGCGGCTGTCCAGACGGGCGGCGCCAGAAAATGACGTCGGAATGAAAATTCATGATGAATTTGACAAATAAGATGTTTTTAATGCTTTGGTATTTCTGAAGTCTGCGGCGTGAAACGTGGATAGGGCACCGGCGCGCTCTTCACGATGCTTTGTACTTCGGACGAGGGCGAGCTATCGAAACGCCAGTGTTCACCGATCTGGACGAGGCGGCCACGCGCGCGCGTCCGCATTGCAAGGGGTACGGCAATCTTGTCCTCGCTTGTCACGGCGGCGTCACGCGCGACACGACGCATGACATTGAACGCCGAAGAGGCGTCGGCACTTCGGCAGGGCATCAATACATTGAGTCGCCCCAGGACTTCCTCTGTTTGCGCGGTCACCTGTTTGAGCGTTTGCACCGCTGCTGCTGCATCTGCGCGGCCCATGCGCCGCCGAGAATCCGCCTCACCATAGGCCCGACGCAAACGCAGCAGTTCGCTGTCCTGATAGGTCCATTCGGCGAAGCGTTTCGCCACGGTGTGGGGAGCTTCGATCATCGCCACCGTGTACATGAACCTCACTTCGTATTGATAGCCCGGCGTAGCCTCAATGCGGGTCGGTGTCACCTCGGAAAGGATGAGCAGCGGGCAGCTATAGGTTTCGTTCAGTGCGCGTTCGATGTCAGCAGCGGTAGGAGGGGCGACGAACAGGCCGCCATGCCCAGCGCACAAGACAGTAGTGCCAATGCACGTATGAGCTTGCTGGACGTTCGCGTACCCGCCAGGCTCTCCAATGTGATTGTGATTGTTATTGGCCTCTTGATCTTCATGATGACGCTGTGGACAAAGTCTTTCGGCAACGCGGCCAATGTTAAGGCCTAAATACCGCCTTCAGTTTGTATGACGCATAAATATCAAAACACAATACTAATACTATAGTCTCTGGAACAAAAGTACCAGCCCCATCAGCCTGCGCCTATTTGAGGGGTACAGGGCGATGGAGACGTTCGAACAGGCGCTTGGGCAAGTCATCGCTAGACTGCGTCACAAAGCCGAGCTGTCGCAGGAAGCTCTGGCGCACCAGTGTGATTTGCATCCCACTTACATCAGCCAGCTTGAGCGTGGCTTGAAATCCCCAACCGTGAGAGTGATTCGCGCCATCGCTCAAGTGTTGGGGGTATCCGCATCAAAAATTCTCGCCAAAGCCGAAGCCAAGTTCGTTTAGCTGCGGCGTATGGCTTGACCTTCCCACGGTAGTAAGGTCGACCATCTGAATCTTCCACGATTTCAGGAAACGACCATGGTCTCCGCGCTCATGACGACATCACTTGCCCGCCAGACGGGCACGCCTCGAACCGTGACCTTAGCCATTGCCGGCATGAGCTGCGCCTCTTGTGCGGGCCGTATCGAAAAAGCCCTGCGCGCGGTCGATGGCGTCAGTGAAGCGAATGTCAATCTCGCCACCGAACAGGCCAGCGTGTCGATGAGCGCACCGGCTGACGTGGAAAAGCTGGTGCAGGCAGTACAGCACGCCGGCTACGCCGTTCCCGCTGTGACGACCGACCTCTCCATTGCCGGCATGACTTGCGCGAGCTGCGTCGCACGGGTCGAAAAAATCTTGTCAAGTATCGACGGCGTCACAGAAGTCGATGTCAATCTGGCGACAGAACGGGCGCACGTCCTGTCACGCGCTGCTGGCGAAGCTACGCTGCTGGCCGCGGTCGCAAAAGCGGGCTACAGGGCAGCGTTGGTTGCCGAAGGTGCAACGGTGCAAACGCCACAGCGAGATGCTCAACTGTGGCTGCTGCTGGCCAGCGCCTTGTTCACGCTTCCCTTGATCGTGCCGATGCCCGGCGCCATCTTCGGTGTTGACCTGATGCTTGCGGGCGCCTGGCAATGGCTGCTGGCGACGCCAGTGCAGTTCATCTTCGGGGCACGCTTCTATCGCGCTGGCTGGAAGGCACTCAAGGCACGCACCGGCAATATGGATCTGCTTGTCGCGCTGGGCACCAGCGCTGCCTATGGCCTCAGCGTGTACCAGTTCGTGTCGGCTTCAGGGCATGCCGCACACGACGCGGCGCATCTCTACTTCGAGGCCTCGGCCGCCGTCATCACGTTGGTCCTGCTTGGAAAATGGCTGGAGACGCGCGCCAGGCGCCACACCATGGATGCCATCCGTGCGCTGCAGGCCTTGCGGCCAGAAACTGCGCGGGTGCGCAAGGGGTCTGTCGTGTCGGAAGTGGCATTGAGCAAGGTGCAGGTCGGTGACATTGTCATGGTGCGCGCCGGCGAGCGCATCGCTGTCGATGGGCGAATCATCGAGGGGGCCTCGCACGTCGATGAGTCATTGATTACCGGCGAGAGCCTTCCTGTTGCCAGGCAAGCCGGCGACAGCGTAACAGGCGGATCAATGAATGCCGAAGGCATTATCGCCATCGAAACGACGGCAGTCGGCGCGCAGTCGCAACTGGCCCACATCATTGCACTGGTCGAGAACGCACAGGCCAGGAAGGCGCCCATCCAGCGGCAGGTCGACAAGGTCAGCGCAGTGTTCGTACCTGTCGTGCTTGCCCTGGCGCTGGTGACCCTGCTCGCCTGGGGCATCATCGGCAATGACTGGCAGCAGGCCGTACTCAACGCCGTGGCTGTGCTGGTCATTGCCTGCCCGTGCGCGCTGGGCCTGGCCACGCCGACGGCAATCATGGCTGGCACGGGCATCGCAGCGAAACGTGGCGTCCTCATCAAGGATGCGGAGGCACTCGAAGTTGCGCACAAGGTACGCGTGGTGATCTTCGACAAGACCGGCACGCTGACGCTGGGCAAGCCTTCGCTGGTTGCCATCGAACCGGTCAGCGGGACGCCCGACGAGGCGCTGGCTATTGCTGCGGCGATACAGTCTGGCAGCGAACACCCGTTGGGCGCGGCAGTGGTGCAAGAAGCTCGCCAGCGCGGCTTGACGCTGCCGGTGGCGAGCGATGCCAGTGTCGAAGCCGGCCGCGGCATTCGCGCGATGCTTGCGGAGCGACAGATCGTCATCGGCAGCGCGCGCTGGATGAACGAACTGGGTGTCGATCTGACACCTTTGCTGACGCATGCAGAACGCTTGCAGGGTGAAGGACGCACCGTGTCATGGATGGCCGATGCTGCCGACAATGCAGACGGAGGTCCGCGCCTCATTGCCATGCTCGCGTTCGGTGATGAGCCACGGCCAGAAGCAGGCGCCGCCATCCGCGCATTGATTGCCAGCGGCATCACGCCGGTACTGGTAACCGGCGATCACGCCAGCAGTGCGGCATCGATCGCCAGGCGGCTCGGCATCACCGAGGTGCGGGCGGGGGTGCTGCCCGCAGAGAAGGCCCTCATCGTCGCCGAGCTGCGGCAAAAATTCGGCACTGTCGCAATGGTCGGCGACGGCATCAACGACGCACCTGCGCTGGCGGCAGCCGATGTCGGCATGGCCATGGGCGGTGGCACCGATGTCGCCATGCAGGCGGCAGGCGTGACGCTGATGCGCAGTGATCCGCGTCTCGTCAGCGATGCCATCGACATTTCGCGCCGCACCTGGTGGAAGATCCGGCAGAATCTTTTCTGGGCCTTTGTGTACAACATCATCGGCATACCGCTGGCGGCAGCAGGGCTGCTCAGCCCGGTGATTGCAGGCGCAGCCATGGCGTTTTCGAGCGTCAGCGTTGTCGGTAATGCACTGCTGCTCAAACGCTGGCACGGAAGTGCGGCATCGAGGAGGGATCAATCATGAAGAAGGTACAACTCGAACACGCCGAGGCACTTGAGAGTGGCCTTGTCGATATAGGGCGCGCCATGCAGGCGAGTGGTGTATCGGCAAAGATGATTCGCCATTACGAGGAGATCGGGCTCCTCGGGAACGTGGCCAGAACGGCGGCAAACTATCGCATCTACAGCGCACAACACGTGCATGTGCTGCGCTTCATCAAGCGTGCCCGCACGCTCGGTTTCTCGATGGAAGAAATCAGGGAACTGCTCGGTCTCTGGCAAGACCGCCGACGGTCAAGCGCCTCGGTCCGGAAGATCGCCACTCACCATATCGACGAGTTGCAAGCCAAGATCGCGGAATTGCAGGGCATGCTTGGCACGCTACAACAACTGGTGCATTGCTGTGCTGGCGATCACCGTCCGGACTGCCCGATACTCGATGATCTCGCAGAGTACGAACCTGCGCACGATGCCATCTAAGAGGCCGCTCAATATCTTCCACTTGTCATACGTCATTCCGGCGAAAGCCGGAATCCAGTACGGCGCCTCCGAACCTGGATCCCGGCTTTCGCCGGGATGACGATGTTTGGACCAATCGTCCCGGAGCATGGCAAGCCCTCCATGCTGTCGCGTCGTCTCTGCAGTGAGCGCTTTTGACTTTGTATCAGACAAGAGATCGTGAATAGTCTCTAAGTCCGCATCCCGTATGCCGAACGCATCAAATCACTGCTGGGGTGGGCTCTCGACCTGTTGAGATATCGGCAAGGTGATGCGGAAGGTCGTCCCGACACCCACTTCACTCTTTACGTCGAGCGCGCCGTGATGCTTCTGGATAATGCCGTATGAAAGGGACAGGCCCAGCCCGGTGCCCTTGCCGACCGGCTTGGTCGTGAAGAAGGGGTCGAATATTTTCGCGAGGATGTCCTGCGGAATGCCCGAACCCGTGTCCTGTACTTCGATCCACACCTTGTCGCCCTCAGGCCCGCTGGTCGTGCCTGTGCGGATGGTGATGGTGCCGCGGCGCGATCCCATTGCGTGCGCTGCATTGACGACGAGGTTCATGACCACCTGGTTCAGCTGGGAAGGCAGGCACTCGATCTCCGGAATATCGCCGTACTCCTTGACGATGTCCGCGATGTATTTCACTTCGTTGTTGACGATATTGAGCGTGGAGTCGATGCCATCGTGCAGTTTTGCCAGCTGCCATTCGGTGACCGATTCGGCGTGCGAGAAATACTTCAGGTCCTGCACGATCTTCTGCACGCGCGACAAACCTTCCCTGGATTCGTGCATGAGAACGGGAATGTCCTCCAGCAGGTAGTCCAGCTCCAGTCGATTTCGCATGGTATTCAGGCGCAACAGCGTAGCGTCAGTAACTTCCTGCCGTTGCGCCTCTTCGTAGGCATGCAGCATTTCAAAAATGCCTTCGTGATATTTTTCCAGGGTACCGAAATTGGAAAACACGTAGCCGATAGGATTGTTGATCTCGTGGGCAACACCTGCCGCCAGTTGGCCTATTGAAGCCAGTTTTTCTGACTGGATCACCTGTTGCTGTGCCTGCGCGAAAAGATTGGCGTTCTGTATGGCGATGGCCGACTGGCTGGCGAATATCTGCAGCAGCTCGATGTCGTTTTCGTCGCTGACTTCACGGTCTATGTAGATCACGCCGACAGCGCCGCCCTCTGCAGCGAGCGGCATGATGGTTGCACTATTTCGCACGCTCATGCTGGATTGCGCGAGCGCGTCGCACACGTTGCCATATGCCTCGGGGTCAAGACAGTCTTGCACGCTTCCGGCGCCGGCAAAGCGGCCCGCACCCGCCTTGATGTACAACTGAGGCGGCACATTGTCCGGCTGCGCCGTACTGCGCGTGACAATGGCAAGGAATGAATCCGTCGTGCCTATCATCGCGGTCACTTGCTTCAGGATGGTCTGCAGCAAGGTGTCGAGCGTCTGGATCTTGTGGATGTCGAACGTGGCATTGATCAGGTAGCGCAGACACTGCCGTCCCTTGTGCAGGAGCTGCACGGTGTGAGCGGCCTTGAGTCCGATATCGGTCCACAGCAGGAGTTTGTCGGGCCCCTCGCTTTTGTCGTGGTAGCCCTGTATGTCGAGACGCCTGAGAAGGTCGCGCGGTGGCTGCTCGCTGGCATAGCCGGTTTGCAGGATGACCTGCACATACGGGTTGAACGTCCGCAGCTCGGCAACCACTTCTTCGCCCGTCATGCCCGGCATGAAATAGTCGAGCAGCATCAGATCGACATTTTCATCCTTCAGGATGAGGAGCGCGCTTGTGCCACAGTCGGCCTGAAGCACACGATGCCCCTCACGCTCCAGCAGCCTGCTCGTCGATTCACGATATTCGGCGTCGTCATCGACGAGTAGCACCGTCCATTCCGACGTTATTTCAATCCTGCCCTTGCGCGCCACGTGGTCTCCTAGGTAACAGCGAACAGGATCCGGTTGTACCCGAACCTTCCCATGCAATGAAGAGAAATCGGCTCCCAAGACATGACTACACCATACAGACAATATCGACGCGACCGACCCAAAGCTTGAATGCAGCGGCCGGTCCGTTTCAGACTAGGTGACATTGGCATGATGGTCGGCCCGGGCTCAGGAGACGATGATTGTGCCCGCCATATCCTCATGGCCGTCGCCACAGAGCACGTCGCAGAAGAATTCGAACTTGCCGGGCTTGTCCGCCGTGAGGCGCACCGTCGTGACCTTGTCCGGAACCATGTCGGTACGCACATGAAAATCGGGCGCATTGAAACCCATCGTTACGTCCATCGCCATGAGCTCCAGCACCACCGTCTCGCCCTTTGTCAGTTCGATTATGGCTGGTGTGTAGACGAATTTCTTCGCAATCAGCCTGATCACACGTTCGCTCGACTGTGCCCGGACCAAGGGGCCCAGCAGACCCAGCCCCGCAGCGCCGGCCGCCCCTATCATCAGGCGCCGCTTGTGTTGGTTTGTCATCGTTGTCATCTCCCGAGGAAACAGGTTGGTTGATTGTAGATTTCACAGCGAATGCCCCGCTCACGCGGACCCACACGCCCTGAATCAGGCGGTTTTACTCCGGGCACGCCATTTGCGTTGCAGGTGCTATCCAGACAGGACATCAAAAAGGAAACCGCATCATGCCACCGTTGACCTCCATCGCCACTCGACTGCTGGGCAGCCTGATTCTTGGCCAACCCGTTTGCCGCCGCAACCCCGACGTCTCGGGCAAGGCACATGCCGCCGTGGAGACCTATCATCCGACCGAGGAAGAAGTCGATGCGAGCGGCCCGTTGGCCTATTCGTACTTTGGTGCCTGAGTTGCGGGAGCATGGATGGAGCACAAGCCGGTTCCTGCGCTGAATTGCTTTACAATTATTCGATATTTTCATTATTATCGAATGATGGAAGAAAAAGACATCGTTCAAGCTCTCGCGGCCCTGGCGCAACCCATGCGCCTGCGCGTATTCCGGGCGCTGGTCGTGGCTGGCACCGGCGGATTGACACCCAGCGTCATTGCCGATCAGTTGCATGTCCCGCCGGCAACGCTATCGTTTCACCTCAAGGAACTGACACACGCCAGTCTGATCACGCAGGAGCGTGACGGACGCAACCTCATTTACCGCGCCGCCTTCGACACCATGAACGGGCTGCTCGGTTACCTGACCGATCACTGCTGTCAAGGCCAGCCTTGCCTTGATGAAACAGCGGTTGCCTGCAAATGCTGATGAAGAGCGCACGAGCTCCCAGGCGAGGCGTCGGGCAGATAATTCCATGACAACAAACGTGCTGATCCTGTGTACCCACAACAGCGCTCGCAGCGTGCTCAGCGAAGGCATGCTCAACCACTGGGCACAAAAACTCGGCAAGGACGTGCGCGCCTATAGCGCCGGCAGCGCACCGAGCGGACGCATCAACCCTTTTGCGCTTGAAGCCCTCAACAACGCAGGCGTCGACACGCGCGACTATCGCAGCAAGAGCCGGGATGAATTCACGCAAGCCGGCGCACCGCAGATGCGCGTCGTCATCACCGTGTGCGACAGCGCCGCCGCAGAGATGTGTCCGCTATGGCCAGGCAGCCCCGTAAAGATGCATTGGGGCTACGCCGATCCATCGAATGCGGAAGGGGACGAAGCGAAGCGCAAAACCTTCGAGCTGACCCGCCAGGCCATCGCTTATCGCATGCTGCAGTTGCTCGCCTTGCCCCTGGAATCCATGGGCAACGCTGAACTGCAGCAGGCCCTCATCCAGATCGCGAAATGCTGACCGTGGACCTGCCCCGCAGACTTCTCGCTGAACTCGTCGGTACAGCGCTGCTGCTCGCGATCGTGATCGGCTCCGGCATCATGGGCGAACGTCTGGCGGACGGGAATATGGCGATCGCGCTGTTGGCGAATACGCTGGCCACGGCAAGCGGTCTCTACATCCTGATCGAGGTGTTCGGGCCCATCAGCGGCGCGCATTTCAACCCCGCTGTCAGCGCCGTCATGACGCTACGAGGCGAGCTACCCAGGGCGAGTCTTGTTCCTTACGTAATGGTTCAACTACTCGGCGCCATGCTGGGGGCATGGCTGGCGCATGCAATGTTCGACATGTCGATTCTGCAGTGGTCGACCAGGATACGGAGTGGCAGCGGCCAGTGGATCGCAGAAGCAGTTGCCACGGCAGGACTACTGCTCGCCATTCTGCGCGCTCCGGCCGGCCGGGCTTCGGCGATGGTCGCCGCCTACATCGGCGCGGCGTACTGGTTCACCGCTTCCACATCGTTTGCCAATCCGGCCGCTGCGTTCGGACGCATGTTCAGTGACAGCTTTGCGGGCATTGCGCCATCCAGCGTGCCGGGCTTCGTCATCGCGCAGTTGATCGGTGCTGTTATCGGTACCGGTTTGCACCTGGCCCTGCAGCCTGCGACAGTGATGGCTGTCCAGCCGAACGCGCCCGGATCAGTGGATGCACTTTCGGCATGCGAACATAGGACGAAGTAACAAAACATCGATGGTATAAACATGAAACGACGCATGTCCTGTCCTGCCCGCTGTCGGCGAACTGAAGGAGTCGTCTTCATCGCTCTCACGCTCGCTGGCATGCTGCTTTTCGACGCATTGCAACGGCGCACTGCATGCAAATGACCATGGTATTTTCTGGCTATCCCGTTCCTGCGACAGGAACCTCCGCATGATCGACGCCGGCCTGCTCACTTGCGTCGGTATCGGCTTTGCCATCGGCATCGCAATGGGGCTCACCGGCGCGGGTGGCGGCATTCTGGCAGTGCCCGCCCTGGTCGCCAGCATGGGCTGGTCCATGCAGCAGGCCGCACCTGTGTCACTGGTCGCCGTGGCCTGCGCCGCGTCCGCAGGCGCGGCGCACGGAATGCGCCACGACCTGGTGCGTTACCGTGCCGCCTTTCTGATGGCGGCGGTCAGCCTGCCATTTTCATTATTGGGCGTCGTGCTTGCTCATCGGCTGTCGCAGCCGGTGCTGTTCGTCTTGTTCGCCGTAGTCGTAATACTGACTGCCATACGCCTCCTGCGTATCCGGCCCGATGATCTGGCTACACCAGGCAGCGCTGCCGATCGCACCATCAACCCGCACACAGGTCGCTTCAGCTGGACCTGGCCTACCGCTTTGCGTCTGGCTGCAATGGGCGCCGCAGCCGGCACGATAAGCGGGCTGCTGGGTGTGAGTGGCGGCTTTCTCGTCGTACCCCTGCTGCGCAGCTTCACTGCGCTAAGCATGCAAGCCATCGTCGCCACCTCGCTGTTCGTGACTGCGCTGATCAGCGTGGGCTCCGTCTGCAACGCCTTCGCGCATGGCGCACAGATACCGCTGGCCTTCACGTCGCTGTTCGCCGTCGCAACGGTCACCGGCATGCTGCTGGCCCGTCGCCTGGGCCGTAACCTGCCACATGCCCACGTGCAACGCGGCTTTGCGATCCTGTTCATCTTCATGGCCTTGATACTCGCCGCACAGGCCTTCGCGGTTTAAGTGCTGGCTGCGGCCAGACGCAGAATCACTTCGACGCCATGCTCGGCTTTGTCGTCACACATCACGACAACCGCTTCCTTCTGCAAGACACCGTCAACAGTCAGCTGCATCGCGGCCTCCACGCCAGCAGCGGCGCGCAGGACGGCAATGTGATAGCTCGTCTCGCCATAACGATAACGCATGCTGAATGTCTTCCAGTCATCTGGCATACAGGGGTTGATCGACAGTCTGTCGCCTTCACGGCGCAAGCCCAGTAGCGACTCCACGATCAGGCGGTACATCCAGCCTGCCGAGCCGGTGTACCAGCTCCAGCCGCCACGCCCGGTGTGGGGTGCAACGCCATACACATCGGCGCAGACGACATACGGCTCGACCTTGTAAGCCGCCATGCCCTTGCGCGATGCGGCGTGATTCACCGGGTTGATCATGCCGAAGAGCTCCCACGCACGCTGCCCGTCGCCCAACGCAGCGAATGCCATGGTCGTCCAGATGGCCGCGTGAGTGTATTGACCACCGTTCTCGCGCACACCCGGCACGTAACCGCGTATGTAGCCAGGATAAAGATCCGACTTGTCGAATGGCGGGTCGAGCAGCTGGATGAGCTGGTCGTCACGACGCACCAGGCGCTTGTAGACTTCATCCATCGCCATGCGCGAGCGCGTCTCGTCCGCCATGCCGGAGAGCACTGACCAGCTCTGCGAGATCGAATCGATCTGGCATTCGGCGTTACTCGCCGAGCCCAGCGGCGTGCCGTCGTCAAAGTAGGCGCGGCGGTACCAGGCGCCATCCCAGGCGTTGGATTCGATATTGCGGCGCAGACGCCCGCCTTCTTCGAGACAGCGTGCGGCAAACGCCAGGTCGCCGCGTTGGCGCGCGAGATCTGCGAATTGCGTCAGCACTTCGCAGAGGAAGAAGCCGAGCCACACGCTCTCGCCCTTGCCATGGCTGCCGACGCGATCCATGCCGTCGTTCCAGTCGCCCGAGCCCATCAAGGGCAGGCCATGCTCGCCGAAGCGCAGTCCATGTTCGATGGCGCGTACGCAATGTTCATACACGCTGGCAGCGTCGGCCGAACGGCCGGGCAGGTCGTAGTAGGAGTCGTCCTCGGCATTGACCGGGCGGCCTTCGAGGAAGTGCACCGACTCGTCGAGCAGTGCGCTGTCGCCGGTGCTGAACACGTAGCGGCAGGCGGCGAGCGGCAGCCACAGGTAGTCGTCGGAGCAATGCGTGCGCACGCCGCGCCCTGCTGGCGGATGCCACCAGTGCTGCACATCGCCCTCATGGAACTGGCGGCTGGCACACAACAATACTTGCTCGCGCATCAGGCGCGGCTCGGCGTGGATCAGTGCCATGGTGTCCTGCAACTGATCGCGGAAACCGAAGGCACCGCCCGACTGATAGTAGCCACTGCGTGCCCACAAACGGCAGGCCATCGTCTGGTACATCAACCAGCCGTTGGTGATTACATCGAGTGCCGGGTCAGGCGTTTCGACCTGCACCGCACCGAGTGTGTGCCGCCAGTAGTCGCGCACCGCATCGAGCGCACTGCGCGCCGCCATCGTTCCCTTGAAGCGTGCGACGAGGCGATGCACGGAGTCGATATTGCCCATGTCCGTATCGCGCCCGACACCAAGCCTGAACACGATCTCGCGCTCCTGCCCATCGGCCAGATCGAACGGAATCTGGATAGCGGCGCAGGGGTCGAGTGCCGCACCGGTCTTGCCCGACAGGCGCATGCGGCGCATGGCCGACGGCGTGCGCAAGCTGCCATTGCGACCGATGAAGCTGGTGCGGTCGCAGGTGACGGTGCGCGCACCTTCGTCGGCATCGAAAAAGGCCACGCGATCGGCGAACTCGTTACTGTAGTGATTGCGCGCAAAGAGCGCCCCACTCGAGGCATCCACCTCGGTAGTCACCTGCATGGTCGTCTTCGACCGCAGATCGCCGAGTACCCATTCAACATAACCTGTCGCCGACAGCTTGCGGGTGCGGCCGGATTCGTTACGCACCTTCAATACCGAAAACTTTACCGATGCATCCAGCGCAACGTAGACCGTCAGCTCCGACTGAATGCCGCTTTCAACATGCTCGAACACGCTGTAGCCGAAGCCGTGGCGGCTGACATACGGCGTCTCGCCGCGACACGGCAATGGCGTCGGCGACCAGTAGTAGCCGCTCTCCTCATCGCGCAGGTAGAAGGCTTCGCCGCCCCCATCGCTGACCGGGTCGTTCTGCCATGGCGTCAGGCGGTACTCGTGCGCATTCTCACCCCAGGTATAGGCCATGCCGCTTTCGGAAATGACCGTACCGAAGTCGGGATTGGCGAGCACATTGGACCACGGCGCCGGCGTCATCTTGCCGACGTCGGGCGCAATGACATACTCGCGACCGTCCGGGCTGAAGCCGCCGATACCATTGAAGAAATCCAGATGGCGTATCGGCAGTGCTGCCTCGCTCAGCGATTCGCGGCTGTGCGGGCGCGTCGGCACGAGGCGCGGCACGCGTCCTTCCACGTTGCTGCGGGCCAGCTGTTCGGCAAGCGAGCCGCGCGTATCGGCAAGGATGACCCTCGCTACGGATTGCAGCAGGATGCGGTCTTCGTGTGAAATCTGTTCGCCCGGTCGCACAAAGATGCCACCCGGCTTGTCGATGACATTGGCCTCGATCCCTGCAGAAATGAGCCCGCTGATCTGTTCCTGCAACTGTTGCCGGTAACCCGCGTGGTCTTCGTTCCAGATCACCAGGTCAACCACCAGACCCTTGAGGCGCCAGTAGGCGCGCGCCTGCACGAGCTGGCGCACCAGATCGATATTGTCAGGATTGGCGATCTGCACCAGCACGATGGGCAGATCACCGGAGATGGCATAACCCCACAGGCCCGACTGACCGCGGCGGTTACGCAGGATGATGGATGGGTCCGCGCGTAGCATGGCGTTGGCATACAGCACCGAACTGGCGAGACGCCCGTAAAGCTGCGCATCAGCCTCGGTGGCATTGATCTGCCGCAGCACCACCTGGCTGTGCGTCCAGGCCAGTTCAAAAACGCGGTCCGCCAGGCGTCGGTCGTGATACTTGTCGACCAGGCTCAGCGCTGCCTCGCGCGTATCGGTAGCCCCCGTAACAATATCGATGGTAGCCGTCTGCTCCGGCTCCAGGATGATGTTGTAGCGAATCGCCACCACTGGATCGAGCACCGAACCCTGTGTACCGGAAAGCGTTGTCGCTTCCGTCATCGCCTGCGGTGACGCAACGGTCTGGCCGCGACCGATGAAGCGCATGCGGTCGGTCTCGTACGACACCTTGCCGACGCTGGCACCATGCACCGTCATCAGATGCAGCATCCACGGCACAGCCTCGCCCTGCGAACGTGGCCGGCGCGTGCACAGGATGGCGCGGCGCGCGGCGACGATCTCCGTCTGCACGAACAGGTTGCTGAAAGCCGGGTGCGCTGCATCGGCAGCGGCCGGTGCGAGCACGACCTCGGCGTAGCTGGTGACGTCGATACTGCGACGCGTGGCCGAGCGATTGGTAATGCGTACGCGGCGCAACTCGATGTCATCTTCGGGCGATACGACGATCTCGGTATGCGTATCGAAACTGCCCTTGTCGCTGCCGACACCTGCCACATCGCGGCGGCGGAATTCTGCGCGGCCTTCCGAGAAGATCGCCTCGAAACGTTCGGCGTTCTTGCGCGTCGGCTGATGCGAGCTCGACCAGAATGTATTGCTCGACAGGTCACGGATGTAGCAGAAGGTGCCCCAGTTGTCGCAAGTAGTGTCTTCGCGCCAGCGTGTCAGATCGAGGTCTTTCCAGCGACTGTAGCCGCCACCCGCATTGGTGACCATGACGTGATAGCGCCCGTTCGACAACAGCTGCACTTCGGGCACCGGCGTGTCGGCCACCTTGAAGACGCGTATCGGCATCTCCGAATCATTGGCAGTGTCATGCACGCCTGACAGGTCGACATCCTGTGCGTGGAAACTGGTGGCCTTCGGAATGCGCTCGTGCAACAGCAACATGGTTGCCTGGAACAGGGGATCGGTTTCGAAACGTCGCTGCATCGGCCTGCCCTGCAACAGGTAGTTCAATGACAGCAGGCTCATGCCCTGGTGATGCGCCATGAAGGACCGCACAATCGCCCGCGTTTCACCGCGGCGCTGCCGTGCGGGCGTGAAATCAACGGCCTCGTAGAAGCCATAGGTGCCAAGCATGCCGTCGGTGGCGAGGCCTTGCAGGTTGGAACAGGCGTCTTCCGGCGTCACCATCAGGGCCATGACCGATGCATACGGCGCAACGACGAGGTCTTCGGCGAGCCCGCGTTTCAGCCCCAGGCCGGGAACGCCGAAAGCGCGATACTGATAGTTGAACTGCGCGTCGACCGTGTTGTAGCCGGACTCCGAAATGCCCCACGGCACGCTGCGTTGCTTGCCGTATTCGATCTGCCTGCGCACTGCCGCCAGATTGGTCTGATCGAGCAAGGTATTGTCGAACGTCGGCATCACCAGCAGCGGCATGAGGTACTCGAACATCGAGCCGCTCCATGACATCAGGATTGGATCGCCACTGCCCGATGCGAGCAATCGCCCGAGCGCGAACCAGTTTTCCTGCGGTATCTTGCCCTGTGCGATGGCGACAAAGCTGCACAGACGCGCTTCGGAGGCCAGCAGGTCGTAACAGCTCGTGTCGCGTCGGCGCTCATCGAGGTTGTAGCCGATGGCCAGCAGATGACGCGCCTCGTCGTAGAGGAATCCATATTCCATTTTCGACAGCTCGCCGGCGTGCGAAGCCAGGCGTTCGATGGTCGCCAGGCGCTCTTGCGCGCGTGTGCTGGCCTCGCCCGTCAAGCGCTGCAACTCGACCATCCAGTCATGAGCCTGTGCCGTCGTGACAGCATCTTGCGTGGCACTGTCCTGCGGTGGCGCCACGGTCAACAACAAGCTGCCATCGAGCAGTGCCAGATCGCGCAAGGTCGGTATGCTATCTGCATTGCCAGGCAGTTCGCAGCCGGGCGGCGCAACAGGCAACAGCAACCACGGTGCAAGGAAGATCAACTCGTCGCGCGCATTGCAACATTGGCGCACCAGCGCCTGCGCCCAGATGTCCGCATCGCTGACCGGGTCGTGCTCGGTGAAAGCAAGCAATGCCGACGCGACCGCAACCAGTCGCTCCAGGCAGACATGTGCCGCTGCCAGCGATGTATAACGCGCATCGACAACCTTTTCCAGGTCGCGCTGGAACTCAAGCAGCAAGCTCTGTGCTTCCACGGGCAAACCGGCGCAGGCGTCGACCAGCACGCGCAGCGTGTCATCGAGTCCCTCGTAGGACTTGCCGTGCAGGATCGGAGCGTCGGCCAGTGCCAGCAAGCCCGGTCGCAAGGTCATCAGATGACCTGCCAGGTTGCCGCTGTCCACCGTTGAAATGTAGATGGGGTGCAGCGGCTGCAGCGACTGCGTGTCGTACCAGTTGTAGAAATGCCCCTGGTAGCGCTCCAGCCCGGCCAGAGTCTGAAAGGTATTGGCGGTGCGCTCCAGCAGTTCGCCAGCGGCAATGTAGCCAAAATCGTAGGCGCTCAGATTTGCCAGCAGGGCCATGCCGATATTGGTCGGCGAGGTGCGATGCGCAATGGTGGCAACCGGGTGTTCCTGGTAATTGTCGGGCGGCAACCAGTTGTCTTCGGCACCGACGAATCTGTCGAAGAAGGCCCAGGTCCTGCGCGCCAGATTGCGCAGGAAAATGAGTTGCTCGGGCAACAGGTGAACCTGCCGCGCCTCAAGCGTTCGGCTCAACCACCAGGCAATGGCAGGTGACACCAGCCACAGCAACAGGATCGGCATGGCATGCACCAGCACCGCCGGGCTCATGACAACCAGATACACCAGCAGGCTCAACGCCAGCGCCGGCCCGAACCACATTGCCCGCATGCGCTCGCTGCTATCGGCCCCGGCGGCATGCTCACCGGACGGGTTCCATTCGAGCAGGCGTCTGCGGCTCACGGCCAGGCGCCACAGCGTACGCACGATCGCGTCCAGACTGAAAAGCGCCTCGTAAGGCAGACACACAAGCGTAAATGCGGCATGCGACAGACTGCGGCCGGCCGCGTCGAGCATCGCGATGAAATGCTGCCGCAGCAACATCTCCGGCGGCTTGCGCAAGGTATCGAGCACCAGCGCACTGAGCGGCGCAATCACGAGAATGGCGAGCACCGACAGCGTCCACAGCCACGCGGCAGGCAACACCGTCCAGCCCAGCACCAGCATGAGCGTCAGGGCTGTCGGCACGAGGCTGCGGCGTAGATTGTCGAAGAGTTTCCAGCGCGACAAGGCCGTCAATTTCGCCGTACCGTTGGCCGCATTCCTGCGCGCCTGCGCTGTCTGACCGCCACCCAAAAGCTGTGGCAGCAACTGCCAGTCGCCACGGATCCAGCGATGACGACGGCTGACATCGGCGCTGTAGCGCGATGGATAGGTTTCGTACAGCTCGACATCGCTGAGCAGGCCGGAGCGCGCGTAGCAGCCCTCGATCAGATCGTGGCTGAGAATGCGGTTATCGGGGAAGCGGCCACACAGCGCCCGCTCAAAAGCGTCGACGTCATAGATGCCCTTGCCGATGAAGGAGCCTTCGCCGAACACGTCCTGATAAACATCGGAGACGGTGCGCGTATACGGATCGATGCCCGGATCGCCACCGAACAGCTGGGCATAGCGCGAACGATTGGTACCCGGCAGGCTCACCGCCACGCGCGGTTGCAGGATGCCGTAGCCTTCGGCTACGCGTTCCGGGCCCACCTTGCCGCTGTCGGCACAGTCAGTGCTCGCGAAGCCTGGTCGGTTGAGCGGATGCGCCATCGTGGCGATGAACTTGCGCCCCGCATCGCGCGGCAGCTGTGTATCGGTGTCCAGCGTGATGACGTATTTCACATCGTGTAGAAGGCTCGTGTCACCAACGATCAGCGAGAAACGATTCTTGCCTTCAACCGCCACGTCACCACGCAACAGTGCATTCAGGTCACCGAGCTTGCCACGTTTGCGCTCGTGCCCCATCCAGACACGCTCGTGCGGATTCCAGCGACGCGGACGATGCAACAGAAAGAATTTCGTGGCCGCATGCGCCGGCGCGCTTGTGTCCAGGTCGGCGGATTCATCGGCGTATTTTTCGTTCAGTGCGGCGATGCGTATGGCGGCCTGCTCCATCAACGCAGCGTCTTCGGGCATCGTCTCCTGCGGCCCATCGCGCAGATCGGTGAGCAGGCCAAAATACAGCTGCTCGTCGCGATTGCCCAAGAAGCGCACTTCCAGCGCTTCAACCAGATCGTCGATGCTCTGCGCACTGGTAAGCATGGTGGGCACGACCACCAGCGTCCGCGATTGCGCAGCAATGCCTTTGGAATAATCCATGCGTGGCAGGGGATGCGGCTGCACCAGGAGCGTCGCCAGCCAGTTCACCATGCCGACTGCAAACTGGCTGGTGGCAAGCAATACGGCCACCCCCGTCAGCGCCAGCAGCCATTCCTCTGCACCGCCGGCATAGGCTCTGTAAAGAAGGCCGCCGGAGAAGACAAGACTGAGCAGGGCTATCGCTCCGAGGTACAGGCTCAAGGGCGATTGCCCCGCCTTTCGGTGCAAGGCTTCGAGGCGTGAGCTGTGCAAGCTGGCAGCTTGTTCTAATGCGGTCAGGCCCTTGTCGACCAGGTAATAGCCCACATGCGACGAACGCTCGCCCAGGCCGGCTTCGCCAACTTTCCTGTGCGCACTCTCCCACGCCATCTGCACTGCCAGTTCGGCCACCCCCGCTTCAGTCAGCTCACTGCCCTTGGCAATCCTTTCGATGACATGGCGATATCTGTCGCGTGTAGCAAAGTCCATCTCCACATAGATGCCCGCCGGATCCTTGCGCAACGCCTGGTCGGCAACGCTCATCGTCTCGACGAACTCGCGCCAGTCCATTTCGCCGAGGAAACGCAGGCTGCCGATGCTGTTGCTGACCGTCACCTGATCGGCGGCTTGCTGCTGATTGCCCGCCTGTACCAACTGCTCTATCGTCAACGACGATTCGGCAAGCTGCTGCTCGATCCAGGTCAGCGGCAGCGCCAGCGCGGAACTCTGCCCTTGCAGGCGCCGCACCAGCTCCGACACGAATGGCGTTGTCATGGGCGGGCCGGAGCGTGCCATGTCGGCCACCACCAGCACCAGGCTCTTGGGGTCGCCCTCTGCCATCGCCATCATCTGATCGGCCCAGTTGTCGGCCAGATTGCGATCCAGGCGGCCTTCGGCAACACGCACCGCCACGCGGCGCAAATTCTCGATCAGCGCCAGGCGCAGCATGATGGGGATCGCCCACAGCTCGCCCAAGCGCAGTGGCGTGACCGTCTGGTAGGCCGCCACGAAACGGCTGAGACTTTCCGCATCCACGCGACCGTCGCCGTGTGCAATCGCCTCCAGTGCAATGTCATAAACTCGCGGCTGCATTGCCGACGGCCCGCGTGCCAGTCGCGGCAGTTCGCGGCTATAGCCTTTCGGCAAATGGCGTCTGGCCGTACGTATCTGGTCCTCGATCAGATAGAAGTTGTCGAGCAGCCACTCCCCCGCCGGGGTGATCCGCCGTTTGGCTGTCACCGCCTCGGTCAGCAGCTTGCATACGCTCGACAAGGTTACCGCGTTTGCCGTCAGGCGCCTGAGCAACTGGTCGGGCGCGCGCTGCGCAGCAAGCTTGTGCATCGCGGCCAGGTTCTTGCCGTGCAACTCCATCTGATCGGCGCTGAACAACTCGGCGCGTAACGGCGGCTCTTCGACTGGCGGCATCTGCAAATGCAGGCCATTACGAATACCGGCAGGCATTTGCGCCGAGAATTGACGGATATGTGCAGCGAGGCTGGGCCATTTATTTTTCAATTCGGAGAAACCTTGTGATTGTCATATCCGGTTGCGGACCAACGAATATATGGCGCGCGCGGTGTACCGGATGAGCAGCGGAGGGGAAATCGCCACAGGAAAAATCGGAAATTGCCATGCGTGAAACTACTATTCGTGAATGACCATCGCGCCGCTCAGCGGCAACGTGACGATGAACTGGCTGCCCAGCCCTGTGCCGGCACTGGTCGCGACGACGCCGCCGTCGTGCGCTTCGACCAGCTCACGCACAACCGTTAGCCCGATACCAAGGCCGACACCGTTGAAACCAATGGCATGAGCATCCTGCACGAAGGGCTCGAACACGTTGGGCAATGCCTCGGCCGTAATACCGATACCATCATCGGACACGGTCATGACGAGTGCATCATCGATTGCCTGCACGGAAAAGCCGATCTCTCCACCGTTGTGCGTGTATTTCGACGCATTGTCGAGCAGGTTGCTGACGATCTGCGTGAGGCGCACCGGATCGCCATTCACTTCGAGCGGGTACGTCGGCAAATCCACATGCAATCGCTGCTGGCGTGTCTCCATGGCGGGTCGGCAGGCATCCACGGCGGCCTCGATGATGGCCGCCATTTCAACCACCTCGCGCTCCAGCCTGAGCTTGCCGGTGTTGACACGCGATACGTCAAGCAGATCACCCACCAGTCGCGATATGTGCACGACCTGCCGCTCGATCACGGTCTGCAGGCGCCGCAGCAGCGGCTCATCGGTGCGCACCCGGCCGAGCAGTGCAGCCGCTGTGCGGATCGGGGTGAGTGGATTGCGCAACTCGTGCGCCAGCACGGCCAGGAAATCGTTCTGCTGGCGATGCGCCTGTTCTGCAGCGGACTGCAGTTCCTGTGCGCTCAATGCGGCCAATATCAAATTCTCGTTCGCTTCCTGCAGTTGCGCGTGACGTCGCTCATGTTCGGCAAGTACCAGCGCACGTGTCGGTACATCCTGCGGCTGCACCCTGACGGCCGGCAGTGGTGGCCCCGCGTACCCCGTCGGCTCTCCAACGTGAAAGGCGAAGCTGCCGAGCCCCTGCCGTTTCGCGCGGTACATGGCTGCATCTGCACGATCAATGAGCATGTTGGCGTCCTCACCATCATCGGGATAGATGCTGATGCCAATGCTTGCCTTCAGGCGAAGCTCATGATCGCCGACATGGTCATGCGCGCCAAGCGCAGCGATTAATTTTTCGGCGATGAGGGCTGCATCAGACGCCTGGGATACCTCGGAGAGAAGAATGACAAATTCGTCACCGCCGTGTCGGCTCACGGTATCTGCTTCGCGCACGGAGGAAGTCAGGCTATCCGCCGCCAGTTTGAGTACTTCGTCGCCCACCGCGTGGCCCAACGAATCATTGATGCCCTTGAAATCATTCAGATCCAGGAACAAAAGCGCCAGGCGGCTGTTGCGGCGTTTGGCATTGGCGATGGCGCGTGTAAATCGATCCAGCAGCAATGCGCGATTGGGCAGATCGGTCAGCGCGTCAAGCTCTGCGGAGCGCGCAACTTCTTTGAGCGCTCGCCCAGTAGCCTCGGCTTCGGTCAATGCACTCAGCATGCGTAGCACCAGTTGCTCGTTGGCCTCGAGGAGTTGGGCCGACTGGTGGCTGCTGAGACGGTTCTCTGTGTCAGCGACTTCCTGTTGCAACCGGGCGAGCACCGCACGCGATTCACCCAACTGCGCGTGCAGCTCGGAAAGTTCGCGCTCGGCTTTCATCGCCTCGCTCTCGTTCCGGTCGGGGGTTTCAGTCACGGCGAAAGACCGGACACGAGCGCATCAGCCATCGGAGCCCCCAGGCCCGGCGGCGGTGAGAGCCGGTCCGGTAACGAGCTTGCGCGTTGGCCTGCCGCCAAGCAGGCCTTCATGGTCTTGCAGCATCTCGCCAATTTTAATGCCGCCGTCATTGATACTGAATTCGCGCAGTTCATCGGAATGCGCACTTGCACGTACCTTCACGACTGCCATCACACGCCGCAGTCGGCTATCGACCTCGATATAACGCTGCACGATGATGGCATCGGTGAGGAAAGCGGTGCCGTAAGGGCTGAAGCGCAGATCGCTGTAGCGGTCCTCCAGCTCCGATGTCATCAGTACGGTGACGCCGCTACCCGCAAGGGTCGTGACCAGGCGCAGCAGCGACTCGCGAAAGTCCTCGCGGAAGGTCGGCGCCAGGGCCAGCTCGAAGCCGGACAGAGAATCGATGACGACGCGACTCGCCTTGAGACGACGGATCTCGGCCATTAGCAACAGCATGATCTCATCGATCGACAGATCGGGCGCCTGGCTATCGACCAGAGCAACCTTGCCACTCTCGATCAGTTCGGCAATCACGCGGCTGCGCGATCGATTGGGATGCTGCTCGAAAGCGGCTATGACGCCGGTCTCACCCTGGGCCGCGCCTTCGGCAAGGAAGGCTGCTGCCAGAATGCTCTTGCCCGATCCCGAAGGGCCGGCAACGAGGAGGGAGTAACCACGCGGCAAACCGCCGCCGAGCATGTCATCAAGATGGGGCGTGCCCATCGACAGACGGGCACTGAGCGAATTCGCTTTCTCCGCGACATCTGCCGCTGCAGATGCACGGGGGGGTGCGAACACCTCGATGCCGGTACTGCCGATGCGGAAGCTGTGCAGCCCTGCCAGCGTCGGCTGGCCGCGCATTTTCATGATCTCCATCTTGCGGACCATTGAATTGCGCTGCACGCTCTGACGCAGCCAGATCAACCCGTCCGCCACGGTAAACACCGGGTTCGGATCGGCCTCTGTGAAATACTCGCCGATCAGGAAGGTCGTGGCCTGCCAGGTCGTCATCAGCATGCCGAGCTGCTGCACGAATTGCTGCAGATTGTTGTGAGGGTTGCCCTGGCCGCTGCCGGCCAGCATCACTGAACGGAAGGAATCGACGAACACCAGTGCCGGGTTGTGCGCTGCCACCTCATCCACGATCCGGCGCAGTACCTGTTCGAGGTCGCCCGCAAGGGTGTCGTCAGCCAGATTGACGAAGTGAATGGACTCGTTGATCCGTTCGCTATCGAAGAAATCGAACTGCTGCTGATAGCGCAGCATCTTCAAAGGCGGCTCGCCGAGCACGGTCAGGTACAGCGCCGGGCGCTCGGCTGTCGCCAGGGCGAACATCATCTGGTGTGCCAACGTTGTCTTGCCACAACCGGGCTGACCCGCAATAAGATTGAACGAGAATTCAGGCAGACCGCCGCCGAGCACTTCGTCCAGCCCGGGCACGCCCGTAGCCAGACGATTGATTGTCACTTTGCTGCTCATGGCGAGGAGTCCTGCGCGGGCGAGCCGCTGAAAGAGTTTGCCCACATCGAACGAAGCAATCGTTCGGTGAGCGAAGGGCCGACCAGGCTGGTCAGCAACTCATTGAATGTGTGAAGAATGGCGCGACTGCCCGCAGCAGCGTCGGCGTTGCTCTGCTGTGCCAGCACGCCTTTGAGTGTCGTGAGGTCCATCGGCGCGTGAACGCCTTCGTGGGTGCTTGCTAACCAGGCGTGCGTTGGAGCAGTGAGGTAAAGAGTGCGTTTATAGAGAGCGGCTACGCCACCCTGCCCGATAATAGGACGCAGGGCTGCGTCGATTTCCAGCCAAGTCGAGACCATCGCATCAGCGATTTGGACCGCATCTGCAGTTTTGTCCGTACTGAGCGCTACGGGGGCTGCTATTGGGCTACTCGCTCGGCTTTCCATAGGCATGAGTCGCTGACCGCGTTGCTACGGAGCGTTAGATAGTACGCCTTTGCCTTGTCATCGCTATGACTATTTCATGCGCATGATGACGCAACCGAAGCGCGTTCAGCCAGCTCCTGGCTAGCACGCAGCCAGGCTTGGCCGGCCCTGACGACAGCTGCCTCCTGCGCCAGATCTCCCTGGCTTCCACCGCTTGCAGCAACAAAAAATCCCGCTCGGGCCTTGAAATACCGCATCTCCGCACCTATCATTAGCACTCCTCGGGAGAGAGTGCTAACAGACCCTCCCCTGTCTTGTAGATGGGCGCCTTCAGCGCCTTGATCCTTAATTCCTCTAACAGGAGTGGATATGAAAATTCGTCCCCTGCACGATCGCCTGATCGTCAAGCGTATTGAAGCCGAGCGCACAACGGCCAGCGGTATCGTTATTCCCGACAGCGCTGGTGAAAAGCCTGATCAGGGCCAAGTGCTGGCTGTCGGCAACGGCAAGATTCTGGAAAACGGCGAAGTCCGCAAACTGGATGTGAAGGTCGGCGACCGCGTGTTGTTCGGCAAGTACTCCGGCCAGACCGTCAAGGTCGATGGCGACGAGCTGCTCGTCATGCGCGAAGAAGACATTATGGGCGTCGTCGAAGCCTAAACAGGTGCTGCGCTACTGCGCGGCCCGTGGCTGACTCTCCGATGCTCGCTGTACTGGTGTACAGCTCCGCTTCTCGACCCAGCCACAAGCCGCTCGCTACGCGCCTCCCCTGTTTACTTCTATCAACGAATTCTGAAATTCAAATTTTCTGGAGTCATTCAACATGGCAGCTAAACAAGTTCTGTTCGGAGACGACGCTCGTGCCAAGATCGTCAACGGCGTCAACATCCTGGCCAATGCGGTCAAAGTAACGCTTGGCCCCAAGGGTCGTAACGTAGTTCTGGAACGCAGCTTCGGCGCGCCGACCGTGACCAAGGACGGTGTGTCCGTCGCCAAGGAAATCGAACTGAAGGACAAGTTCGAAAACATGGGCGCGCAGCTCGTGAAGGAAGTCGCTTCGAAGACCTCCGACAACGCCGGTGACGGCACCACGACCGCAACCGTGCTGGCTCAAGCCATCGTGCGCGAAGGTTTCAAGTACGTTGCAGCCGGTTTCAACCCGGCCGACCTGAAGCGCGGCATCGACAAGGCTGTTACAGCCATCGTTGCTGAAATCAAGAAGAACGCAAAGCCAACGACCACCAACAAGGAAATCGCCCAGGTCGGTTCGATCTCCGCCAACAGCGACAGCTCCATCGGCGACATCATCGCCAACGCGATGGACAAGGTTGGCAAGTCGGGCGTGATCACCGTTGAAGATGGCAAGAGCCTCGACAACGAGCTGGACATCGTCGAAGGTATGCAATTCGACCGTGGCTATCTGTCGCCCTACTTCATCAACAATCAAGAGAAGCAGATCGCTGCTCTGGATAGCCCGTTCGTGCTGCTGTACGACAAGAAGGTTTCGAACATCCGCGACCTGCTGCCGATCCTTGAGCAAGTTGCCAAGGCTGGCCGTCCGCTGCTGATCATCGCTGAAGATGTCGATGGCGAAGCGCTGGCAACCCTGGTTGTGAACAACATCCGCGGCATTCTGAAGACTGTTGCCGTCAAGGCGCCTGGCTTCGGCGACCGTCGCAAGGCCATGCTGGAAGACATCGCCATCCTCACCGGTGGCCAGGTCATCGCTGAAGAAGTCGGCCTGTCGCTCGAAAAAGCAACGCTGGCTGACCTCGGCCAGGCCAAGCGCATCGAAGTCGAAAAAGAAACGACCATCATCATCGACGGTGCTGGCAAGGCTGAAGCGATCCAGGCACGTGTTGCCCAGATCGAAGCCCTGTCCGAAGCTTCGACTTCCGACTACGACCGCGAAAAGCTGCAAGAACGCAAAGCCAAGCTGGCTGGCGGCGTTGCAGTGATCAAGGTTGGCGCTGCCACCGAAATCGAAATGAAGGAAAAGAAGGCTCGCGTTGAAGATGCACTGCACGCTACCCGCGCTGCCGTAGAAGAAGGCGTTGTGGCTGGTGGCGGTGTTGCACTGCTGCGCGCTCGCGCTGCCATCGGCGAACTGAAGGGCGACAACCCCGATCAGGACGCTGGCATCAAGATCGTGCTGCGCGCTGTTGAAGAGCCACTGCGCCAGATCGTGCAGAACGCCGGTGCCGAGCCATCGGTAGTCGTTGCACGCGTGCTGGAAGGCAAGGGCAACTTCGGTTACAACGCTTCGAACGACACGTACGGCGACCTCGTCGAACTCGGCGTTCTCGACCCGGCCAAGGTCACGCGCTCGGCACTGCAAAACGCAGCGTCCGTGGCCAGCTTGATCCTGACCACCGATGCCATGATCGCTGAACTGCCGGACGACAAGTCCTCTGGCGGTGGCGGCGGTATGGACATGGGCGGTATGGGTGGCATGGGCGGTATGGGTATGTAATTTCGAGCTGCCGTCTCGCGCAAGTGTGGCGCGCTCCGGAACACATGCATCAAGAAGGCCCCGCAATTGCGGGGCCTTTCTCTTGCTTGCAAAATGACACGCCGCGGCTAAAATGACATTTACTCTTTAAATGGTAGATATACGATGATCCAGATGAAAATGTCAGAAGGCGGCCGTGTTGTCGTTCCCGCTGAAATCCGTCAGGCGCTGGGACTTAAGGAAGGTGACAGCGTGTTGTGGGAATTGGTCGATGGCGAAGCGCGCCTGACTACGCGGGCGTCGCGGCTGCGGCATGCGCAGGCGCTGGTCCGGCGTCATGTCCCTTCCAATGTGTCGCTTGCCGACGAGCTCATTGCCGAACGTCGCGCCGAGGCTGAGCGTGAGTGAAGCCTATGTACTCGACGCTTCCGCCGTATTGGCCCTGCTCAACGACGAACCCGGCGCCGACCGGGTGGCAAGCGTTCTGGGCCAGGCGTTCATCTGCAGCGTCAACAAGACCGAAGTACTGACGCGTCTGATCGATTGGGGTCTCACGCAGAGTGAAGCAAGCGAAGCCTTTCAGGCTCTAGAACTGACAGAGAAACCCTTTGATGGCGAGCTGGCTGAAATGGCGGCGTGGCTACGCCCAGTGACTCGCCAGTTCGGCCTGTCACTGGGCGATCGCGCCTGTCTTGCCTTGGGGCAGAAGCAAAGCGCCCACATCCTGACCACTGACCGACCTTGGCAGAATCTTGAAATCGGCGTCAGCGTCGAAAGCGTGCGGCCGAAGGCATGATTTAAGACGTCATTCCGGCGAAAGCCGGATCCAGTACGCTCCGAGCCTGGATCCCGGCCTTCGCCGGGATGACGAGCTTCTGCGTGGTCCTGACCTCAAAGCGTGAACAGCCTCTACGAAACGGGCGACGCAGCGACGATGTGCTTGGCAATGCGTTCGGCCAGTGCCGCAATCGTGCGTGAAGGATTCAAGCCGACCGCACGCGGTACGATGGCGCCATCCGCCACGTACAGGCCCGGATAGCCGAACACCTCACCAGCGTGATTGACCACGCCGTTCTCCGCCGTCGTGCCCATATTGCAGCCACCCAGCGGATGCGGCGTCACGAGGTTCTTCATCAAGGTCCAGGTGAAGGGCACGGATGCGTCGCCTCCCGTCGCTTCCGATAATTTGATATGCATATCAACCATGGCCTGCACCGTAGCCTCGCTGCGCGTCACGTCCCAATCGAGCTTCAGTTTGCGGCGCCACGGCGCGTACCAGACACGGCCGAGGTAGAGCTTGCCGTCGGCCGCGTCCATCGCCTGACCAAACCATGGCATGACATTGCCGAGCGGGTCCTGCGCCGCGCTGAGGCTTTCAAGCCATTTGATGATGACGCGATGCTTGGCCTTGGCGCCCTTGGCTCCAGCGCGCAGGAAGTCGCGCAATACATTCGGGAAGCCACCATCCTCGACGAAGAACTCCTTGCCATTCACCGCTCCATCGAGAAAGTCGATGGCGCAGGTAATCGTCGGCCCGTGCGTCGGCGAAACCTTGCGGTTGGAATAGGTCGCCGGCGTCAGGAAGTCGCCGTTCGAACTCCAGCCCTTGCCGAGAAAACTGCTCAGGCCCGGCAGCGTGCGGTACTGGTCGCGCGCGCGCAGCAAGAGCTCGGTCGAGCCAAGCGAACCTGCTGCGAGAATGACGCGCTCAGCGGTCTCGAAACCGGGTACGAGTTGTCCATCCACGATGCGATGGAAGTGCACGGTGTAGCGGCCACGGTCCTGAGAGATGTTGTACACCATGTGCAAGGGACGCACTTCAGCGCCGAGCTGCTCGGCACGAGCGATATAGTTGAGGTCGAGCGTGTTCTTGGCTTTCACCTGGCAACCGATATCGCAGTTGCCGCAATGCACGCAGGTGCCCTGCTCGACGCCGAACTGGTTGGTGAACTTCACCGAGTGCACATCGTTGAAGGGATCAGGGCGGGCGTAGCTGAATTCCGGGCTGAAGCTGACCGCCAGTGGCAAAGCGCGGAAACGATCGCCATAGCCGAGTTTCTCGGCGCCTTCCTTCATGAGTTTGTAGCGCTCGGTCAGCTGGTTCTCGGGCAGTGTCTGCACGTCGAGCATCTTGCCGACGCGGTCGTAATAAGGCTTGAGTTCGTCGTAGGTGATCTGCGTCGGCCAGCCGTTCTTGAAAGCGTCCGGCTTGGCTTCGACAGAGATATTGGCGTAGATCAGCGAACCGCCACCGACGCCGGCGCCCTGCGCCACTGTCATATCGTCCATGATGCGTAGATCGATCCAGCCGTTGCAGCTCTCCGGTTGGGATTGATCCCACATCCACGCGTCGCCCGCGCCGCGCGGATAGCTCTCCGGCGTCCAGCGACGACCGCGCTCCAGCACCAGTACGTTCAACCCTGCCTCGGTCAGACGACAGGCGTTGACTGCACCGCCAAAGCCGCTGCCGATGATAATGACATCGTAATTCTTCATTCCTTGCTCCCCTGCCCTGTGTCTTGTTCTTTACAGCCCCGCACCGGTTCTGGCCGGAATCTCGATCTTCTCGATCAGTGCTGCGTCGATGCGCCCGCTGGCGGGTTTGAACCACGGCGCGGTGGCTGTCTCGGGTATGCGGAAATCCCACTTGCGTGCTCGTGGCCAGCGCCCGACGGAGACCACATCGCGCGCCAGTTCGGAGATGCTCCAGCGACGACATACCTTCTCGACCTTGACGGCGTAGATCGTCACGGCATCCTTGGCAACATGCAGCCGCAGGAAATTCTTGTAATTGCCGATATGCAATGCCGAATAGACATGCTCGGCATGCATGCCGGAGAGCAGGTTCGACAGCACGAGGTACAGCCCGAACATGCTGCCGCCGAACACGAAACCGGCGCCGATGGTTTCCACCGAGATCAACGCAATCTGCCAGAACGAGTCCATCCACGCCACCGGATCCTGGTTGATGTGATGCGCGATAGCGCTCAGATTAATGCGCGAGAAAAACCACATCAGCATCAACGCGAGCAGCAGGTGCGCGCAGCCGTGCAATGCACCCCACACCACGCGGCGCACGACAGACCACTTGCGCGGCGGCGCATCCGTGAACGCGAGCAGCGCGAGGATGGGGATCGTCGAGGTCAGCAAGGTGCCGGGGCGGTGCGAGATGCTGTGCCACAGCGCCGGCACCACTTCATGGACGGCGTTGGCAAATGTGAATGGCAGACCGCTCAATTGCAGCATGAGCGATTCGTTCAAGCCGGTGAGGCCCTTGCTGGCGCTCTGCCATATCCATGAGTAAAACAGATAGAGGCAACCCAGGAACAAGGCAAACGCCGGGTTGTACCAGCACAGTGCCAGGTTGTAGCAACGCATCCATTGCGATCTCATGACACTTGGGTACGGATCGCGCAGCGCGTAGTCCGTGCTTTGTCCGCCCTCGCCCAGCGTCAGCGTTGTCGGCAAGTCGTGTGTGCCATGCAGGAATGCTCCGCCGCCGCCGGCCGTGATCTTGTGGCGCTTGCTGCCGGCTTGCTGCGGGGTATCACCGGTCTGTTCATAGTGCGCGTAGTGATGCATGTCTCCCGCCAATGACACTTGCACCTCCGCGCCCTGCTTGCGTACCAGTGCCTCGATGTAGGAGAGATTCGGATGTGCGGCAATCGCTTCCGCGTCGCGCACATTGCGCTTGTCGCCGGCACCGATCCAGCTTGGTACGGGAGCGCAGATGATAACGCGATCGCCCGTCTGCAACTGCTCGCCAAACCACTGGAAATATTGCTTCTGCGGATAGTCGATATCGGTCTCGAGCTGGATGTCCACCGCCCACAACCACCAGTTGTGCGGCAGGCGCAGGGCGAAATAGCTGCGTTGCTGCAAGGTACGCCGGCCACCCACCCAGCGCTGCTGGCAGAAGACCCGCATGAATCCACTCACGCCGTCGTACCAGTCGTGGTTGCCCGGAATGGCGAGCAGCTTCAGCCTTACGCTATCGGCATAAGGCAGTGCCGCGGTATATGGCCCCTTGAAACGTTGTGCATACGCCAGGTGCGAGGCGGTGGGATATACCTCGTCTCCCCCCATGAGCAGCACTTCGCCGCGTGGCAAGGTCAGATCCTTGCCCTGCTGATCCTGCAACGTCAGCTGTGGCTGCGACAACAACCAGGCAATGCTGTAGGTCGCGTCCCAGCCATCGCCGAGATCGGCAACGTAGTCCATCCACAACTCGTCGCGATCCGAGTAGTTGAGATGGGTGCAGTCCTGCAAGGCCGCATCCGGCCCGAGTGCTGCCTGCATCTCGCGCCGGTCGGTGTAGGCACCGAACACAGTGCCCAGCAAGGCGCGCACTGCGGTCAAGGATAGCTGACCAGGATTGAGCCAATTGACGGGCCACATCTGCGTGATGGACACATCCATCAACTTGCCTGGCGCAGAAGTGCCTTGATCACCGGCGGCGTTTTTTTGCATGTATGGCTCCTGGCTTGGCGTACTCAGCGACGCAACAGGTAAGTCGAGACAAGCGAGCGTGTGAAGAAGCCGATGAACTTGCCGACCGCGCCCATGCTCTTGCCTATCGAAGGCGCGTTCGTAGCATGGAAGGTCGACGCCAGACTCATCAAGGCGCTCACGCCGAGGCTCAATACGCCAGCCCCAACAACCGGCCCGCTGGCATCACGCCCTTCGTGCAGGCGCGTGTAGAGCGTCGTCGTGGCTGACCACATGGCAAGCGGTGAAGCAACGCGCACCTCCTTCTTGCCGGCAAGGTAATAGTCCTTGCCGCCATGCTGAAAGCCGAGCTCGTACACCATCCAGCGCAACCCCGGTTCGTCGCCCGGCATGAACAGCGCGAACACGCCATGCGAGGCGGGAATATTGAGTCCGAGCGGCGGAAAGTCGATGTGCCCGCTCAATCCGCTGACGTGCTGCGGGTCGGCGATGAAGGCCTCGATGTCTTCGACGTCGATGCTGGCGTGCATCGCCAGCTGGATGTTGCTGGTCTTGCCCAACGCAGCGCCCGCCTTGGGGTCACCTGCACCGAGCGCGAAATGACCCGCCATGGTTTCGCGAAACGCGATACCGACGCCTGCATCCTGCATTTGCGTTGCCTCCGGAGTCAGCGCGACACCCTGCGGCGATCTGGCGCCGAGATAGCGCATGGCATCTGCATAGCCACGATCGACCAGTGTGGCCGAATCGATGCGGCCAAGATAGAAATCCGGATCGAGCGGTAGCGGCTTTTCAGGCTTCACCACATGCAGCGTGATCTGCTTCGTTTGCCCATAGGGCGAATCGCCGCGCGCGATGCGTTCGTTGAGTTCGCGGACCCAGTCGAGCTCCTCATTGAGCTTGCCTGCCGCGCTGATCTCGATCATGTGCACATACTGGTTGAACGCGCCGTCGCGATAGCGTGGCGTATTGCCGATGCACCAGACGAGCCACACTTCTTCGGCGCCGCGCTTCACCGCTTCGATGACGTTAGCATCCTTGATCCATACCGAATCGAGATACTCCGTGTCACCGCGCCTGACCGGCGGCATGAAAACCGGCAGCGAGATGCCCGCCACCAACAGATCGAGATCGATCTCCGTATGCGGCACAGCCTCGTTGGTCTTGCGCGTGAAGTTGCAGACGTTGAAGCTGCCCGCCATACCCTCGGCCATGCGGATGCGCGCCGGATCGATACCCAGGTGCGGGAAGACTTTCTCGACGATACCGTCCGCATCGCCCATGGCTTTGGCGCTGAAGCCTTTCAGATAGTCACGCATCGGCAGCAGCGAGACGAAATCCTTCACGTCGAGACTGCGCCAGCGCTCGCACATCTCGTCGGGCGTCAGGCCAGAGAGCAGCATGCCGAGATTCATCGTGCCGCCCGAGGTGCCGTCGCCGTGCTGGAAGCGCAATCCTCCTTCGTACAGGGCCTTGAGCACACCGGCCTGCCATGCCACGCGCATGCCGCCACCAGCGAGAACCAGCGAGCGGCGCGCTACATTGTTAACTTCGTCTGCGGCATCCGCCGCCAGCGCAACGGTGGTCTTCATGATGCGAGCGTGCCGTTGACCATCTTGCGCCAGAAGACAATCATCAGGAAAAAGGACAACAGATCGAACCAGGCTACGGCCATGGCGAGCGAAGAAAATACGTTGTTGTGCACACCAAGGGCCACGGCAAGAAAGGCGCCGAGCTTCTGGATGCTCGCCCACAGCAAGGCAGGCGAAGAATGCGTGATCAGGCCATGCAGAGCCAATGCACCGAACAACACCATGAACATGCCGATGATGCCGAAGGAATGTTGTGAGCCAGCATCGAGCGAACCGCCGATCATCTTGAGCACAAGCCAGGGCCAGAGCATCTGCACGGCGCCGCTGATGATGGTCACTATGGCGATCAGGGTGACGATTGTCCCGAGATAATTCTTCAGCTTGCCCATGCAGTAAGTTCCCCCATTAACGTACCCCTCTTACATACCGTCATTCCCGCGAAAGCGGGAATCCAGTGGCGTTACCAACGGCCCGAAGAACCACGTCGAGCGGCATGTTTCGACTTCGCTTTGCTACGCTCAACACGAACGGATTGCTCGCGTTCTTGTAGGTTCCAACGCCGCAGGATTCCCGCGATTCTTCCAAAATTCGCGGGAATGACGGAGAATTATTTGCGATCCGGCGGCGCCAGCCACTCCTGCTTCTGTTCGAGATTCACGACGCTTTCCGTGCCTTCCATCGGCTTCGCCGGCGGCGTCTTCTCACTCAGGAACCAGGCCTCGAAGTGATCGTCAAGCACACCCGCCGTCTCCGGGAAGAATCCACAGAACAGCGGATGCTCGCTGATGCCCAGGCTCTTGAGTGGCTGCATGCGCGGATGATCACCGATGGTGAGACGCGCCGAGCCCTTCTTCATCAGCGAGAAGCCGAGCTTGCCCTTGAAGTAGATATATGACGCCATCAACAGGCCGCGAAACGCGCAGTAGTTCACCGCGCCCATGTTCATCGGCAACCAGGCCTTCTTCGGCCGTGCCACGTCTATGCGCATGGCAAGTTGTCCGTCGAGGTCGTACTGGCTGCTGACCCACTCGTCACCCACGATGAAATCGAGATTGGCCTGGTGCTTGGGCATGCCCCAGATGCCCTTGCCACCCTTGACGGAGACCTCGGTACTGACCGGCAGATCGAAAACGTACTGGCCTGTGCCGAAGGTTTTCATGAACATCGCTGGCAACAATCGTGGCGCCGGCTTGCTGCCATGCGTGCAGGCAATGGCGATGCTGTACTCGATGTACTTGCCGATATTGGTCTCGACGTAATTGACGACGGTGATGACCAGCAGGCCCTTGTTCCACAGTCGGAAGGGATGCAGTTCGTTGCCAGGCATGAGTGCAGCGGCCTTGTCGGCGTCGATGCTGAAGGCTGCCATCAGCGCAGGTGACTTGAACGAATTCACCGGCAGCTGAAAAGGAATGCCGTCTACCAGCGCGTAACGTCCCGCCTGTTCTTTCAGTCTTTTTGGCCTGCCCATGCTTATTACTCCCAATGAGTTCTAGTGAGGTCGGTCGAGTTCGTCGAGGATGATGGGGAAAACGTCTCGTGCTGCGTTCTTGCCGATGAAGACATCGAGATGCCCATAGTCGGGCAGGACATGCAGGGAGTGGAAATGACGGCGCTGCTGTTCGAAGAAATCGAAAGTGCGTTGTTGGCTCTCGGGCAGGAAGCAGATGTTCTGCTCGCCAGCGAGGAAAGCGAAACGCGCTGTGGTTTTAGGTGGCTGCGCGGCAAATGCAGCTGGCAGTTGCGCAAGACCTTCGACCGAGACGAGCTGGCCCTTGCGCACGCTGCGACCGATCTGGTTGAAGAAACGCAGCGGCACGCTGGCGAACTCCTGCTTGAGCCACTCGTGGGTTTCGTCGTTGAGATTCTCGTGGCGCCACAGCACGGGGAAGCCGGTGCCATAGGTAAAACTCGAGAACTTGCAGACCGGGTTATCACACTCGTGATGAGTCAGCGCCACGGCACCGGCGAGCAACTTCGGCACGAAGCCGTCGGCCTTGAGGCCCCATTGCGGATTGAGGTAGTCGGTCATGGTCGCTACCAGCGGTGTGGCCAGCGACAGCTTGAGGCGAGAGATACCCGGCACGACTGGATGCAGTGCCACCGCGTTGCTGACGATGGTAGTGACCTGCGGCACGAGGCCGGCCACCGCGCTCATCATGAAGCTGGTCGAACCCTGGCAGTGAATCACCGCCTTGATCTCGGCCGCACCAGTACGCTCGACGACCTTCTGCACAGCCGCCGGGTGATCGTAGGCCGCGGCCTGATCGAGCGTCCAGCGGTTCGGGGCGAACTCGATACTGGCGCGCCAGTTTTCCAGCCAGACGTCATAGCCATTGGTCAGCAGGTAATCGACCAGGGTGGTGTCTACTTTGGGCTGGAAGATATTGGCGCGCACGCCGGCGCCATGAACGAGCAGTACCGGCCCCTTGCTGGGTGCCTGTCCGCCGTCGCTGCGCACATGGATCAGGTTGCACTGAAAACCATCGGCAGCCGTGAAGGGAACGACCTCGCTGACTGGCAAAGCAAACTCCTTGGCAAGATGTTGCTACAAGCGTGTGCTGCGAGGGTGCTACAGACTTGACTGCCGCTTTTGTGACCAGGCCGCGGCCACCAATCCGGCATGCGCGGAGAATACCGCAATATATGGCTCTGCGAGACGCTACGCCCGCAAGGGTGTATTTCCCGGCGGTTGTGTCAGACGCGCGGCAGATACATGGCGCTTGCTTCCATACGATGGCTCTGCAATCCTCTGCGCCCGAAAGCCTCCTGTCCAACCGCTTACCGGTACCTGCCGTTCATGACCTCCGTCGGCCGTCTCCTCAAACGCACGATCATCGCGCTCATCCTGTTCATTCTTGTCTACCAGGTATGGCTGCTGGGTCATGTGCTGTGGTGGAAATGGGTCGATCCCTCGACGACCAGCTTCATGTCGCTACGCCTGGATGAGCTGCGCGAGAAGAATCCCGAAGCCAGATTGCAATACACATGGGTGCCCTATCAACGCATATCGCCCAGTCTGAAACGTGCAGTGATCGCCGCCGAGGACGACAAATTCGTCGACCACGAAGGCTTCGACTGGGCGGGCATGCAGAAAGCGCTCGAGAAGAATCAGCGCAAGGGCAAGTCGGTGGCAGGCGGCTCGACGATCAGCCAGCAACTGGCGAAGAACCTGTTCCTGACACCCTCGCGCAGCTACCTGCGCAAAGGCGAGGAAGCGATCATCACGGTGATGATCGAATTGTTATGGGACAAGCGACGCATTCTCGAGGTCTATCTCAATGTCGTCGAGTGGGGCAATGGTGTCTTCGGCGCCGAAGCGGCCTCGCGGCGTTACTACAATATCTCCGCCGCGCAGCTCAATGCCAACCAGGCTGCGCACATCGCGGTGATGCTGCCCAACCCACGGAAATTCGAGAAGACTTACCCGCCCAGGCTGATTGCACATTCGGGTCGCGTGCTCGCGCGCATGGCTTCCGCCGAGGTGCCTTGACAAGGCTGCAAGTGCAGCCTCTGCCGAGGCGTACGGCCTCCGTCGCGCTGGCGGAAATACGCATCGCAACGCCCATTTTTCACGCCTTTCGATCTGGTCTGCTGGGTTACACTCGCCAGCTCTTTCCATCGGCATTTTTTCGCGCAGCCTGCCATGGCCAACACGCCCGACCAGCTCCATCACGATGACATGCAGCACACCCTGCGCGAGGTGCAGGCCCTGCTCGCCCGTCAGAAACGCGAAGAGGAACTGGTCCATCGGCAGGAGATGAAGAATCACGAGCTGGTCGAGAACCTCGTGCACAAGCAGAACGTGGCGCGGCTCACCGGCAAGCTCTCCGCCCTGCACCCGGCCGACATTGCCTTTATTCTCGAAGCGCTGCCACTCGATGATCGTCTCTTCGTCTGGGAACTGATCCGCGGTGAAGACTCGCAGATCAGTGACGGCGAAGTGCTGCTCGAAGTCTCCGATGCGGTACGCGAGTCGCTCATCGAGTCGATGGACACGGCCGAGCTGGTCGCAGCCGCCGAACAACTCGACGCCGACGAACTCGCCGACCTGGCGCCCGACCTGCCCAAGCAGGTCATGGACGACGTCTATCTCGGCCTCGACGCCGAGGAGCGCGAACAGCTGCGCGCGGCCATGTCCTACGAAGAGGACGCCGTCGGTGCGCTGATGGATTTCGAGATGGTGTCGGTGCGCGAGGACGTGACGCTCGAAGTGGTGATGCGCTACCTGCGCCGCTTCGACGAGTTGCCCGACCACACCGACCAGCTATTTGTCATTGACCGCGAAGAACGGCTGCTGGGCGTGCTCCCTCTGCATCGCCTGCTCATCAATGATCCGGAAAAAAATGTTGGCGAGCTCATGCTGACCGAAATGCTGTGCCTGCATCCCGGCGACAAGGCCGACGATGCAGCCAAGGCTTTCGAGCGTTACGACCTCGTCTCGGCCCCGGTCACCAATCGCGACCGGCGACTGATCGGACGCCTGACCGTGGCGACCGTGGTTGACTTCATCCGCGAACAGTCCGAGTCCGAACTGCTAAGCCAGGCCGGTTTGAAGGAAGAAGAAGACATCTTCGCCTCGGTGTGGGACTCGGTGAAGAACCGCTGGTCCTGGCTGGCGGTGAATCTCGTCACCGCCTTCATTGCCTCGCGCGTGATCGGCGCGTTTGAAGGCTCAATCGAAAAGCTCGTCGCGCTCGCCGCGTTGATGCCCATCGTGGCCGGCATCGGCGGCAACTCCGGCAACCAGACGATCACCATGATCGTGCGCGCCATTGCCATGGGGCAAGTGCATCACGACATGTTCCAGCGGCTGCTGCGCAAGGAGCTGAGCGTCGCGCTGCTCAATGGCGTGGTGTGGGGCGGCCTGCTTGGCCTGCTGGCTGCGGCTCTGTATCACAGCATGTCGCTGGGGCTGGTCATGACCCTGGCCATGACGCTCAACCTGTTGCTCGCCGCCCTGATGGGCGTGTGTATCCCGATGACCCTGATACGTCTTGGCAGAGACCCGGCACTGGGCTCATCGGTGATGATCACCGCCTGCACCGACTCGGGCGGCTTCTTCATCTTTCTCGGGCTGGCGTCTCGATTGCTCATGTAGGTTGGATGAGCAGCGTAATCCGACGCTGGAAATCGCACGATCTCTGCCCAACGTCGGATTACGCTTCGCTCATCCAACCTACAACTACAACTGCGCGAACGCCGCGTCGGCCGCAGCAATGCTCTCGGCAATGTCCTCAGCCGTATGCGCAGCCGACACGAAGCCGGCCTCGAACGCCGAAGGCGCGAGAAAGTGCCCGGCCTCCAGCATCAGGTGGAAGAAGCGATTGAAGCGCTCGCGATCACTCTTCATTACTTCGGCAAAGCTTGTGGGCGGCTCGGCGCTGAAGTAGAGCCCGAACATCGCGCCAACCGACTGCGCGCTGAAAGCGATGCCGTGCTTTGCCGCCGCCGCTGCAACACCCGCCGCAAAGGCCTGGGTCTGTGCGGACAAGGTCTCGTAGAAACCGGCTTGCTGGATCAGTCGCAAGGTAGCCAGTCCTGCCGCTACCGCCACCGGGCTGCCCGACAAGGTGCCCGCCTGATACACCGAACCGAGCGGCGCAATGCATTGCATGATGTCGCGACGGCCGCCGAAAGCACCGACCGGCATGCCGCCGCCGATGATCTTGCCCAGCGTGGTGAGGTCTGGCGTGATGTTGTAGAGGCCCTGTACGCCAGTAAGGCCGACGCGAAAACCGGTCATGACTTCATCGAAGATCAGCACTGCGCCATGCTTTATGCATAGCGTGCGCAAGCCATCCATATAAGCCTGCGAGGGGCGTACCAGATTCATGTTGCCTGCCACGGGTTCGATGATGACGGCCGCGATCTCGCTGCCACGTGCGGCGAACAACTCCTGCAACTGCGCCAAGTCGTTGTAGTCGAGCACGATGGTGTGCTTGGCGAAATCGGCCGGCACACCGCCCGACGAGGGATTGCCGAAGGTCAGCAGGCCCGAACCCGCCTTGACCAGCAAGCTATCGGCGTGGCCGTGATAGCAGCCTTCGAACTTGACGATGGCATCACGCCCCGTGAAGCCGCGCGCCAGGCGGATCGCGCTCATCGTCGCCTCGGTGCCGGAGGAAACAAGGCGCACCATTTCCATACTCGGCAGCAGCTCGATGAGCAGCTCGGCCATCTCGACTTCACGCTCGGTCGGTGCGCCGAATGACAAGCCGTCGACTGCGGCACGCTGCACGGCTTCCACAACAGCAGGATGTGCGTGACCAAGAATCGCCGGCCCCCAGGAACCAACGTAATCGATATAGCGTCTGCCGTCGGCATCCCAGACATAGGCGCCTTGCGCCCGATCAAGGAAACGCGGCGTGCCGCCGACGGAACGGAAAGCACGAACAGGCGAATTCACGCCGCCGGGAATGCTGCGCTGTGCGCGGGCAAAGAGTTCTTCGTTACGGGACATGGATGACATGGGGAAAGTTGAAGATGTGTAGCGCAGCGTGAGCTCAGGTATACAACCGAGCGATGCGGGCAGCCTGTGCCTCTGCATCGGCTGCAGCGTAGATGTCACTGATCACTGCCAGCCAGTCGGCGCCAGCGGCTACGAGTGGCGCAGCATTGTCGGCCGTGATGCCGCCGATGCAGGCCACCGGCAAGGGTAATTCCGCCTTGGCGCGCCTGATCAACTCGATCGGTGCGGCGACGGCGTCCGGTTTGGTCGGCGACGCAAACATGGCGCCGAATGCAATGTAGCTTGCACCGTCGGCGACAGCGCGCTCGGCACGCTCGAATTCGTCGTAGCACGAGACGCCGATGATGAAGTCGTCGCCATGCATGGCGCGCAGCGCAGCCACACCATCGTCGCGACCAAGGTGTACGCCATCGGCCTCCACGGCCGCTGCCAGAGCAGCATCGTCATTGACGATGAAGCTCACGCCCGACCCGCGTAGCGCGACAGACAATGCCAGCGCCTGCTCCATGCGCCGCGAAGTCGTCGTCCCCTTGTGGCGATATTGCACGCAAACCGCCCCACCGCGCACCGCAGCGCGCGTTGCCGCAAGCAGCCGCGGCGTGTCATCCCAGTCCGGAGTGACGAGGTAGAGCCCGCGCTTCATCGGCAGTCCGGCCATGTATGTAGTTAAAATTTGTGGGCAAAGAAACGGTTCGGAATCGCCTGACCCATGCCAGGGTGAATGGCATGCGCCAGCGTATTCCATGTATAGCGCTGGGCAGCCTGCACCGCCTCGCGCACATCCATGCCGCGCGCCAGCATGAGGGCAATCGCCGAAGCGAGCGTACAGCCGGAGCCATGATAGCTACCAGCCAGGCGCTCCCACGCGTCGGTGCAGATCACGCCGCTCGGGCCATAAAGGGTATTTACCACCTGCGGCGCCTGCTCGTGGGTGCCCGTTATCAATACATGTTTTGCACCAAGCTCGATGAGGTAGTTGGCGCAATCGGCCAGCGCGATGTCTTCCACATCCTCACTGTCGTCCTCTTCCTGCGTCAGCCGGCGCGCTTCGATACTATTGGGCGTCAGCACGGTCGTCAGCGGCAGCAACATCTCGCTCATGGCGATGAGCATCTCCTCGTCGGCCAGCGGATCACCGCGCCCCGAGGCAATCACCGGATCGAAGACGACCGGGATATCGGGGTAATCCGCAAGCACCTCGGCGACTGCTGCCACGTTTTCCACGCTGCACAGCACGCCGATCTTGAAGGCTTGCACGCTCATGTCTTCGAGCAGGATGCGCGCCTGGTCGACCACCCAATCATCATCAACAGCTTGCGTGCCCTCGATGCCGCGCGTGTCCTGCACGGTCAGCCCCGTCAGCACTGAAAGCGGGTGGCCACCGAGTGCGGCAATAGTCAATATATCCGCCTGCATGCCCGCGCCACCGGTCGGGTCAGACGCCGCGAAAGTCAGGACAACAGGCGGAGAGGCAAGGGGTGTGCCGTGCGTCATGGCAAGCTACCGCAGAAGATGAAGAGGAGTGATCAATGACCCGATCAATGTGTTACTCAAGAAACAGCGGGGAAATGCCGATGTTTTACGGGAGAAGCACATTTTGGAAAATGCGCTAAGATCGCTCAGGATTTTAACTTAATACGGCAGTCATGGCTGATAGCGATCTTCCCTACACAACCTGGATGTGCCTGATTTGCGGCTGGATTTACGACGAAGCAGTTGGCTCTCCGGAGGAAGGCATTCCACCGGGAACACGCTGGCAAGCAGTGCCGCCAAACTGGACCTGTCCTGAGTGCGGCGCGCGCAAGGAAGATTTTGAGATGATTGAAATCTGAGACACGTGCAAACAAAAGCAGTTACATTGCGGCAAAGTTCACAATACAAGCCACATTTGACCCGGCCATACGCCCTGTAGAAGGACGGCACCGGGTAACCTCAAAGGTAATCGAACCCGTCCTGTCAATGCCGACGTAATATCGGCAAAGGAACGGCTCAAACAAGAGGAGTATCGCGTTGGCAGAAGGACCTGACGTCACCGGCGTCAAAGTGATGGTCATCGACGACAGCAATACGATCCGTCGCAGCGCCGAAATATTCCTGGCCCAGGCGGGCTACCAGGTTTTGCTGGCCGAGGACGGTTTCGACGCGCTGTCGAAAATCTCCGATCATCACCCTGACCTGATCTTTGTCGACATCATGATGCCGCGTCTGGATGGTTATCAGACCTGTGCACTCATCAAGAAGAACCCACGCTATGCGGGCACGCCCGTCATCATGCTGTCCTCCAAGGACGGCTTGTTTGACCGGGCGCGCGGCCGCATGGTCGGCTCGGACGAGTACCTGACCAAGCCTTTTACCAAGGACAGTCTGCTCAAGGCCGTGCTAGCCCACACTGCAGCACGTATTGGAAAATAGAGTTTCAAGGAGCCCATCATGCCTATCAAAAAAATACTGGTTGTCGATGACTCTCCTACCGAGCGTTTCGCACTGACCGAATTCCTGACCAAGAGCGGCTTCAACGTCGTCACCGCCGAAAACGGCGAAGACGGTGTCGTCAAAGCCAAGGCCGAGCTGCCCGACCTGATCCTGATGGATGTGGTCATGCCCGGCATCAATGGCTATCAGGCAACGCGAACGATCTCGCGCGAAGAGACGACACGCCATATCCCGGTGATCATGACCACCAGCAAGGATCAGGAAACCGACAAGATCTGGGGCATGCGTCAGGGGGCTTTCGACTATATGACCAAGCCCCTGGACCACGACGAGCTGATCAAGAAAATAGAAGCGATCGGCTGATAGCACGATTTTCGGGGCAGTTCCTCACCGGCAGAACATGACGAAAACATGGCAAAAAGACAGAGCCTGAGAGAATTCCAGCAGGACCTGACACGCCGCCTGGCAGAGGTGAAGCTGACAGGCCGTCGGTCCGCCTTGCTGGCAGTGAATGCGGGGCCGGAGAACTGGCTGCTCGATTTGTCGGAGGCCGGTGAAATCATTGCCGCCCCATCGCTTACACCGGTACCGCTGACCCGCAACTGGTTTCGTGGTCTGGCCAATGTGCGCGGCAATCTATATAGCGTGGTCGATTTTGCGGCGTTTTGCGGCGAGTCGCCGACGCAGCTCACAAGTGACGCGCGCATCCTGCTGGTCGGCACGCGGCAGGGCATGAACACCGCATTGCTGGTAAGCCGCGCGCTGGGGCTGCGCAATCCGGAAGACTTCGATCCGGATGACGCGCTGGTTGATTCCCGTACATGGGTAGGGGGTGCCGTACGGGATTCGCAGGATCGCCTGTGGCGCAAGCTGACGGTTCGGCCACTGCTGGCCGACCCGCGTTTCCTGGACGCGACCCTGGACACCCATGCGTAACAGAATTTGTGCTGAAAAGCCTTTTGAAATCGCCTGTGCCGACAAGATTGGCGCATCGAATGCATCACAGCAAAACCAAGTAGCTGCTTGTTCAAGGTAGCCGCTTTCCCGGCGATGTCGCCAGGAAGCCAAGCTGAACCAACGTAGATCAGACTGCACCACCGGAGCATACGCATGGCACTCAAATTTCTTGATCGTTTCAAGCGCGCGAAGCCCGCTATCGAGAGCGCTGCTGAAGGCTCGGACAGCACGGTCATGGACAACGCCGTCCCGCTGGATGACGTAGCGCCTCGATCCGCTTTTCTGTCCAGGCTCGGCAAGCTGCTGCCCAGATGGCTCGGCGGTCGGGCAGTGGGCGGCCAGTTACGCGTACTCGGTATCGTGTTCGGGGCGCTGACGCTCACCGCGGTTGTGCTGACTTACCTGCAGATTCACGCGGCCACGCAGGGCACGGCTTTCGTGTCTGCGGCCACGCAAATGGGTACGCAATCGCAGGTTATCGCCAAGTCGGCGCAGATCACGGTGACTGGCGGCGCACGCGAAGGCCGCACGGTCAGCGGTAGCGCAAGTCGCGGCGGCACGGGCTTCACGGAATTGAAGGAGTCGCGCGACCACATGGCCGCCTTGCTCAAGGCGGTCACGGACGGCGGCGAGATCGACGGCGTGACGGTACCCAGCAGCCCGGGATCGGTTGGCAAGGCTCTCGGAGACCTGACCACGCTGTGGGACAAGATGAGCAAGAATGCCGAGCAGCTGACGGGTCAGCAGCTCAACATCACGCGTCTCGGTACGGCGGTCGACATCATCAATGCCAACAATGCCGAGCTGCTCGACTATGCACAACAGGTAGCCGCGCTGAAGCTGCAGTTCAATGCGCCGGCGGCCGAAATTGCAACGTCCAATTACGTGGTCATGCTGACCCAGCGCATGGCAAAAAATGCCAATGCGCTGCTGGCTTCCGAATCGGTCGATCCGGAAATCGTGTTCCTGCTGGGCAAGGACTCCAATACCCTGAGCCAGTTGCTTGACGAACTCGGCAACATGAACAGCAATGCCGAGATGCAGGAAAAACTGCAGGGCTTGCGCAAGTTCGCGACACGCCACCTGCTGGCGGTCGGCGGCATTCTGTCCAACGTTCAGCCACTGGTTCAAGCCAAGCGCGCCGGCTTGCAGATTTTCAAGGATTCGGTGCCATTGCTCGAAAGCACGAATGCGCTCGCTGAAGGCTACCGGAAAGCCTACACGGGCTGGAACCTGCTGACCGTGCTGATCGTGTTGTTCGCCTTGCTCTCCTTGCTCGTGCTGGCCTACATGGTGTTCGTATATAGCGATGACATTTCGACGCGTCGCGACGAAGCGGAAGCGTTGCGAGCCGCGGCCGAAGGCGACCGGAACAATACGCAGCAGGCCATCTTGCGCCTGATGAATGAAATGGGCGATTTGGCCGACGGTGACTTGACGATCCGTGCGACGGTTACGGAAGACGTGACGGGCGCCATCGCCGACTCGGTGAATTACACGATTGAAGAACTCTCGGTTCTGGTGCGACGCATCAACGACGCTGCCAATCGTCTGACGCAAGCGACGGAATCTGCGCAACGCATGTCGGGCGAGTTGCTCGACGCGTCCGAACGCCAGTCGCGCAATATTCAATATGCCGGTTCGCAGGTGCAGGACATGGCCAAGCAGATCTCGGCGGTATCGAGCAGCGCGCTGCAGACCGCACAGGTGGCGCGCCGTTCGCTGGAAGCCGCTCGCAAGGGAACGACGGCCGTGCAGGATTCCATCTCCGGCATGAATGAAATTCGCGAGCAGATCCAGGAAACCTCCAAGCGTATCAAGCGTCTCGGCGAATCCTCGCAGGAAATTGGTGAAATCGTGGAGCTGATCTCGGACATTACCGAACAGACGAACGTGCTGGCGCTGAACGCCGCCATTCAGGCGGCGACCGCCGGTGAAGCGGGCCGCGGCTTTACGGTGGTTGCGGAAGAAGTGCAGCGACTCGCTGAACGTTCCGCGGAAGCAACGAAACAGATCGCGGCGATCGTGAAGACGATTCAGACCGATACACAGGACGCCGTGGCCGCTATGGAAAACTCGACGCGGGGTGTGGTTGAAGGAGCCAAGCTTTCCGATGCGGCCGGTCAGGCGCTCGGTGAAATCGGCGACGTGTCGGTGGAAATGGCGACACTGGTTGAACGCATCTCGTCGGATACGCAGAAACAGGCGGCGGTCGCGACCGACGTGTCGGAATCGATGCGCGAGATTCTGGCGATTACCGAACAGACGACACGCGGCACGCAGCAATCCGCTCTGTCTATCGGTCAGCTCGCCGATCTGGCCGTGGAACTCAAGGGTTCCGTTTCCGGCTTCAAGGTCTGACTTGACAATTGAATAATGAGAAGCGGCTCAGCAACAAAGTTCGAGCCAGCTTCCTGCAGCACTGGATCGCCCGAGAGGTATAGATGAGTCAAGTGACTGATTTCGACATTGGCCCGCTGACCTGGGTAAAAGCGGAGATCGACACCGCTCTTGCCAAGGCCAGCGATAGTCTGGGAGAGGCGCAAGCCAACCCGGAGCAGCGTGAGCCTTTACGCTTCGCGCAGAGCCACGTCCATCAAGCCAGCGGCGCCTTGTCCGTCGTCGGCCTGGATGGGGTCTCGCAATTTTCCGAAGCGATCGACAAACTGCTGTCCGCACTGGCAGGCGCTGAAGACACGCCGCCTGTCGAGTCGCTGGCACTTGCACGCCGCAGCCTGGCCGTGCTCGCCAACTACCTGAGCGAGCTGCTTGCCGGCGCGCCGCACAAACCACTGCGTCTGTTCCCGACCTATCGCGACCTGATCGCTGCGCGCGGTGAAGAACCACCGCAAGCATCAGAACTGTTCTTCCCCGACCTGCGCGCACGTCCATCGCTGCCGCAAGGTGAACAACTCGATCCACAAGCGGCGGCGCACGAGTTGCGCCTGTTGCGCGGACGCTTTGAAAAGGGTCTGCTGCTGTGGATCCGCCAGCCGCAAAGTCCGACTGGTGCGCAGGACATGCTGCGCGCAGTGCAGCGCATCGAACAGATCCAGTCGCAACCGTCGACGCGCGCTTTCTGGTGGGCAGCCATCGCCTTCTTCGAAGGCCTGGCACAACAGGTCATTCCCGTCGAACGCGCTACGCAGCGCCTGTGCCGCCGCATCGACACGCAGATGCGCCGTCTCATCGAAGGCTCGCAGATCGTCGCCGACCGCCTGGTGCGCGATGTGTTGTATTACGTTGCAACCGCCAACGTCGCCACGCCGCATGCCCAGTCGGTACGCTCGGTCTACCGCCTCGAAGCAGCCCTGCCCTCGCCGGATCAGGAACTCTCCGACACGCTGAGACAACCACTTGTCATGCGCGTGCGCGAGTCGCTGGAAAACACCAAGGACGCGTGGAACCGCTTCAGCGCTGGTGCAGCGGTCGCCCTGCCTATTTTTCAGGATCAGCTTGCCGAACTGGTGCAGCGTGTAGCACCGATGCGCTTGCCGCAACTGGATACGCTGCTGACTGCCATGACCGGTGTTGCGGACTGGCTGCGCGCCGATCCGCTGCGTCAGAACGATGCGCTGTCGATGGAACTTGCCACCGGCTTGCTGGTAATCGAACAGGCCGCAGAATCGCCCGCTTACGATCCGCAATTGCTGCGGCGGCAGGTAGAACTGCTGAGCACCATCTTTGAAGTACGCGCCAAGGGTGGTCAGCCGCCTGCGATGAACGACGCGCTGTTCGGCGAAGCCTCGCAGCGCGCACAGGAAAAACTGCTGTTCAACCAGCTGGCGCGCGAGATTCTGACCAATCTGGGTCAGATCGAGCAAACCCTCGATTCCTTCTTCCGCAACCCGGAACAGCGTGAGCCACTGGCAACGCTCACCGGTCCGCTCAAGCAGATCGAGGGAGCATTCTCGATGCTTGGCGAAATGTCCGCGGCGCAACTGGTACGCGAAAGCGCAGCCCAGGTCGCGACCCTGGCAAGTGACACCGAAATACCGGCGCGCGATATTTGTGATGACGTCGCCCACAAATTGTCGGCGCTCGGCTTCTATGTCGAAGCCATAAAGACGGCGCCCGCCAAGCTCGAACATTTCCTCAATCCGGAAAGCGCGTTTGCGCCGGAAGAGGAAAAAATCGCGGCCAATGACAGCGTCGAAGCCCAGCTCGTGCGCGAGTCGCGCGAAACCAAGAACCTGGCCGATGCGCTGAGGGACTCGCCGCAGGACAGTGGCCTGCGCGACCAGCTGGTACATAGCCTGGAAGCCATCCGCGAAGATGCACAGCTCGTCGCCGACACTTCGCTCGAGAAGCAGACCAAGGACGTGATTGCCAGCCTGAAAGCCGGCGAGAGCGTTTCCAGCGAACAGATCCAGGAAGCATTGTCCAACGTCGCGCCAGCCGCCACGCCGCAACCTTCCGAAGAAGCTGCACGCCTCATGCAGGTCAGCAGCGAAGAGCTGGATGCAGAGCTGCTGGATATCTTCCTCGAAGAAGCGCACGAAGTACTTGCAACGCAGCGCGAGCATCGCGATATCGCCGTCCGCGAGCCGCACAATCAAGACGCACTGACCACCGTGCGTCGTGGTTTTCACACGCTCAAGGGCTCCAGTCGCATGGTGGGCCTCGTCGATTTCTCGGAAGCGGCAAAGCATGTCGAGGCGACCATGAATCGCTGGCTGCAGCTCGACAAGGATGCCAATGCCGAGCTGATCGGCCTGATCGATGCGGGCACGACCCTGTTCGCCGCCTGGGTGGAACAACTCGAATCGGGCGGTGGATTGTGGCGCGATGCTTCGGCGTTGACGCAGCAAGCGGACCGCATATTGGCCTCGCTCGACGCAAGTCCTGCCGACGAACTTGCCCTCGAACCACTCTCCCTGGAGCCGAGACCGCCGATCTCTGAGGAGGCGGTGGCAGAAGACCCGGCCACCGCGTCAGAGGGCATCGATCTGGATTTGAGCCTGGATTTTGATATCGATCAGGAATCTGATCCTGATTCGGATGCAGCGGCAGTGCCGTTGGATACGCAGTTCTCCACGCAATTCTCTGGTGTCGATGGCGATGGCCCTGCGCCACTCGACTTCGATCTGCACGCGCCAGGTGGCGCGCAGCAATTCGAGACTTCGCTCGAAGAGACGCGCATGGATGCGCTGCTGGACTCGATGGATCAGGACGAAGTGCCCGTGTTCGGGTCTGACAATGCCTATAAGGGCGATGAGGCCGATGAAGCCCTTTCCGAGATGGACCTTGCCAGCACGCTGATGGAGGCCGATTTTGGCCGCTTCTCCAGTGGCGAAGAAGCGATGTCAGAGCTCGACCTGACCGCCACGCTGCTCGAAGGCCTTTCGGCGGAAGACGACGGTTTGCTGTCCGATCGCAATATGACGGATCTGACCAGCACAGATCTCGATCTGAACCTTGGCGAAACCCCGGAAATCGAGCTCGATCTTACGGTTACCGCGCTGGGTGGCGAAATTGCACGCAGCGACGTGGAGCCGCAGCCCGAGCCGATCTTCGAGCACCTCACGTCGCAGGATCTGGACGTCAGCGCAGCACCAATGCCATTCGACGTGTTCGAACAGCCGGCATCTCCTGCCGGGGATGTCGGGGAATTGGCGGCGACAGATATTTTTGCGGAGGCCGACGAGCCTGCCGCGGCCGAAGTGTTTTCCGCAACCGACGCATTCGATCCGCTGCTCGCCGCTGAAGAGCAGCCAATGTCGCAGCAAGCAGAAGCAGAGGCCGCAACAGAAGCGACAGCAGCAGAAGATGTCGAATTCAGGGCGCTGGAGTCCACCTCACTTGAGTCGCCAGCGCTTGAGTCCCCTTCGCTTGAGTCTACGTCGCTCGAATCCACCTCCCTCGAATCCTCGTTTTTCGACTCCATCGCCGAACCGGCAAGTGTGGACGAACCGGGTGAGTCGCAGGGCATGCAACAAGGCGTACAACAAGAGCCCGCGCAGGATTCCCGCAGCTCGTACAGCGAGGAACTCGAGGAAGTTCCGATTGAAGACGAAGATGCCGGCATCGATCTGCCGGTCATCAATCTGGCCTCTTTTTCCGAGAACGCATCGTCGCCTGACGACATGGTGTCGCGCGTCGCCGAATTGGTCGGTGACACGCAGACGCATGACGATCCGCCTCAAACCGAATACACCAATGCCTATGCTCCGGAAGAGATCGAGCACAGCAGCGGACAAGAATATGCGCCGGATAGCGAAATCATGGTCGGCGACAACGTCCTGTCGCATGGCCTGTACTACCTCTACCTGGGTGAATCGGCACAACATCTGGCCACGCTGCGCGCGGATCAACACCTGATCGATAACAACCCGCTGCATGTGCCAAGCATGGAAGCGGTGCGGGCATCGCACACGCTCGCCGGCATTTCCGGCACCGCACGTTTTGAATCCGTGCATGGTCTGGCCAAGGCACTCGAACATGCCCAGAACCGCCTGCGCGAGTCGCAGGTGCCACCCAGCCCCGACCAGGCAGCGGTGTTCAATGCCACGCTGAACCGGCTCGAGGCCATGCAGACGGAAATCGTGCGTCTGCAACTGCCGCTGGCTTCGCCGGAGCTGAACGAACAACTCAACAATCTACGGCCACTGTTCCCGGCAAGTCCGGTAGTCCTGCCGGAGCCGGTAGCAGAAGCAGCCGCTGTTTTCAGCGACGGCTTGTACACGCCACCGCCCGCACCACAGGAAGAGCTCAACCTGGATGCAATCCACGATGAGCTCGACGAGCAGTTGCTGCCGATTTTCTTTGAAGAAGCAGACGAGCTCACAACGGAGATCGGCAACGCGCTGCGCCAGATGCGTGCCGACCCGGCCAGCCCGGAACCGCGTAACGCCCTGGCGCGTCTGATGCACACGCTGAAGGGCAGTGCCCGCATGGCAGGTGCCATGCGCGTAGGTCAGTACGTGCACGTGCTCGAGGGGCGCCTGGAACAAACAGGCAACAATCAGCCCTCCGCAACGCTGGTAGACGAACTTGAAAACGGTTTCGACCAGGTCGGCAATCTGCTCGAGGCACTGCGCAACCCAGTTGCGGTTGCTGCGCCGGTAGCCAGAGAAGATGACGACGACATCGATACGGCTTACGTGGCGGATGCAGCGCCAGTAGCTGTTGAAGCTCCCGCGGCAAGCACTGGCGGCAACCTGTCTTCGCGATTCAGCGCGCCAGTCGATAGCCCGTTGATTCCAGCAGTGTTGCGGCAGACCGCCGCCGTCGATGAACCCGAAGCCGCACAAAGCGTACGTGCCCTTGTACGGGTGCGTGCCGACATGGTCGACCGCTTCGTCAATGAAGCAGGCGAAATCAGTATTGCGCGTACCCGCGTTGAAGGTGAGATGCGCACCGTGCGACGCTCGCTGCTGGACCTCACGGAAAACGTGATTCGTTTGCGCAATCAATTGCGCGAAGTCGAAATTCAGGCCGAGTCGCAGATGCAATCGCGTATCGCCGCAGCCGAATCGCAGCACGACAATTTCGATCCGCTGGAATTCGACCGTTTCACGCGCCTGCAGGAACTGACGCGGATGATGGCCGAGTCCGTCGGTGACGTGACCACCATCCAGCAGAATCTGCTGCGCAATCTCGACGGCGCAGACGCTGCACTGCACGCACAAGGTCGCCTGTCGCGCGATCTGCAGCAGGCCTTGATGGGCGTGCGCATGGTGCCGTTCAGCGATGCGACCGACCGTCTCTACCGCGTCGTGCGTCAGACCGCCAAGGAGCTGGGCAAGCGCGCCAATCTCGACATCCAGGGCGGCAACATCGAAATCGATCGTGGCGTGCTGGACAAGATGATCGCGCCGCTCGAACACCTGCTGCGCAATGCCATCGCTCACGGTATCGAAATGCCCGAGGAGCGTGCCGCCGCAGGCAAGGCAGAAATCGGCCAGATCACCCTGCGACTCAATCAACTCTCCAACGAAATTGCGCTGGAGATGACCGACGACGGCAAGGGCCTGAATTACGAACGCATTGCCGCGCGCGGTCGCAAGGTCGGCTTGATCGGCGAGAATGAGGAAGTGACCGAGAGTCGGCTCACGCAACTTATTTTCGAGCCAGGTTTCTCCACCGCCGAAACAGTCTCGGGTATCGCGGGCCGTGGCGTCGGCATGGACGTGGTCAAGAACGAAGCGATGGCCGTCGGTGGCCGTATCGACGTGTCTTCGACGGAAGGTCAGGGGGCGCGCTTCCTGATCCACCTGCCGCTCACACTGGCCGTTACGCAGGCCCTGCTGGTGCGCGCCGGGACACGCACCTTCGCCATTCCGTCCAATATGGTCGAGCAGGCCATCGAAGTGAAGGAAGGCCCGCTGGCTGAAATCCGCGCACGCGGCTATGCCGAATGGAAGGGTCAGCAGTATCCGTTGCGTTACCTCCCACGGCTGCTCGGCGACAACGAAACACAACCGGCGCAGGCGCGCTTCCACTGGATCCTGCTGCTGCGCGCAGGTAATGCGTCGGTCGGTCTGTATATCGACGGACTGCGTGGCAACCAGGAAATTATCGTCAAGAATGCCGGGCCGCAGTTCGTCCGTCTGCAAGGCTATGCAGGCGCCACGGTGTTGCCTGACGGCGAGGTTTCGCTGATCCTGAATCCGGTCGTGATGGCCGGCAGGCAGGCCTCGGTGGTTGACGATCTGGCGCCCACGCAAATGGGCGAGGCCGCGCCTGAAGCGGTCTATGTGCCAACCATCATGGTGGTCGATGATTCGCTCACCGTGCGCAAGATCACCACCCGCTTGCTGGAGCGCGAGGGTTACCAGGTGGTCACGGCCAAGGACGGTGTCGACGCGCTGGAACAACTCACCGAGCTCATTCCGGACGTGATGCTGCTGGATATCGAAATGCCGCGCATGGATGGCTTCGACCTTGCCCGCAACATACGGGCTGACGCCCGCCTGCGCGACATTCCGATCATCATGATCACATCGCGCATGGCCGACAAACACCGCAACTACGCGGCTGAAATCGGCGTCAATCACTACCTCGGCAAGCCGTACCAGGAAGACCAGTTGCTGGAACTGATCTCCGCCTTCATTTTTGCGCGACGCAAACACTGAGGAACTCTCACCGCAGAGGACATAGAGGGCCGCGGAGCAAAGACAGACCCGTTCTGTACTGTTCCGCGATACGCCATTTTGGCGACACTTCCCCCTTGGTTTCTCTGCGGTCCTCTGTGCCCTCTGCACCTCTGCGGTGAAAGCCGCTGACCCGGTAATTTCCATCAACGACCTTACGGGCAGGTTTCACTTACCTCTCTCGCCCGAGCGAGGTAGAATTGCGCCCTTCCCCACTCGCCCCGCATTGCGCGAAATTGCTGTTAACTCGCGCGACGCTCGCATTGACACTGAGCCCATGGAATTCGCAGGCATCCGTCTGAAAAATTCGCTCTTCGTTGCGCCCATGGCTGGCGTGACAGATCGTCCTTTTCGGCAGCTCTGCAAAAAGATGGGCGCGGGCCTGGCGGTGTCCGAAATGGTCACTTCCAACGCGCAGCTCTATGGCAGCACCAAGACGCAGCGGCGCGCCAATCACGATGGCGAGGTCGATCCGATAAGCGTGCAGATTGCCGGCGCCGACCCGCTCATGATGGCCGCCGCCGCGCGCTTCAACGTCGAGCGCGGCGCGCAGATCGTCGACATCAATATGGGTTGCCCTGCCAAGAAAGTCTGCAACGTGGCCGCTGGCTCCGCGCTGCTGCGCGACGAAGCACTGGTTGCGCGCATCCTGGCCGCTGTCGTCGCAGCCGTGCCGGAAGTACCCGTTACTTTGAAATTCCGCACCGGCTGGGATCGCACTTCGCGCAATGCCACACGCATTGCCCATATTGCCGAGGACTCAGGCATTGCGCTGATTGCGATTCACGGTCGCACGCGCTGCGACCAATACATGGGCGAAGCCGAATACGACACGATTGCCGATGTTAAAAGTCGTGTCCGTATTCCGGTGATCGCCAACGGGGATATAGACTCGCCGCACAAAGCCCGGGCGGTACTGCAATACACCAAGGCCGACGGCGTCATGATTGGCCGCGCAGCACAGGGCAGGCCGTGGATATTTCGCGAGATCGAGCATTTCCTGGAGACGGGGGAGGAACTGCCGCCGCCCGAGGTCCAGGAAATTCACCGCGTATGCCGTGAGCATCTGGCCGATCTTTACGAATTCTATGGCGAGGCCTCCGGGGTGGGGGTCGCACGCAAACATATCGCCTGGTACACCAAGGGCCTGACAGGTTCGTCCGCGTTTCGCAGCAGGATGTACCTGTTGCCCAGCGTTGCGGCGCAGTGCGAAGCTGTCGACGACTTTTTTGGCGAACTGGCAGCTCACGGCAATCGCCTGCAATACCAGGATATCGACCAGATACCTGATCAACGGGAAGCGCTTGCGGCATGAATCATAATAACGAACACCGCAACGAGATTTCACTGTGTGTCACACAGGCGCTCGATCGCTACTTCTCCGATCTGGATGGCGAGAAACCGGCCGGCATTTATGACATGGTAATTCGCGAAGTCGAAAAACCCATGCTCCAGTCCGTGCTGCGCCAGACACGCGGCAACCAGACGCAGGCCGCCGAAATCCTCGGCATTACCCGCAACACATTGCGCCGCAAGCTCACCGAGCATGGGCTGCTGTGATTCAGGCGTGAGTGCTGGCGTAATGCGTCGTCACCGCATATCCATATCCTTTTCGCGCTGAGTCATCTGTCACTGACTCCCGCCCCCATTTGCATAGTCTCTTCAGGATCAGTTCATGAAAGTCACCCAGGCCCTTCTCAGCGTCTCCGACAAACAGGGCGTCGTCGATTTCGCGCGCCAGCTGTCTGCACTCGGCATCAAGCTGCTATCCACCGGCGGCACGGCCAAGGCCTTGCGGGACGCCGGGCTCGCGGTGACCGACGTGGGCGATTACACCGGCTTTCCGGAAATGCTCGATGGCCGCGTCAAGACGTTGCATCCGAAAGTGCATGGCGGCATCCTCGCCCGCCGCGATCTGCCCGAGCACCTGGCCAAGCTGGAAGAACACCAGATTCCGCGCATTGATCTGGTCGTCGTAAATCTCTATCCCTTCGAAGCAACGGTAGCCAGGGAAGGCTGCACGCTTGAAGATGCCATCGAAAACATCGATATCGGCGGCCCGACGATGGTGCGCGCCGCAGCCAAGAACCACGGCACGGCAGCCGGTGGCGTGGGCATCGTCACCGATCCATCGGACTATGCAGACATCATCGCCGAGCTAACGGCAAATGCCGGCTCCTTGTCCTACAAGACGCGCTTCGAGCTGGCACGCAAGGCCTACACACATACCGCCCGCTACGATTCTGCAATTGCGAACTGGTTGACCGCGGTGGACGCCGACAAGCTGGAGCCCGCAGCCGCTCCTGTCCGCGCCGTCTATCCGACGCGACTGCAGCTTGCTTTCGACAAAGTGCAAGACCTGCGTTACGGCGAGAATCCGCACCAAAGCGCGGCCTTCTACCGCGACGTCATCGCGACACCCGGCGGCATCGCCGCCTACAAACAACTGCAAGGCAAGGAGCTTTCGTACAACAACATCGCCGACGCCGACGCCGCGTGGGAGTGCGTCAAGGCTTTCGACAGAGGCGTGCCAGATGAGAGCGTCGCCTGCGTCATCATCAAGCATGCCAATCCTTGTGGCGTGGCACTCGGCGCAACGCCTGAGGCAGCCTATCGCAAGGCCTTCCAGACTGATCCAAGCTCGGCCTTCGGCGGCATCATCGCCTTCAACGCGACGGTTGATGAAGTCACCGCCAAAGCGGTTTCGGGGCAGTTCATGGAAGTGTTGATCGCTCCCTCCTACACTGCGGAGGCTCTGGCCTTGCTGGCAGTGAAACAGAATGTGCGCGTTCTGGAATGCGCATTGGGCAGCACCACGCAGAACGATTACAAGCGCGTCACCGGGGGCCTGCTGGTACAGACCGGTGATGCCGCCAGCATTACGGCAGCAGACCTCAGGATCGTTACAAAACGCGCGCCAAGCGACAAGGAACTGGCCGATCTTCTCTTCGCCTGGCGCGTGGCGAAGTACGTCAAGTCCAACGCAATTGTGTACTGCAAGGATGGCATGACGGTTGGTGTCGGCGCAGGTCAGATGAGTCGCGTGGATTCGGCGCGCATCGCCAGGATCAAGGCAGAGAATGCCGGCCTCGCCATTCCGGGCTGCGTCGTAGCGTCTGATGCCTTCTTCCCTTTCCGCGATGGTCTCGACGTGCTGGCCCAGGCTGGCGCAACGGCGGTTATCCAGCCCGGCGGTTCAATGCGTGATGCGGAAGTGATCGCGGCCGCCGATGAGCAGGACGTCGCCATGGTGTTCACCGGCTATCGCCATTTCCGTCACTAAGTTATAACTAAGTCACCCGGTCCGCACTTATGAAAATCCTCGTCATTGGCTCAGGCGGTCGTGAGCATGCGTTGGCCTGGAAACTCGCACAGTCGCCACGCATCCAGAAAGTAATGGTCGCGCCCGGCAATGCCGGCACGGCACGCGAGCCCGATCTGGAAAATGTAAACATCACCGCTATCGGTGAACTGATCGAATACGTGCGCCGCGAGCAGATCGCACTGACCGTTGTGGGTCCCGAAGCCCCCCTCGCCGCAGGCATCGTTGACGCATTCCGTGCGCAAGGCCTGGCAATCTTCGGACCGACACGCGGCGCGGCCCAGTTGGAATCGTCCAAGGATTTCGCCAAGCAGTTTCTCGTTCGCCACAATATTCCAACGGCAAAATACCGCACCTTCTCCGACGCTGCCGTCGCGCATGCCTACGTCGATCAGGAAGGCGCGCCCATCGTCATCAAGGCCGATGGGTTGGCTGCTGGCAAGGGCGTGGTCGTTGCCATGACACTCGATCAAGCACATGCCGCCATCGACATGATGTTGCTCGACAACAAGCTGGGTGTAAGTTACGGCGACGGCGGTGCGCGCGTCGTGATCGAAGAGTTCATGCGCGGTGAGGAAGCCAGCTTCATCGTCATGGCCGATGGAAAGAATGCGCTGGCCCTGGCAACCAGCCAGGATCACAAGCGTTTGCTGGACGACGATCTCGGCCCGAACACCGGCGGCATGGGCGCCTATTCGCCAGCGCCGGTCGTCACGCCGCAAGTTCATGCACGTGTCATGCGCGAAATCATTCTGCCGACGCTCGCGGCGATGGCAGCCGAAGGCCTGCCCTACACCGGCTTTCTCTACGCGGGCCTGATGATCGACGAGAGCGGAAGCCCGCGCGTCGTCGAATTCAATTGCCGCATGGGCGATCCCGAAACACAGCCGATCATGATGCGCCTCAGGACCGATCTGGTGGACCTGGTCGAAGCTGCCGTAGCCGGCAAGCTGGACACCGCTGAAGCGGACTGGGATCGTCGCGTGGCGCTCGGCGTGGTGCTCGCGGCAGCGGGCTATCCGGACCAACCGCGCCGCGGCGATGTCATCAAGGGCCTGGATGTCAAACTCGAAGACGCCCACATCTTCCACGCCGGCACGATCAACCATGAGGGCCAGACTGTGTGCGCGGGCGGCCGCGTGCTGTGCGTCACGGCGCTCGGGGACTCGGTGAAGGAAGCACAGACGCGTGCTTACGAAGCCGTCGGCCAGGTGCATTTCGACGGCATGCAGTACCGCAAGGACATCGGCCATCGCGCCATCAAGCGCTAGGGCGTGTTGGCATGTCCCAATGGACGATGCTCAATAGGGCATACATCACGCCATATTCTGAAAACAATGGTCACACTGCGTGGTCCGTCCCAAATACGCACAGCTGAGTGACTAGACTGAACAATGCCAGCAACCACCGTACGCTCCTACCTGCTTGAACTGCAAAGCCGCATTGTCGCTTCGCTCGAAGCATTCGACGGCAAAACATTCCACACCGACAGCTGGCAGCGCCCCGACGGCGGCAGTGGCATCACACGTGTAATCGAAAACGGTAATTTCTTCGAACGCGGCGGCGTCAACTTCTCGCATGTCATAGGCGACAAGCTGCCTCCTTCGGCGAGCGCCAATCGCCCGGAACTCGAAGGTGCCGCTTATGAAGCCTTGGGCGTGTCTCTGGTGCTGCACCCGCGCAATCCCTATTGCCCGACGGTGCACATGAACGTGCGCTTTTTCTCGACACGCGGGGAAAGCATCGCCGACATGGACGAAACACCGGCCCCGCGCTTCGCCGCTTCACCGCTGCGCCGCCAGGATGTCCCGGCGCCCAGGACACGTCAGACCAAGCCCAGGAATGCGACCGTGAACCCGAGCTGGTGGTTCGGTGGCGGCATGGATCTCACGCCCTATTACCCCGCCGAAGAAGACGTGCGGCATTTTCACCAGGTCTGCCGCATGGCGGTTACCCCGTTCGGAGCGGAGCTGCATCCACGCTTCAAGGCGTGGTGTGATCGCTATTTCTTTCTCAAGCATCGCAACGAACCACGCGGCGTCGGCGGCCTGTTTTTCGACGACTTCAACGAGCTGGGCTTCGAACAATGCTTCAGCCTGACGGCCAGCGTCGGCGATGCATTCCTCGATGCCTATCTACCCATCATAGAACGCCATCGCGATACGCCATATGGCGAGCGTGAGCGCGACTTCCAGGCCTACCGTCGCGGCCGCTACGTCGAATTCAATCTGGTATCCGACCGCGGCACATTGTTCGGCCTGCAATCAGGCGGCCGCACGGAATCCATCCTCATGTCGATGCCACCAGTCGTGAACTGGCGCTACGACTGGCATCCGGAAGCAGGCAGCCCGGAAGAGCGGCTATATACCGAGTTCCTTACGGCGCGCGATTGGGTTTAATCGTGCCGCCACGCTGACCTCTTTTGCACAAAGGGGCACACCGCCATCACAAGCGCTTGCATCAGTCATTTTTCATATAGCATGTTCCCCGTTGCGCACACCTCACGCGGTGCCCAGCCAAAAAAATGATACGGGGAAAGCGGTGAATCAGTCGAATAATCCTTATGCGCCACCTGGCGCAATCGTCGAAGATGCATTTCAACTGGGTGACAGCGGTTCGTTGATTCTTGATGGACGTCGCGTTCCAGCGGGAAACGGAATTGGCTGGATTGGCGACGGCTGGGAAATGTTCAAACAGCAAGCAGGAAGTTGGGTCGGCGTTTTCGTGATCTTCCTGATCGTCTATGTCATCGTATCCTTCATTCCCTTCATCAACATGTTCACCATGCTGCTAATGCCGGTGTTGATGGGGGGCATCATGATCGCCTGTGAAAATCAGCGCGTTACGGGCGATCTGCGAATTGGCGATTTGTTTGCCGGTTTCGAGCGGAAGCTCGGCCCGCTTGCCGGGCTCGGCCTCATGACTTTCGTTCTGATGCTGATCGTCATGCTTCTGATTGCGCTTGTTGCAGGATTGAGCATCCTCGGTGCTTACGCGACAGTCCAGAATTTTCCGAAAATCATGGCAAGTCTCGGTGTGGGTACGCTAATGCTTATGGGGTTGGCTGCAATCATCGCATCGATGTTTGTGTATGCTGCCGTTTGGTATGCGCCAGCGCTGATCGTGCTGCATGACGTACCCGTTTTCGACGCAATGAAGATGAGCTTCAATGGCAGCATGAAAAACATACTTCCTGGTCTCGTGTACGGCCTGAGCTTCATCGTGTGGTCCATCTTGGCAAGTCTGCCTGTTTTCCTGGGCTGGCTGATATTGGGTCCGCTGGTATGGACGTCGGCCTACGTCGGATATCGTGACATTTACATACAAGAGTAAGCCTGTTCTCTGACCTCATGATGCCGCCCGAGCGGCGCCGGTATTCGCGCATGCTAGACACCCTGCGCCCTGTCACCACACCTGAACTGATCGAACTGCAGCTGCATCCAGCGGGGCTGTTGGTGCGCTCGCTTGCCTGGTTGATCGACATGGCCGTACGCATGGGGATCACGATGGCTCTTGGCATTCCGCTGTCGCTGCTCGGCAAGTTCGGCGGCGGCATCATGCTGCTGGTGTACTTCCTGCTCGAATGGTTCTACCCCGTGCTTTTCGAAGTACTCGGTGGCGGCGCCACACCGGGCAAGCGCTCGCTGGGTTTGAAAGTGCTGAACGACAACGGCACACCAATAGGCTGGGGGCCGTCGCTCACGCGCAATCTCTTGCGCGCTGCCGATTTCCTGCCGTTCGCATATGGCATCGGCATTGCAAGCATGCTGCTGCATCGTGAATTCCGCCGGCTTGGCGATATCGTGGCAGGCACCATCGTGGTGTATCGCGACGCACTGGGCGGCCTGCCAGTCATTGCGACGGCACCACCACTGGCGCCTGAAGAGCCGCTGGATCGCATGACGCAACGTGCCTTGCTGGCTTTTGCCGAGCGTGCCAGCAACCTGACACCGGCGCGCCAGGAAGAGCTGGCTGACCTTGTTCCCTATCTGTCCGATCCGCAAGCCAGCCAGACACGTGGGCCGCGCGGGGCCGCACGCCTAGTGGGGCTCGCCAATCATCTGGTGGGACGACAGGCATGAAGCAGGAACAGTTTGAACAGCAAAACGAGGCGAGCTGGCAGGCTTTTGAGGCCTGGCTGAAGTGGCATGGCAAACGTCGCAAGAAGGACATCGCAACAGCGCCCTTCGCCAACAGCGAGATGCCCGAGCGCTACCGTCTCGTTTGCCTGCAACTGGCATTGGCACGAGACCGGGGCTATACGCAGGCACTGGTCGAATATCTGCATCGCCTGGCACAACTCGGTCATGACGAGCTGTATGGCGCGCAGAGCGGCTTCGGCCAGCGTGTCCTGCATTATGCAAGCGGCGGTTTCGCGGCCGATGTCCGCGCCAATGCCAAATGGGTACTTGCTTCCGCTCTGCTGTTCTTCGGCCCGATGCTGGCTGCAATGCTGGCGGTCCACCAGTGGCCGGATTTCGCCTACCTGATGCTCTCGCCCGAGCAGGTTGCCAATTTCGAAACGATGTACGGTAACGAATCGCGTTCGCTCGGCAGAGTCGCTCGTGACGCGTCGACCGACTTCCAGATGTTCGGTTTCTACGTGTACAACAATGTCAGCATCGCCTTCCGTTGCTTCGCGGGCGGTCTGACTGCCGGTGTGTTGACAGTGTTCTACCTGATCTACAACGGCCTTTCCATCGGCGTGGTCGCGGCACGGCTGGGCGAGGCCGGCCTCGCCGGCAACTTCTATTCCTTCGTCGTCGGCCACAGCACTTTTGAACTGGGCGCCATCGTGCTCTCTGGCGCCGCCGGCCTCAAACTTGGCGCAGCCATTCTGGCCCCCCGCCGCATGTCGCGCGGGGCGGCGCTGCGCCAGGCGGGGCGCAGCATCATCGGAATGGTTTGTGGTCTGGCGGTCATGCTGTTTGCCGCCGCGCTCACCGAAGCCTTCTGGTCGCCGCTCAAACTCGATCTGACGATCAAGCTGGCTGTCGGCGGCGTGCTCTGCGCACTGACGCTTGCCTACTTCGCACTCGCCGGGCGCCACGATGGAACTTGAACGCCTGTCCATCGAACTGCGGCCGCGCAACGCATGGGAAGCGCTTGACCTGGGCGTGCGTCTGACGATGCGGCACGCACGCGCCATTTATGCATCCTGGTTGGCAGTGACATTGCCTTGCGCGCTCCTCATCATCGGCATCCTTGGCATCGCGATGCGTCACCCGGGCTGGGCCGTGCTGTTGATGTGGTGGCTGCGTCCGGCCTTTGATCGCATCGTCCTGCACGTGATCAGCCACGCTGTGTTCGACGCGGTCCCGAGCGTACGCAGTACGCTACGCGCCTTGCCGCGGCTGCTTGCGCCACGCAATCTGTTCGGTGCCCTGACGTGGCGCCGCATCGGCTTGCAGCGCAGTTTGCGTATGCCGGTCGAGGCGCTCGAAGGCTTGCACGGCGCCGCAGCGCGCCAGCGGCGCACGCTCATCTCGCGCCGCGTCTCGGGTGCCGCCACCTGGCAATGCATTGCCTGGCAGACGCTGGAATCGATTCTCACCTTGAGCCTGTTCGCGCTATGTGTGCTGCTGGTGCCAAACGAGATCATGGAGCAGGTCGGCTGGGATACGCTGATGAGCCAGCAAGACAACGTGCGCGTGGTCGGCCAGCTGGCGATGATCCTTTATGTGGCTTGTCATCTGGCGCTTGAGCCGATGTATGTAGCCGGCGGGTTCATGCTTTATCTGAAGCGGCGCAATGATCTGGAAGCGTGGGACGTCGAGCTGCAATTGCGCCGCGTTGCCCACAGCCATGCTGCAGCACGTGCTGGCGCGGCGCTGCTGTCCATGCTGTTTGCATTCTGTGTGGTCACCGCTGCCGCGATCGCTCTGCCGGGTCGAGCAACGGCGGCGGAGATCGATCCGCCTTTCGCCGGTCAGGAAGCAGATGCTTCCGAACCGCTGGTCACCCCCGGCGACGAGGTGCCGCAGCCTGCCGCCAAGCCGCTTGATCCGGCGCAGCGCAGAGCCATCACGAATGCGCCGGATGTGCTCAAACAGATCATGCAGCGCCCGGAATTCGGCAAGGACGAAAAACATTCCGTACTGCGCTGGCGCAGGGACGACAGCGCCGACGACAAGCCCTGGAATTTCCCCGATTGGCTGAAAGACTGGCTGCTTGCCTTCAGCAAGCTATTGCACGGATTCGGCAAGATCCTGGGTACCTTGGGGCGCGTTGGTGGCTGGCTGCTGATCGCCTGCCTGGCGCTGGCAGCGGTCTACGTCATCCTGCGTTATTCGCGTGGCTGGAAGCGTGTTGCGCGCCGCACGGCACCACCTGCCGAGCTCGCTGGCTTCGACATTCGGCCGCAATCGCTGCCGGCCGATGTGGCAGCGGCCGCCCGCCAGTTACTGCACGATGGCCGTACGCGGGAAGCGATGAGTCTGCTGTTCCGCGGGGCTTTGTCGGTGCTCGCCTATCGTGACCATGTGCCTTTCACACGCGGTGACACCGAGGGGGACTGTCTCGACCGCGTGCGCCAGCATGCCAATGCACGCTTCGTCTATCTCGCCAGGTTGCTCGGCAAATGGCAGGAACTCGCCTATGCACATCGCATTCTGGCAGTGGCCGATGTCGAAACACTGTGCAGCGAATGGCCACGCCATTTCTCGACGCCAACGGAGGCACGCCGTGGCTGAACAAAAAAACAAGCGGCACGCACTCTCAGGCATTTCGTGGCTGCGCATTGCGGTTGCCATCAGTCTCGTTGTATTCGCCGCCTACGTCGTGGCGCACCTGGAGTGGCAGGAAGAAACCACGCGCAGCGGCATCAACGGCGAAGCGCGCCACAATCCGTATTACGCCGGCATGTTGCTGCTGACACAGTCGGGCTACCCGGCCAAACGTCTGGATGACGCCATCGCGCTGGATGGCCTGGCCGAGCACAGCACACTGCTGCTCGACAGCCCTGCCCTCTTCAATAATCGCAAGCAAGCCGCAAAGCTGGTGAGCTGGGTACGACGCGGCGGGCATCTTGTCCTGCCACTAAGCCGCCGCAGCGATCCGGACCTTCTGCTGCAGGCGCTCGGCGTAGAGACGCTGGGGTGGAACGTCACTTCCTCAGCGCAGCAAACCATCAGCGTGGATGACGAGCCGCTCAACACCGATCTGCGCAATGCGGTCGTGTTCAATGTTGACGCCACGATGCAGTGGGCTGCTGTCTTGCCAGGTTATTTCGATCAAGTCAAGGGACTCTCTGCTGACGAACAGGCCGATGGTGATGCGGATAGCGATAAGGATGGCGTGCGGGATGGCACGCAGCTGCCGCCACGTGCCTTTCATAGCGACCGGCCCGCCAGGGCGCGCGCTCAGGAACAGGAGGAACACAGCGTCTATGCGCGCTGGCGGATCGGTGAAGGCACCGTCACGGCCGGCGCCTTCGCGCCCTTTGGCAATGCCACCATTGAAGACAATGATCATGCAGGACTCTTCATGCGCCTGATGACCCTACCAATGGATCAGCGCCCGGTGTTCATTGCGCTGACAGCAGAGTATCCGGGGCTCGGCACCTGGCTCATACAACATGCCGGAGAAGCCCTGATTGCGCTCGCCGTGCTGCTCGCCGCCCTGCTATGGCGGGCCATGCCGCGCTTCGGCCCGCTATTGCCGGGCATTGCACCAAAACGTCCAGGTCTGCTCGAGCATCTCAGCGCAACAGGCGACTTCCTGCTGCGCGAGAAGCAATACGAAGCGCTGATCGCGCCGCTGCGCGAAGACGTCGCGATCCGGCTGACACATCTGCGCAGTCGTCACCCGGAGATCGAATCGTTGCCGGCGCTGGGTGCGCACATCGCGGCGCTCGATCTGCACGAGGTCACGCTCGCGCTCACACCGCAACCCGCCGATGCACAGGACTTCCAGCGCCGCAGCCGCACGCTCGCGACCTTGCGCAGACATTGCAGCCGCATGCAGAACACATTTTCCCCAGAAGGAAGCAGAGTATGACAAACGAGATGAACAGCAATCTGCCCACCACACCGCACGAAGCCAGCGCATTGGCGGAGCAACTACGCGCCGCCATCGGCCGCGTTTTTGTGGGCCAGCACGCGACCGTCGAACACACGCTCTGTGCGCTGCTGGCGGGCGGACACATCCTGCTCGAAGGGGTGCCCGGCCTGGGCAAGACATTGCTCGTCAAAGCGCTGGCACGCACCTTTGGCGGCCAGTTCGCACGCATCCAGTTCACGCCGGACCTGATGCCTGCCGACATCACCGGCCATACGCTTTACGACGCACGCAGCAGCCAGTTCGTGATGCGCCGCGGCCCGGTGTTCGCCAACCTGATCCTGGCTGACGAAATCAATCGTGCGCCGGCCAAGACGCAGGCTGCCCTGCTCGAAGTGATGCAGGAAGGTCAGGTCACCATCGAAGGCAAGCCGCTGCCGCTGCCGCCACCGTTTCTCGTGCTGGCGACGCAGAACCCCATCGAGCAGGAAGGTACCTACGCGCTGCCTGAAGCACAGCTCGACCGCTTCCTGCTGAAGATACTCATCGACTACCCGATACTCGAAGATGAACGTGCGCTGGTACAAGCCTCGTGCGACGGCCGCACCGGTGATCGACTCGAAGTCGAGGCCATCACCGCCATCGCCTCGCCCGAACAACTCGTCGCCATGCAGCAGATCACCGCCTCGTTGCGCGTCGACGCAGCAGTGCTGGACTATGCCGTTCGCATCGTCCGCGCCACGCGCGAGTGGCCCGGCATCGGCATCGGTGCGGGGCCGCGTGGTGGCATTGCGCTAGTGCGCGCGGCGCGTGCGCTGGCACTGCTGGCCGGTCGCGATTTCGTCACGCCGGACGACATCAAGCGCATCGCGCTGCCCGCGCTGCGCCATCGCATCAGCCTCATTCCGGAAGCCGAAATCGAAGGCATGAGCGTCGACAGCGTGCTCGCCACGCTGCTGTCACGTACCGACGCGCCGCGCGCATGATCGTTCCGGCGCGGCCTCTCCTCGTCGCGCTCGGCGCCTGGCTGGTGCTGGGCATCTGCGCTGCCTTCATGCCGGTACTGCTGCCTGCCTGGCAGGGCACGGGAGCGCTGATCCTGCTGTGGGGCTTCGCGGACTTCCTGCTGGCACGCTGGCAGCCGTCGCCATCCATGCAGCGCGTCGTCAGCAGCAGCCTGCCTCTCGGTGAATGGTCACCCGTGGAAATCCGCTTGCACTGGTCCGGTCGCGCGGCGCATGGCGCCGAGGCCTTCGATCACCATCCACAGGATTTCGAGCAGCAAGGCCTGCCTGCGCGGCTCGACACACGCGGCAACAATACCTTTGTCATACGCTACCGCGTGCGCCCGATGGCGCGTGGCGATCACGCATTCGACTGTCTCGGTCTGCGCGCCGGCTCTCCTTTGCATGCCTGGCAGCGCTCATTGCGGCTCGGTACTCCGCACGCCGTGAAGGTCTATCCCAATTTCGCACCGCTGGCGCGCCACGCATTGCGCGCCGTCGACTACCGCAATGCCAGCTTCGGCCTGCAGCAGCGCCGCCGACGCGGGCAGGGCATGGACTTCGCCCAGCTGCGTGAGTATCGCGAAGGCGATTCGCTGCGCCAGATCGACTGGAAGGCCACCACGCGCATGGGCAAGATGATTTCACGCGAGTACCAGGACGAACGCGACCAGCGCATCCTGCTGCTCGTCGATTGTGGTCGGCGCATGGGCGCGCGCGACGAAGAGCCGGGCCAGTCGTCCGGACAGACCAGTGCCTCACTCTCGCACTTCGACCATGCGCTGGATGCAGCGCTGATGCTCGCCTACGTCGCGCTGCGCCACGGCGACCGGGTCGGCCTGATGACGCTCGGCGGACCGGAGCGCTTCGTCCCTGCGCAGCGCTCGGCCAGTACGGTCAGCAATCTGCTGGGGGCACTCTACGATCTGCAGCCCGGCATCCAGACCAGTGACTTCGAACGTGCGGCGCAGCGGCTGCTGATGCACGAACGCAAGCGTGCACTGGTCGTGTTGCTGACCAATCTGCGCGACGAAGACGACGAGAGCCTGCTGGCAGCAACACGCCTGCTACGACAGCGGCATCTTGTCCTCGTCGCCAGCCTGCGCGAAGCAGCACTCGATGAGGCGCAAGCACAACAAGTGGGGGAATTGCGCGATGCAGCGCGCCTCGGCGCCGCAACCGGCTATCGGCGTAGTCGTGATGCAGCGTTCAAGCGATTGCGTGCGGAAGGCGTGCTATGCCTCGATGTACCGCCGCAGAAGCTGGCGGTGGAGGCAATCAATCGTTACCTGGCGGTGAAGGCGGCGCATCAGTTGTAAAAGTAGACACATTGAGAACGTTGTTGTCACACTTTGCGACAAAATAAGTTGCGCCTGAAAGTACAGATATGTGTTTGCGATACTCTTATCTTGGATAAGTACCGTTTACATATTTAATGTAAATGACTTTAACTAGACTGTCTTTTGACAAGAACAATTTCTGGAGCTACCTCATGAAAGCATCACTGGTCATATTCGCCATGCTAATTGCCATGCTATCCACGCGGGCTCAATCAAGTCCATTTGACTGGGCTGCATACAATGCGCAAGTAACATCGATTAGCGCAGCCAGTATGCCAAGCCATTTGATTTTCAAGATTGACACCAACGGCGGTACGTCCTGCCCAGCAGGCACGTGGCTTACCTATTACGGCATTGGTGCTGATTCAGCAACGCAAAAAGACAACATAAAAGTCATCTATGCCCTCTTGCTCACTGCATTGGCTACCGGTAAAAAAATTCACGTTTTTAATCTCGACTCTGCAACCGCAAATTGTGCCGTCAATGCGATCCATATTCTGAATGAATAATTTCTGAGCGCACGCGAAATTTTTCGAGGCTCACACCCACGGCTCCTTGCTTCTCATTTTGAGATGGACATGGTCTTCGCATTCGCACGATAGTACTCATCTAGCTGCACCTTGCTGCGTTCCGTCAGGTTCATCAACCAATTGATCGGCAATGCGAAATTGAGATTCTGCGAGCCGGCCAGCACGTCGATGCGCTGCGTGATGCCGACCAGCCGGCCTTCCATGTCGAACAAGCCACCACCGCTGGAGCCTGGTGAAAACGGTGCCGAAGTCTGGATGGCCTCGAGTTGCTCGTCATCGTTTTTTTGCAGACGCGAGATCAGGCCGTCCGATAGCGTCATCTCCAGTGCGCGCGGATTGCCAAGCGCCATCACGCGCTGGCCTACGGTCAGCTGATCGCTATCGGCGACAGTGACTGCCGGAGCCTTGAAGTGCTCATCGGTCACAGCGATCAGGCACAGATCGCGCTCCAGATCGACTTGTTCAAGCTTGCCCTTGAAGCTGACCTTGTCCTTGACGAGAGAGAAAGAGCCGGCCTCGCCGAGAACATGACAATTGGTAATGAGTGCGTGCGGGCGGATCACCACCGCCGAGCCCGAACTCAGCGGCAGGCCATCGCGATCAAACGTGCGCACCAGCCAGACGCTGGGAGAGACCAGTTTGAAGAGTTTTTCCGGCTCCATCCCTTGCGCCGCGCTCGCGACAAACGTCGCTAACAGCGAAAGAACAACATATCTGCTCAACACCATTGCACGCACCCCCGGGCCTCTATTCATTTCGCATTCTCGGAATTGGCTGGCAGCAGCGGCGCCAGTTCCTCCATCTTCATGCCGCTCAGATTGGGCTTGCGTGGCTTGGCGAGTTGCGCATCGATATCGGCCGCCACGCAATGCGGTCGTTGCGCAACCGAGGTCGGCACATAGGTACGCGGCACGAATGTCTGCTCGTTTCTGGGATTGGAGGGATCAGTGATGTCCTGGATCGAAAGCGAGCAGCCGGTTTCTGTGGCCAGCGCGTAAGCGAGATAGTTCTTGTCAGTATGCGGCTTGAAGGTGCGCACGATGTTGCAGGAGCGCTCGCCCGGCGCGAGATAGGAAAGCCAGACCGTTACAGGTTCATCCGCGCGCACGGCAGTGCTGCCCTTGAGCACCCCTTGCGACGCCCAGGTGTCGGTGATGATGCGGCCGCCACTGCAGGTACGCGGATCGTCAAAGGAATAGAAAATCGCCGGGCCGGCGAGCTTGAGCGAGCGCACCTGCAGCCTGGCTAGCGCGCCGGAGTTCGGCGCCACATAGGCCGCTGGCGGTGTCTGGACGGGTGCCGCGCAGCTGCTCACAAGCAAGGCAACGAACAGCGATATCAAGAGCTTGTGATGCATGGAGGCGATACCTGGAGTGGGGAACTACATCTCCAGAATAGCGGCATGCAGGAAACGGAATAAAGCATCTGCGACGATGTTTTACGAGGTGCCGATGAGCGGCGCTCGTAACGCCTGCACCGGCTTCCCGACGCTGAAAGCCTCAGGACGAACGGCGTGGCCGGGCCATGCTCATTCTCAAGCCATGAAAAATGTCACGCTATCAAGCGAACGCTGCCACCGATGCCGGTGGCAATCACGTGTTGCAAGCCAGCTATGCCCCGAGCTCCGCCGCCGCCCGATAGTGAATCTGCGCCTGTTCTTGCCGCCCCAGCGACTCGGCCAGTTTGGCCAGTTCAAGATGGGCCGTGCGTGATGGCGCCAGCGACAGCGAAGCTTCGAGATAGCTCTGTGCCTTGCCCCACAACTGACCGCGCAGGCACAGGCGGGCAAGTGTCAGCAACAGCCCGGCATCTTCCGGGTGCTGCCGCAGCCAGCCTTCAGCGGTCACCAGCTGACGGTGCAGGTCCAGTGTGCGGCATCGCCCGTAGAGGACAGCCAGCTCCGGCTCCCAGTCACGCTCCAGCGCCTCTTCGATGGCCGTGACGCCCATCACCAGATCGCCGGAATTGACGAGATAAGGCACCGCGCGCAGCAACAGGCCGACGTCGCGGCGTTCGGCCGTGGTGATGCTGTTCCATACGCGTTGCAGCGGCTCGAGCTCGCCCTCGGCTTCGCGCATCTGCTCGATCAGGGCGCGCCTTACCAGCGGCGCGGCCTGTTCCGGCGAGAGTGCGCGCACCTTGCGCAATTGCCTGGCGATGCGCGCCACCTCGTCCCAGCGACCGCGCGCCTGCTCCGTCTGCAAAGCCAGACGCAAAACCGCGATGTGACGGTGGCCTGCAAGGCGCAATTCATCCAGGCGGCCGGCTGCATCGTCGAACCGACGATCGGCGACGGCAAACTCCGCCTCCAGCACGAGGCGCGCCATGCGTATGTCTTTGTCATGGCTTCGGGCAAATTCCAGCCAGCGATCGCGGCGCTCATATTCGCGCAAGGCTTGCGCCGAGCGCGCTGCCAGCAAGGCGCCGAGGCCTTGCGGTGCACCCAGCTCGACGGCTGACTCGGCATGTTTCAAGGCCTGCCCGAAGCGCCCTTCCATGAAGAAACGCTCGGCTTCGTTGAGCAGGCGCATGGCGTTGTCGCGTTTGCGTTGCGTGCGCCAGGCCCGCACTTCGACCGGCAGGCGCATCGTCTGCGAGACGACCCGCGACAAGGCGTAGAGCAGAAAGAACCCCGCCAGACTCAAGACGATCAGCAGGTTCATGGATATCTGCATACGCCAGGGCGGCCATACGAAGAGCGCGTAGGCGGCGTTGTAGCGCGAGGCCAGGACCAGCGCCACGGCAGCAGCAAAGAGGGCAAGAAGCCAGATCAAGGCACGCAGCATCATCGGCTCCTAACGTGCCAGACGCAGGCGGCGCAGGGCAGCCTCGGTCTCGCTCAGTTGCGGCAACTCAACGACAAGACGTGCCGACTCCATCTGCCGCAATTCCTCGATCAGGCTGGCGACGCCCCGATCCTTGGTATCGAAATAGCGCTCGAGCCACAGGCGGGCCTGCATGATGTCTTCTGCAAACACACGGCCGTCGCGCTGCAGCAACGCGAGGCGCGAGGTCAGCAGGCGCAGGCGGATGTTCTCGCGCAAGTAACCGACCTGCGTGGGCGCCAGCAGCACCGCGTCGGGCCTGTCGAGCCGCTCGATGCGTACCAGTTCGCGGAAGCCATTGATGAAGTCCGTAGTGAGCGCACTCAGCTTGCTGCCAACACCAGGCTCTTCAGCCACAGGCGCTGCCACCGGGGCAGAGGCAGGCTGAGGGGCGCCTCTGCGCGCCATCTTGCCCGTCGTGGTTTTCGAGACGACAGCCGGCTTGCCGCCAGCCACAGGGGCAGAGGCCGAGGGCGTTGGCGGGCTGTGTTCGAACGCCAGCGGCAGCCCGTCGATACGGCCAAGCATCGTTTCGAGTTGCAGCGACATGCCGCTGACATCAGCCAGCGGCAATGCCTTCAGCCGATCAATGTCGCGTGCCAGCAAGCGGCGCAGCGGTAATAGTCGCGCCTGATCCATGCTCGCCAGCCGGGCGTCGGCTGCCAGCAGCGCCGACAGCGCGGCGGGCACGTTACCAGCGAGCTGCAATTGCTGGCTGGCAATGGAAATGGCCTGCTCGACTTCCTGCAAACCGCGCTCATCGCGCGTGCGCGAAAATTCCTGGTAAAGCTTTTCAAGCGCCGACTGCTGGCTCTCGGTATCGACGATGCGTGTCTCGAGCGAGGCAACACGGCCCTGCAGTGACTGAGCGCTTTCCTGCCCGCTGCGCGCAATCAGGCGCGTTTCGTGGTTGGTGGCTTCACCCTCGCCCATACTCCGCGCGACATTGGTCTGCAGCGTACGCAATTCATTTCGCGTATCGAGCAACTGCCAGCCGAGAAAGGCAACCGCGATGATCACCGCAGCGGCCAGGGGCACGCGCCAGCGCGGCTCACGTCGCGAAACTCCGGGTGCCGGAGCGGTAGCCGCTGGCAGCGATTCTTGTATAGATTCTGTCATAAGCGGATTTTACCCAAAGCTATCTGAAGTGGTGCCGAAGTATTGTCGCAGTGCCAAAATCAACGCGGCGTCGCCCGCACCTGTCAGCACAAGTTGTTGCGCGCCAAGCGAGCGCAGATATTCCTCGATACGCGGATGAGGCACGAAACAGGGCAATGCCGCAAGCATGGCGCGGGCGCCGCCAGCGCCTGACGCACTATCGAGGACGTTTGCAAAGTTGCGCGCGCCCTCACTGCTGGTAAAGCTGAGTGCATCGAGCCGCTTGGTGGCAAAGCGTGCCAGTAAATCGGTCGGGTCGGCTGCAACCGGGCGGCGCTGGTAGCAGCCCTGTACATCGACCCGAGCACCGCGCTCGCGCAGGCCCGTCGCCAACAATTCGCGCCCGCCATCGCCACGCAGGATGAGTACGCGCTTGCCCGCGATAGCCGCGGGCTGCATTTCAGCCATGGCAAGCACCCCTTCGCTATCGAAGGATGATGACGGCAGCATGACATCTTCAAATCCGTGAGCCCGCAACGCGCGCGCGCTGCCCGGACCCACCGTGACCACACGCAGCGACGCGGGCCATAGCGCTGGCGGCAGCACTGCCAGTGTCTGTTCCACCGCATTGGCGCTTACAAAGAAGGCCACATCATAGTCCGCCAGTATCGCCGCCAGCGCTCGCAAAGGCGCCGCATCGGCCAGGGGCACGATCTCGATTACAGGGAAAAACAGGGGCTCGGCCCCCGCGACCCGCAAGGCATCGAGCAAGGAGGCAGCCTGTTGCGCCGGCCGCGTCACGACCACGCAACGGCCTGCGAGATCGCCAATGCCAAACGGTTCAGTCATGCGTCAGGCTTGCGAGAATTTCATCTGCGCCACCCGCCAGCAACTCGTCTGCCAAGCGCTCGCCCAAGGCTTGCGCGTCCGCTGGCGCGGCGCGGCCTTCACTGCGTACGATGCGCTGACCATCCGGCGATGCCACCATGGCGCGCAACCACAGAGCCCCGTCAATCGTTTCGCAGTAAGCCCCGATCGGCACGTTGCAACTGCCACCGAGGCGACGCGTGACTGCGCGCTCGGCACGCACGCAAGCAGTGGCTGCTGCATCAACCAGCGGCGCCAGCCACGCCACAACGTCGGTGCGATCAACACGCGCTTCAATGCCCAACGCGCCCTGCCCGGCGGCGGGCAAACAGACTTCGGCAGACAACACGCCACGGATGCGCTCGCTCAGGCCAAGGCGTTGCAGGCCGGCGGCGGCAAGAATGATGGCGTCGTACTTGCCCTCGTCGAGCTTGCGCAGGCGCGTGTCGAGATTGCCGCGCAGGGGCTCCACGCCGAGGTACGGATATGACGCATGCAACTGCGACTCACGGCGCAGACTGGACGTGCCAATCACCGCGCCTGGCGGCATGTCGTCGAGGCTGGCGTAGCGGTTGGAAACGAAGGCGTCCAGCGGACGTTCGCGCTCCAGCGTGGCAATCAGTGCAAAACCTTCCGGCATCTCGGCCGGTACATCCTTCATCGAGTGCACGGCCAGATCAGCACGGCCATCGGCCAGCGCTTCTTCCAGTTCCTTGACGAAAAGCCCCTTGCCACCAACCTTGGAGAGCGTGCGGTCCAGTATCTGGTCACCGCGCGTCGTCATGCCGAGCAGGACCACTTCGCAACCGGGCCATGCCGTTTCCAGACGTGCCTTGACATGCTCGGCCTGCCACAGGGCAAGGCGGCTTTCACGAGTGGCAATGACGAGACGTTGCGGGGAAGGCAAGGACATGGTGCTCACGCGGGACAGAGAAAAAAAGGCCGGGGAAAACTCGTGCGATCGATCACAGAGCATGCTGTAAAACGGCACACTTGTTGCGTTCGGACTGAGTCGAATCTTATCACGCAGCTTCAGTGCGGCTTTTTGGTGCCTTCGTCACGAACACATGCCGCGAACAGGCACCAGAATCGGGCAGCCGACTGATAAACTTGAGGTTTTTCCCCGACACGCCCTCACAGAGGCAAGCGTGCGGCCTTGGCAACGCGGACCAGCACAGCAGACATGAATACTCTCAACGAGCAAGATAAAGACTCCCCCCTGCGTGAAGACACGCGCCTGCTGGGCCGCGTCCTGGGCGACACGGTGCGCTCACAGGAAGGCGACTCCGTGTTCGGTCTGATCGAGAAGATCCGTCAGACCTCGATCCGCTTCCATCGCGATGAGGACTTCGCCGCGCGCAACGAGCTCGAAGCCTTGCTTGATGGCCTGTCGCGCGAAGACACGATTCACGTCGTGCGCGCCTTCAGCTATTTCTCTCACCTCTCGAATATCGCCGAGGACCAGCACCACATCCGCCGCTCGCGCCTGCATCTGCGCGCCGGCTCGACGCCGCGCGAGGGCAGCGTTGCGCATGCACTGGATCTGGCCGATGAAGCCAAGATACCGCGCGAAAAAGTGCGCGACTTCTTCGAGAACGCACTGATCAGCCCGGTACTCACCGCGCACCCGACGGAAGTGCAGCGCAAGAGCATCCTGACTTGCCAGTTGCGCATTGCCGAATTGCTCGACAACCGCGACCGCATCCAGATGACGCCGGACGAGCTGGCGCAAAGCGAAGAAGACATCCGCCGCGCCGTGCTGGTGCTGTGGGAAACACGCATGTTGCGCCCGAGCAAGCTGTCGGTGACGGATGAGGTCGCCAACGGTTTGTCGTTCTACGACTACACCTTCCTGCGCGAAGTGCCACGTCTGTATGCACGCCTCGAAGACATCCTGGCGGCGCACGATGACAAATGGAAAGATACCGAGCTGCCGGAAATCCTGCGCATGGGCAGCTGGATCGGTGGCGACCGCGACGGCAATCCCTTCGTCACGGCGGACGTTTTGCGCAAGACCTTGCGCATGCAATCGCAAGTTGCTTTCGGCTTCTACCTTGACGAGCTGTATCGCCTGTCGGCGGGCATATCCCTGTCTTCTGCACTGGTGCACATGTCCGACGAGCTCAAGGCGCTTGCCGACGCCTACCCGTCACGCACTTCGCATGGCGACGACGAGCTTTACCGTCGCGCCTTGCGTGGCGTCTATGCACGCGTGCATGCAACAACCTGTTTGCTGGCCAGCACGCCACTGAACCGCGCTCCGGAATTCCCGGCCGAGCCCTATGCCAATGCCGAAGCCCTGCTGGCAGATCTGGACATCGTGCACCGCTCGCTGGTGGACAACGGCACGGCCGCTCTGGCGCAAGGCCGCTTGCGCATGCTGCGTCGCGCCGTCCGCGTCTTCGGCTTTCATCTGGCAGCCATCGACGTGCGCCAGAACTCCGACGTGCATGAGCGCACCGTCGCCGAACTTCTTTCCGTCGCACGCCCCGGCACCGATTACCTCGCGCTGGATGAAGAAGGACGTATCGCACTGCTGCTCGAAGAACTCGCTACGCCGCGCGTCCTGGGCTCGCCTGCGCTCACCTATTCGGAAGAGACCGAGGGCGAGATGGCCATCTTCCGTGCTGTCGCCGAGGGCCATCGACTGCTCGGCCCGGCATGCATTCCACACGCCATCATCTCGAAGACCGACGGCGTTTCCGACATGCTGGAACTGGCCGTGCTGCTCAAGGAAGTCGGCCTGTTAAGTCCGCATGAGCAGAAACTGGCCATCAACATCGTGCCGCTGTTCGAGACAATCGGTGATTTACAGAATGCCGCCGGCATCATGGATCGCCTGTTCTCCACCCCGCTCTACAAGCAGCTGCTGACCTCACGCAAAGCCACACAGGAATGCATGCTTGGCTACTCCGACAGCAACAAGGATGGCGGTTTCCTCACCTCCGGCTGGGAGCTGTACAAGGCTGAGATCGAACTTGTCAGCGTATTCCGCAAACATGACGTTCGCCTGCGCCTGTTCCACGGCCGTGGCGGCTCGGTCGGACGTGGTGGCGGCCCAAGCTACCAGGCCATCCTGGCGCAACCGGGCGGCGCGGTTCAGGCGCAGATCCGCATGACGGAGCAAGGTGAAGTCATCGCTTCCAAGTACTCCAACCCTGAAGTCGGCCGCCGCAATCTCGAAGTGCTGGTTGCTGCCACGATGGAAGCAACCCTGCTCGCGCATCCCGACGCCGCACCACGGCCGGAGTATCTGCAAGCCATGGACGAACTCTCCGACCACGCCTTCAAGGCCTTCCGCAATCTCGTCTACGAGACAGAGGGCTTCGAGCAATATTTCTGGGAATCAACTGTCATATCCGAAATCGCCAACCTCAACATCGGCTCGCGCCCGGCTTCGCGCAAGAAGAGCACGGCCATTGAAGACCTGCGTGCGATTCCGTGGGTATTCTCGTGGGCACAGAGCCGCGTCATGTTGCCGGGCTGGTACGGCTTCGGTTCAGCCGTGAATGCCTACGTCGAAAAGCATGGTCACACCGGCCTGGAATTGCTGCAAGCGATGCACAAGGAATGGTCCTTCTTCGCCACACAACTGTCGAACATGGACATGGTGCTGGCCAAGAGCGATATGGCAATAGCATCGCGCTACGCCGCGCTCGTCAAGGACGAGGCCTTGCGCAACGCCATCTTCCCGCGCATCAAGGGCGAGTGGGAAAAGACCGTCGAGTCGCTGCTGGCCATCACCGGCCAGGGCGAGTTGCTCGATGGCAATCCGCTGCTCAAGCGCTCGATCCGCAACCGTTTCCCCTACCTCGACCCGCTCAATCACGTACAGGTCGAACTGCTGCATCGCTTCCGTGACGGCAACGCCGATGATCGCGTGCGACGCGGTGTGCTGCTGTCGATCAACGGCATTGCCGGCGGTCTGCGCAATAGCGGTTGATCTTTTCAGTACAGCACAACTACAGGAGGCGCCGACGGCGCTTCCTGTAGTTGTCGTTGCGCCTACCACAAGAAATTCGCAATGTGCGCAACGCCAGCCTCATAAGAACAAAAACGTGCCATTTGACACGATGCGTATTCTTGTCACGCAAACATCACACAAGAAACGTTGAGTGGCTTTTGAATTTGTCATAAAATTCAACAATACATTTGGCATAAACCACTAAGTAGGGAAATATCAATGCGTCTCAAGTATTTGCTCGCGGTCGCCTTCAGCGCCGGCACGATTGGGGCCGCTCACGCGACCGCCATGTTTCAACTCGACAGCTTGGTCGTCTGGCGCAGCGTAGGTGCAAACCTGCCGTTCGATGCCGGCCCCCCAGCCAGCGCGCTAACCATGTATGACGGTTTCGATAACGGCATTTCGCCGCCGGCAGGCCCGGATGGCGCAACGCGCTATTTGACCGTTGGAGATTTCGTCGGGGCGGAACACGGAGGCGTAGTGGATTTCTCGCGAAGCCGTGAAGTCTTTAGCAGTGTCGGTACGGATGGCAGCCAGGTTTACTTCCAGGAACTCAAGTACAACGACTCTCTGGGCGCTTTGAACAAGGCAGACGGTTTCGCGGTTGGTGCCACCTTCAACCTCGCGATTCCCGACCCGTATATGCGTTACAGCGTTCGCCTGTCGGATGCGTTCGGCCCCAGCACTCGCACCGGATATCGCAACGACTATCTCGATCTGCGAGTTCGTACGCCGCAGACGGGGGCCACTCAACTCGAACTGTATGATCAGGATATTGCAGCAACCCTCACGGGCGCAGCATTTGCTCCTCCCGCAGGGGCAACAAAAGTCTTTCTGATGTTCATCCATGAACTGACGGGAAGCTCAAGCGTGTCGGGATACGTTCGCTTCCTCGACGATGCGCTGAACCCGGTCGGCGACTGGTTGTATGAAGGAAAGACGGACCTGTTTCACGGTGAGAACACGACGAACTTCTCCATCACCGCGTTCAGCAACATCGCCTCCATTCCTGAGCCTCAGTCATATCTATTGGTATTGTTCGCTGTCGGACTGCTGTGGGGCGTACGCCGGAGAACCTCATAGGGCTTACCGTTAATAGCGTCCAGCTTGAGCAGGCTGCATCGCTTCCGTGAAGGCAATGCCGATGATCGCGTGCGACGCGGTGTGCTGCTGTCAATCAACGGCATTGCCGGCGGTCTGCGCAATAGTGGTTGATCTTGCGATGCACAATGGACCGCCGCAATTCCGATGCGGCGGTACGGGTTCTCCGTGTTGATTCTGCATGTGTGCGCGACTACGATGCCACCTCGACAATCAGGGGCTCCGCGACACCATGTACAATAAGCAGATGGACAAGAAATGTTTGCCACGCCGCGTGAAGGCCATGCGAGCGATCAGGTGAATTACCGCTATCTGCCGACTCTCCCGTGGTAACCAAGGCCATGAGCACCAAACCCGTTCCCTTGCGTCAAGTGGAGGTCGCGCGCCGCGCCGGTGTGTCACCGGCCACGGTCTCGAAGGTCATTCACGGCGGCACCGGCATCAGCCCGGCACTGCGCAGCCGCGTCCTGCAGACAATGCACGACATGGGTTACCTGCCCGACGATGCGCAACGCAGGCTCGGCGCCATACCGCGCCGGATTTGCCTTATCACCTATTTCCAGTTCCTGTCGCTGGACAGCAGTTACTTCCACGCTGAAGTAATACGCAGCATCACTTCCGAATGTGCGCATTTTGGCATCCAGGTGGAAAGCGTCCTGCTCGATCGTGACGGGCCTCGCGACGTTGCCGCCTATCGCCAGCAGCTCAAGGCACGCGATGCAGAAGGCGTGCTGATCGTCGGCATCGATAGCCTGGAACTGCTGGCACCGTTGCGCGGCACCGGCAAGGCCGTAGTCATCGTGAACGGCAACGATCCCCTCGGCATGTTCGACAGCGTGTCGCCCGCAGCAAGGCTGGGTAGCTATCTGGCAGCGCAGCACTTGCTGGCGTGCGGACATCGCGAAATTGTCCATGTCACACATCTGAACCGACCCTTCATCCACCAGAGACTCGATGGTTTTCGTGAAGCGCTTGAACAGGCGGGCATCCCTTTCGAAGCATCACGTCATCTGATCAATATCGATAGCGACACCTTCTCTGCCCAGCGGGCCAGCAAGGTGATCGGCGCAATGGTGCGGCGTAATACGCTGAAAGCCACGGCGCTGCATTGCGTATCGGATTACACCGCCTTCGGTGTCATACAGGGGCTCCAGCGCGCAGGCCGTCGCGTACCGGAAGATCACTCGGTCGTCAGCTTCGACGATCTGCCCTTTGCGCCACTGTGCACGCCGCCGCTCACTTCAGTCGGTATTGATCGCTCTCACCTTGGCCGTACCGCGGTCAAACAGTTGATAGATCGTTTCCAGCACCCGGATGAGCCGACGCAGCGCATCGAAACCGGGCCGCGACTGAGCATCCGCGAAAGCGTACAGACGCTGCGACCGCATGCAGCGCCTCCCAAGGTCGTGCTGACGCAAGACCAGTAAGCGCCGACAAGGCCTGCCGCGTACGTCGCGACACGCCAGGATTATTCCGCACATTTTTCCAACGCGGTTTGTCGCGCGAAGTCTCCAGCTTCTCGCGTTTCAAGCAATGTGGACGCGCGCGCCTGCTCAGTTCAGATCGTGCATTGCCTTTTACGTCCCCAAGTATCAAATGGCGCGACGCAGCAACAAATAATGCCAAAGCCATAAGCGGCCCGCTGCGGAAAAAATACCGGGCTTCGTCCGCCGACAAGGCACTTGCCCGACAACGCCGTCCAGCGCCACTTCGCTCGAAAAGCCCCGCTGAAAACAAGACCATGGTCACGCCATGCGCCGCTCGTGCTGCAATGCAATCAAGCGCTGATTTCCCGTATTTCGCGGGGAAACCACTACTTGACAGTGCTTTCATCCCCTCGCACGATCGGCCCGCAGTTGCTTTTTGAATAGCCGTATCACCCCGGTGATGCAGGCAAAAATAAGAAAGGCTACAAGCCTTTCAAAACGTATAACTACGGAGACAAGTCGTGAAACAGAAAACCTACCCCAAGGTGGCGGCCGCCTGCGCGCTCGTCACGCTGGCAGCACTTGCCAGCAACGCAAATGCTGCAGTCAGCAGCACACTCCCGAATTGGTCCAAAGCCGGTTACAAGGACGGCCTGGCGCTTCCCACGAGCGGTACCGTCATCAATCTGACGACGCAAGGCATCACCGCCAACGACGGCATCGATGATTCGGTCAAGCTCCAGACAGTCATCGACAATATTCGCAGCGGTACGCTGAAGGTCAACGGTGCTGTCGTCAGCGATACCAATCGCGCCATCCTGCTGTTCCCTGCCGGTCAGATCGACCTCAACAAGCAGATCCGCGTGGATGCGAGTTACATCACCATTCGCGGCGCCGGCAATGACCCGACCACGGGCACGAAGATCGTTTTCAAGCCAGCCGCAACCTATTCTGAAGATCCGGCAAATCCAGGCGCGCCCTTGATCGATGGCAAGTTATGGCCAGGCTACGCGGCCTTCCGCGTAGAAGATCGCACCAAGAGCACCGGCGATACGACCTATGAAGGTAGCATAAACTTTCACTGGCTCAGCGGCGTGAAGGTTGCATCCGGGGGTGGCGGCACAAAGGGTGGCAACAAGGTAACGGTGGCTTCGGGGCAAGGCAGCAAGTTCGTCGCAGGCGACACGGTTTATGTCGGTGCGGCAAACACGGCAGCGTTCTACGACCAGATGCAGGCACCGCAAGCCTATCGCTATAACGGCCATATGCGCACGCAGATGTTCAAGGTGGTCAGCGTCGCCGGTGATGTCGTCACCATCGACAAGCCATTGGAATTCGATGTTCCGTTCAGCAACGGTACGACCTTGCCGACCGATCCGGGTGGCACATCGAACTCGATCTATTACAGCAAGCTCATGAAGGTGACGGCGGTCAAGGGCGTAGGTTTCGAGAACTTCTACTTCACCCAGGACATTTCCTACACACCTTACAACGGCCTGATCAACGCCAACGACTATGACGCCACCACCAACCCGAAAGGCGTTGGCCTGATGTACAAGAATGCAGCGCTCCAGTACGCGCTGCACGGCATCCTGTTCAAGTGGGCGCAAGACGGTTGGGTCAAGGGTGTCCGCACCTACATGACCGGTTCGCACCCCATCGTGACCGAATTCGCCAAGAACATGGAGTTCCGCGACAACATCATTTTCGGCGCATGGAACAAGGGCAAGGGCGGCCACGGTTACTTCCGCAACTCCAAGCTCTATGACAGCAAGATCATCAACAATAAAGTGGATCGCGCACGTCACGTGACCCTGCAGTGGTCGGCCAGCGGCAATGTCATACAAAGCAATAACATTACCGTCGACATGAATCTGCATGGCGGCTGGGAGCGTCGCAACCTGATCGAGAACAATACCGTCGCCGTTCCGTTCGAGCACAGCAGCTGGGGCGAAGGCGAAGGTGGTGCTGACGTGCTGGAAGGCACCTGGTTCCCGATCTGGTACGGTGCTGGCCCTCACGCTTCCAAGTGGTCCGGCGGCACGGGTGAGCAGAACGTATTCTTCAACAATACGATGACCAAGCAGAAGACCAAGGGCGGCGCCTACATGCCGTTCGATCCCTACAACAACCACAACACGATCTATCAATTCGCGTGGGACGGTGCTGTCTGGACGCATCTGCAAAAGCCTACCGGCACATTCATCCCGACGTGGGGTGGCAATGAAGAGGTGTATTACAACCAGGCTCCCAACAAGGGCGTCTATGCCTGCTTGCAATATGCGGGAACGTCCTTGCTGGAAACCGGCACCGCCACAAACGGTTGCTCAGGCGGCTCCAGCAGTGCGGCCTCTTCCGCAGCAGCATCTTCGGTTGCCGCCTCGTCTGCTGCAAGCAGCAAGGCAAGCAGTTCGGCTGCCGCAAGCAGCGCTGCAGCAAGTAGCGCCGCTGCTTCAAGCAGCAATTCGAGTGTCAGTGGCCCCGTGACACTCACCGCAGCAGAAGACTCTTACGTCTATGAAAGCAACGCGACCACGAACTTTGGTACCGATACTTCCATGTACGTGAAGAATGACGCCGGCAAGGTGCGTCTGTCCTACGTCAAGTTCAACCTCACCGGCGTGACGACTGTTACCAGCGCAAAACTGCGCATCTACGGCAGCTCGACGGCGAACACGAACCTGGGCGCAGCGCAGACCACCGATGGCTGGACGCAAGCGGCAATCACCTGGAATACCAAGCCCGCCGCTGGCACCGCAATCGGTAGCGTAGCGATGACTACTACAGCGAAGTACTACGAGATCGATGTCACTGCCTACGTTCAGTCGCAGGCTGGCGGCGATCACGTTGCGTCGTTCGTGTTGTCGGAAACGGCTGGCAAGTACACCACGCTGAATACCAAGGAAAACGCTGCGAACAAGCCACAACTGGTCATCCAGTAAGCAGTAACGTTGCTTCATCGACACCTGCGGAGGGCCACGAGCCTGAAGCAGGTGTTTTCACGTCTGCACGTCACGAAACGATCCCGTCTGAGGCACCCTTCTCCGTAACACATGCGTAACATCGATCATGCACGCTGCTACGTGGCCTCCGCGCCCGGCTTCCTGCGTCCTTATTCCGTTGGTCCCTATTCTGTTCAGATGGCCCTACCCGACACTCGCTACGGCACTGACGCGCACGGACTGATCTGCGGCTTCTTGATGCGCTCCGACACGAGCGCCACCGAGCTGGATTCGGATGCCGCCGCCGAATGGCTTGGCACACATGACCGTCAAAGTGGCGACGACTTTCTCTGGCTGCATTTCAATCTCGGCCACACCGCTACCGAGAAATGGCTGGTGCAGCATGCCGCGCTGCCCGAAGAGTTCTTCGACGGTTTGCGTGAAGGCTCTTACTCCACGCGCATTGAACTTGTCGATCGATCGTTGCTGGCCATCGTCAATGACGTGCACTACGATTTCTCGTTCGAGCCTTCCGAGATATCGACCCTGTGGTTGTGCGTGAATCAGCGCCTTGTCATCACCGCGCGGCGGCGCCCTCTCCGTTCAATAGACAAGCTTCGTACAGCCGTCAAAGCAGGCGAGATCATCCGCTCGCCGCTGGAACTGCTGATCCACCTGCTGCGCGACCAGGCCGACGTGCTCGTGAGCATCGTCCGCGGTGTCACTACGCGCATCGACAAGGTTGAGGACAAGTTGCTGGAGGGCAAACTGGGGCTGACGCGCGCCGGCCTTGGCTCGCTGCGTCGCTTGTTGGTAAGGTTGCAACGCTTGCTGGCGCCGGAACCAGCCTCGCTGTTTCGCTTGCTGCAACATCCACCGCCGTGGATCGACGCGGCCGATGCAATGGAACTACGTCAGTCGACGGAAGAGTTTGCGGTCGTACTGCGTGACATGACGGCGCTGCAAGAGCGCATCAAGTTGCTGCAGGAAGAAATTGCCGCGCATGTGAACGAAGAGAATAACCGCAGCCTTTACGTGCTCACCATCGTCACCGTACTGGCGCTGCCGATCAATATCGCTGCAGGCCTGCTCGGCATGAATGTCGGTGGCATACCGCTGGCGGAACACCGCCACGGATTCTGGATCGTCGTCGCGTTGATCATCAGCTTCACGGGCGCCGCCGCCTGGTGGGCGTTCCGGCGCAAATAGCATATCTGCTGTTGCTTGCTGTTGCTTGCTGTTGCTATATGCGAGCCGATCAGGCCGAGGCTGCCTGATTGCCTGGCGCGGCGATCCGCGTCGCCCTGCCGGCAGCACGCAAGGCGGCGAGCGTCGCTTTCACCTCGGCTGCATAGGCGTCGCCGGATTGCCCCAGTTGTTCTGCGGGTAAGACTGCGGGGAACAGCAAGGGTGCCAACGGGTAGCGGTATGCGCTGCTCAATGCAGCTTCAAGCTCGGGGATTTCCACACTATCCCGATTGCATTGCCAGCCACTGCGCAGTGCCGAGGCCAGCGATAGTGCCGCAGCCGGTTCGCGCGCGTAGAGGCTGACCAGGCGACCGCACAACAAGTCGACAATCTGCGCGTAGAAACGGATGGTGTAGGGATCAGGTGCCACCGGTTCGATCTGGAAGCGGTAAGCATGCTCCACGCACTGTTGCCAGGCATGTGCAGCATCGTCATGGCGCTGCGCATCGATCGCGATGTCGCCCATGACACGCCACAAGTTGGCCTGCACTTCGGGATCTTCCTCGCTGATACCGAGTTCGAGACCGTCGTGACACAGCGCTGCCGCATCGGCGTGACGGCCCGCCTCGGTCAGCGTATCGGCAAGATGGTAGTAGACCCAGGCGGTATCCCAATCGTCATGATTGGCGATGAATTGACGTAGCGCATCGCGGTAAGAATCCTCGGCACCGGCATAGTCGCGCGCACCGAAACGACGCGCCTCGGCCAGGAGAATGCTGGTCATGCCGCGCAAATGACGCGCATCGGCATGCGGAGACATGGCAGCCTCATCGGCAAGGTTTGCACGACGCCGCAATTGGCCAAGAATATTTTCTATTTCTGCCCAATTGCCAGCGTAGCGGTCTTCCGTTTCTTTTGGATAGATCTCCTTGAAACGCGTCAGCAAGCGCAGGCCTTCGCGCGACTCGGGACGTATCTCGCGTTGCTGCCACTCGAGCAGCAACTGGTCGCAAAAATGGAATTCGAGGAAGCAGCCCCACCACCAGAAGCCGTCGAACCAGGCACGCAGAAAAGCGGTTACGACGGTCTGGTATTCACCGGCACGGCCGAGGTGATAGAGCCACTCGTCCATGGCATCGCCCCAGGCACGGTTCTCGTAGCGATACCATTGACTGTAGCCACTGTCCTGCTGTTGATATGCCTCTTCAAGCTCATTGAGCTGCTCACGATAGAAGGAAGTGGCAAGCAGATGCAGCTCGCGCACGCGCTCCTGGCCGATCTTGCCACGCAGGTATTCGGCGAAGGTGCGGTGCATGGTGTAACACTCGCCGCGTGCTTCGATGAGGCCGGAATCGCACAAGGCGTTGAGCGTTTCAGGCGTGGCGCCGGCAACGCGCGCCGCCAGCGCCTCACCGAACACCGACGGATTGGGGCGCAGGATGGACAGGCATTCGACCGTCTGGCGTAGCAGGTCGCCATCCGCTGAGCCCTGACTGCTGCCGAGCCAGCGGTAGCTGGCCTCAATCACGCTGCGCAGCGAGCGCGGCAGGTCGGTGGCAAGGTCAATGGCATATTCCGGGGGCTGTTCCAGATCGAAAAGCATCTGCACGTTTTCGAGCTTGTCGATGGCTTCGCGGATACGCCGGTCTTGCCCCGTGCTGGAGGCATCGCGCAGAAAACAACCGATCGGAATGAGCGCCTGCGGCAAGCCATCGACACGTTTGACGAGAAGCCGCGCTGCAGCCTGATCGGCGGCTACTGCGTCCGGTGCAAACTGCTGCAGCAACGCAATGCCATCCTTGCTGTTCAAGGTTCCGAGGGTGATCACCTTGCCGCTGAGGTGGTGAGCAAGCTTCGGAAAACGCGTCGTGAAAAGATACGCGCAGGCATTGCCACCGACCTTGAAAGCCAGCCCATTGTCGAGGCTCCAGACATCATCTATCACCAGCAACACGCGCTTGCGCGCCAGCGCCTTGCCAACCACGCGTTTCCAGTAAGTCTCGGTGCCGAAGTCTTCATTGGAAGTGTCGGCCTCCATCGCCTCGGGGCCGCACAACTCGACCGCCCACTGCCGAAGTTCGGCGCGTATGTCGGGCGCCTTGCCTACGTTGGCCCACAGCACACCGTCCGGAAAGCGCGCCTGCAATTCGACATCGTTGGCCAGCAGGCAGGCCAGCGCCGTCTTGCCGATGCCCATCGCCAGCTGGATCGCGATAGCGCGTGGCGCACCGGCGATCAGCGCTGCCTTGATCTCGCCAATCTGCTCATCGCGTCCAACGAGCATGTAGTTCTCCGGCGTACTCGGCGCCATCATGGGCGGAACGCGCGCGGCGGCTTCCCCCTGGATGAAGACCTTGTCGGCATGGCCGATCTGGTTGAGGTTGCCCAGACGGTCGAGGCGATTGTCTCACCCGCCGCCCCCGCGGCTTTCTCTCCGGCCTTGACCAGATAGGGGCTCAAGGCCGCCACAGCCGCTGCTGCAATCGAAACAGGGTCCATCGAGGCTCCTTTCAGACAGGGAAGCGATAGTCACGCACCGGCGTACATACCTGGATGTGATATTCCGACATGAATTCGAGCCGTGCCCGCTCCTGCACGGCAAGGTGTTCCGGGTGCTCACGCCATGCTTTCAGCGTATCCAGATCAGTGAACTCGACCAGCGAAACATACTCGCCATCCTCGGCCGAGAAGTCTTTGTAGGAGATGAAGCCCGGCATGCGCGTAGCCAGCTCGAACATGCGCGCTCCCGCGACCTCCATGGCAGCGAAATCGGCCCCCTCGCGGATACGCGAACGAAAAACCACCACGACCACGACTGTGCCTCCAAGAATATGTGCTCATACAGACTAGGCGAGCGACCTGATCAGCGCTACCTGTACGGGTGGGCAGGCAAAGCCGGGGGCGTTCTAAGACGCAGCGCGCCTGGCACTGGCCTTGTCCAGCCAGAGAGTCAAGGCATCCATCAGACTCTCGCGGCTAAACGAACAGCTATCTCCGGAAAACAAGCGACTCGACTCGACGCGCATGAGAACGTCATCAAGCGCCTTGCAATAGGCGGATGGCAGCTCTGAGCACAACGCACCACCTTGTTCGCGCCATAGCGTGACGAACGCATCTGTGCTGATGGTGTCAGCGACATATTCGATGAGAGACTGCCGCAATTCTTGCTTCACAGTAAATAGGTCCATGCACAAGCCAAGGTTGAGAATGCTGAAGAAACCGTAGCGAGCGGTCCAAGGTCGAATCGAGGAGCGGAGCTGTACTTCAGTACAGCGAGCACCGGAAATTCGAGATTGGCCCGCGCAGTAGGTTTATTCAGTATTCTCAGCCGCCGAGTTCGGCGCGGACATGTGCCCACTGACGACGGCTGATCGGCAACGCATCGGGCACGCTGTTCAAACGCACCGACCAATGCCCCTCCCCGCCATCCTCGCCCAGCGCGCGCTCGAAGCCCACAACAGCGGCGCGAGCCACCAGGCAGTTGCGATGAATACGCACGAAGCGCTCAGGAAACTCCTGCTCCAGTTGCACCAGCGATTCTTCAAGCAGGTATTCACGCTCGGTCGAGCGCGCTGTAACGTACTTGAGCTCGGCCTTGAGAAACACGACATCGCCAATTGGAATCAGGTGAATGCGGCCGCGCTCGCTGCAGGTCAGGTGGCGACGCGGCTCAGCAAACTGGTCCAGCTTTTCGTGACTGACCGGCGCGACGCGGCGCACCTTGTCCAATGCTGAAGCGAGCCGCTCGGCGCGCACCGGCTTGAGCAAATAGTCAATCGCGTTGAGTTCGAAAGCCTGTACTGCGTACTCGTCATAGGCAGTAATGAAAACGATGTGCGGCGGGTTTTCAAGGCGCGTAGCGTGCTGCGCGAATTCGATGCCGTCCATGGCCGGCATGCGTATGTCGACCAGCAATACGTCCGGCCGCTGTCCTTCAAGGAAGCGCAGCGCTTCAATACCATTGCCCGCCATACCCATGAGTTTGGTCGGCTGTTCGCTGGCGATATCGCCGAGCAGGTCGCGCAATCTTTCGCGAGCCGGCGCTTCGTCATCAACAATAAGTACGTTGAGTGCTTCCAGTTGCTCCATCATTTGTCCTCCTTGCGCAATGGCATGCGGATACGCACCCGAAACTCGCCTTCGCGCTCTTCGGTTGTCAGTACAGCTTCGAGATCAAAAAACAAGGCCAGTCGCTCCCTGATATTGTTCAGCGCCATCTTGTTGCCGCTGGATCGCCGCGAACCGCGCGGCACAGGGTTGCTGATGCCGATTTCAAGCATGCGGCCCTTGCGCACGATTCCGATGTGAATGGTACCCGGTTCGGCACTGGGTTCGATGCCGTGGTAAACCGCATTTTCGATAAGCGGTTGCAACATCAACGGCGGCACTTTGGCATTCAGCGGCGCATATTTCAGTTCCCAGTTGACCCTCAGGCGATCACCGAGACGCAGGCGCTCGAGTTCGAGATAGCGATTGCACAGCTCGATCTCGTCGCACAGGGTGACGAGGTCGCGATTGTCTTTCATCAATTCGCGAAACAGTTCGGCAAGCGACTCCAGCGCCTGCTCGGCACGCTTCGGGTCGGAGCGAATCACGCCCAGGACACCGTTGAGACTGTTGAAAAAGAAGTGCGGGCGGATGCGCGCCGTCAGCGCCAATATGCGGGCTTCATCAAGCGCCGGAGTCTGCTCGATCTGTCGCCAGCGAAAATAGGCGACGACCAGCAGGGCCGCCACAGCAGCCCAGGCGAGGTGGCGGATATGCGCATCGCGCGAGCCAGGCAGCATGCCAAAGCCATGTGCGAAAACGGTGACAAGAAGCGCCAGGCAAACGGTCATCACGCTCAGTTCACGCCAGGTCAGGCGCGTCAGCCAGGACCCGAGACGGTACATGACGAGCGCGGCGACCAGCAGCGGAATCTGGATGCGGCCCACCATGAGAAACCAGTCGTGCCCGGCTCTCGACAAGGTATCGGTGCGTATCAGAAACGTGGCGAATACCAGCAGGTTAACCACGACGAGGATGCGTCCGACGACGCCGAGATTGCGGAAATCCGGGACGGCAATGCGCGCCCGTTCATTGGGTGCGCGCTTTTGCGGCGCTTTGGACTGCCCTGCCATGCGCGTTTGCGGCGGGCTGACAATCTCGGTTCCGGGTGGTTGATTTATACTGGGCTTCATTTCACAGGTGCGCGCAGACCAACTGCATTCTCAAATCGATCGTTCCGGAAAACTTGTCAATCGTTGCTGCGGCACGGCAATGCACTTTGCCGGACATGATTGAGGCCGGGTAGACAAGCCCGTATTGAAGCGCACAAAGACTCACACGGATCATGACAGATTCAATGCAAAACACCCCCAATACCGCACTCACGGACAAGCTCCGTGCCGATCAAGGCGATACCGAAGCCGGTAGCAAGGCCTGGTCCGGCCGTTTCTCCGAGCCGGTCTCCGATCTGGTCAAACGTTATACCGCGTCTGTTTTCTTCGACAAGCGCATGGCGGAGCAGGATATCCGCGGTTCGCTGGCGCATGCCGGCATGCTCGCCAGGCAAGGCATCATAGCCCCGCAAGATCTGGCCGATATCCAGCGTGGCATGACACAGATCCTCGCAGAAATACGTGCAGGCGACTTCGTATGGAGCCTCGATGCCGAGGACGTGCACCTCAACGTCGAGCGCCGTCTCACCACGCTGGTCGGCGATGCCGGCAAACGCCTGCACACCGGCCGCTCGCGCAATGACCAGGTGGCGACCGACATTCGGCTGTGGCTGCGCGACGCCATCGACCAGATCCTGATCCTGATCAGCGATTTCCAGCGCAACGTCCTGACACTCGCCGAAGAGCATGCAGCAACGCCGATGCCCGGCCACACCCATTTGCAAGTCGCACAGCCGGTCACTTTCGGTCATCACCTGATGGCGTACTTTGAAATGACGGTGCGCGACGCCGAGCGTTTCCGCGACGTTCGCAAACGCGCCAACCGCCTGCCGCTTGGTGCCGCTGCATTGGCGGGCACGAGCTTCCCGATCGATCGCGAATATGTGGCGCGCGAACTCGGTTTCGAAGGCGTCTGCGAGAACTCGCTGGACGCCGTGTCCGACCGCGACTTCGCCATCGAATTCTGTGCCGCCGTGGCGATCACCATGACCCATCTGTCGCGCCTGTCCGAAGAATTGATCCTGTGGATGAGCCCGCGTTTCGGCTTCATCGATCTCGCTGACCGCTTCTGCACCGGCAGCTCGATCATGCAGCAGAAGAAAAATCCCGACGTGCCCGAACTCGTGCGCGGCAAGACCGGGCGCGTCAACGGCCACCTCGTCGCGCTGCTGACCCTCATGAAGGGCCAGCCGCTGGCCTATAACAAGGACAACCAGGAAGACAAGGAGCCCTTGTTCGACGCGGCCGACACGCTGATCGACACCTTGCGCATTTATGCCGACATGATTCTCGGCATTCGCGTCAAGGCAGATGCCATGCGTGCAGCGCTGGCCCAGGGCTTCGCCACCGCAACGGACCTGGCCGACTACCTCGTCAAGAAAGGCCTGCCTTTCCGCGATGCACATGAAGCAGTGGCCCTGGCGGTGCGCGCGGCTGAAACACGCGGCTGCGATCTGGCCGACTTCACGCTCGATGAGCTGCGCGCTGCAATGGCACACGTAAGCGGTGCAGGCGAACGTCTGGCCAGCGACATCGCCAGCGTCCTGACCATAGAAGGCTCGCTGGCAGCGCGCAACCACATAGGCGGCACGGCTCCGCAACAGGTACGTGCGGCAATCGCGCGCGCCCGGCAACGCATCGAATGAGGGGAAGGCGGCATGACTTCATCATTACGTCATGCCGCTGCACGTCTGTAACGATACGTTGCAGCGCATAGCCACAAGCGCGCTACCACAGGTATGATCAGGCTTCGGGGGCGAATCGGCAGCGCAGCGGCATCATGGAACGGATCGGCAAGTACGACATACTGCACCTGATAGGCGAGGGTTCGACCAGCGACGTTTTCCTGGGCTACGACCCTTTTGCGCAACGCCAGGTTGCCATCAAGCGCATGTTCAACGAATTGCTGCGCGATCCCCTGCGCGGCACAGCCTATCGCCAGCAGCTGCAAACCGAGGCCGCACTGGCCGGCCGTCTCAAACATCCGCACATCGTCGAGATTTATGACGTCACCATAGATGACGCCAGCTCCTACCTGGTCATGGAGTACATCAAGGGCGGAACGCTGGAGGCTTTCTGCACCCCGGACAATCTCCTCTCGTTCGAACGGCTCATCGAAATCCTGTTCAAGTGCACACGGGCGCTCGATTTCGCTTTCATGCATGGCGTGACCCATCGCGACGTCAAACCCGCGAACATCCTGATGGTCGAACCGGACGGCGCCGAGATCAAGGTGTCGGATTTTGGCGCAGCACTGTTCAAGGATACCGACCGCACCATGGTCATCGGCCTTGGCTCGCCCGCCTACATGTCACCAGAACAGGTACGCGAGCAGGCACTGACCCATCAGACCGACATCTACTCGCTTGGCATCATGATGTTTCAGTTGCTGACGGGTCAGCTACCGTTTTCCGGCACCAATCCGGTGAGCCTCGCATATCAGATCAACCACTCCAGCACCCCCGTTCCCTCCTCGTTGCGGCCAGAGATCCCGCCGGAGCTCGATCGTATCGTGGCGCGTGCCACGCACAAGTCGCTTGCGGCACGTTATGCCAGCTGGCTGGAGTTCTCGCATGACCTTGCGCAGGCCTCGCGCAGTCTGCGCCTGCACGCACAACGCCCCGCACCATCGGAAACCCAGCGCTTCCAGACACTGCGCGAAATGCGTTTCCTCGCCGATTTCAGCGAAGTGGATATCTGGGAAACCTTACGCATGACCGAATGGCGCGCCGTCAGCGCAGGCAGCCTGGTCATGCGCCGCAGTGAGCCGGGTGGTTATTTCGCCTTGCTCGCAGCCGGTCAGGCCTGTATCTGCCTCGATGGGCAGCGCCTGCATACGCTCTCGCCCGGCGAATGCTTCGGCGAGATGGCCATGTTCACCGCCGGCAATGGCACACGAACTGCTGACGTGATTGCCGATTCCGATTGCACAGTCGCGGAGATTCGCCAGGAGGCACTGGAACGCGCTTCGCCCGATTGCCAGAAACGTTTCTACAGGGCGTTCCTCGGCACGCTCGCCGGGCGACTGGCACAAACCAGCGCCAGGGTGGCTCATCCCTGAACCGTTGGAAATCACCTCGTCGACGGATTTGACACTTGTGGGGTAGCGTTGCTCTCGAATGGCGTTCGAGAACGCCATGCAATTGATTTTAAAATGAATTATTAGCCAAAAAAGCCAGGCACTTTTATTGCTTGTGAAGACGCAATCATTCGCTCAACGCGGCTTGCGTGACTTAGTTCTGCCTGTGCCCCTATGCATCAGGTGACAATCACGACAACAGGCGCTTTGGCGCGACAACCAGACTTCACGGAATCCAGCAATCATGAACCCGACAAAGCCCGAGCAATCCGCAAGCCCCGAGCTCGCAGCGATGAGCGAAGCGCGCCGCAAGCTGATCCGCGCAGGCCTGGCCACCGGTCCTGTCATTGCCACGCTGGCCAGCCCGTCGGTTTTCGCCATCGACTGCGTCGCGCCGTCGCAAACACTGTCCGCCGCCAAGAGCCACGCCACGACACAACTCGGCAGCTGCTCGGCGCCAGACAGCTGCGACACCTGGAAGAGCAGACTGGGCAATTCCGGCTGCACAGCGCAAGAAGCCACCTGGCGCGACACCAAGTTCCATACGGTCTTCACGCAACAAAGCGGCTCGACCGGCTGCCACATGTTCAAGACGGGTTCCAACGGCGTCGCAACGCCAATGAGCTTCTACGAAGTTCTGGCGCTTACCGACTCGTCCAGCGGTGTGCAGATCGCGCGACAGTTCGTTGCAGCGTACCTGAACATCTGTGCGAACAAAGTGCTGTTCCCGGTTGGCGGCTCATCGACCCAGGCCAAATCGGCGCAGGCCGTCGTAGACATGTGGAACGAGTGGGCGATCAAGGGCTCATACACTCCGTACGCGGGCGCGACGGCGTGGGACGGCACCAAGGTCGGTCACTACCTCACCTACTTCGTGCCTTGATCGCCACGCTGCTTGTGTGCCAGAAATCCAGCATGCAAGCAGACATGAGCACAACATGAAGCCCCGCCTGAAATCTCGCCTCCCCGGCAAAGTCCAATGCTAGATGCCCGCGCCGCCTGGCATTTGCGCACATGGGACGAAGGTGCGATCGCGTGGAATGCCGTCAATGGCGACACCCATGCAATGGATCTGCTTACCGCCGAAGTACTGACAGCGTCGCGTCTGCAAGGGCTCGCCGACGCCACGCTCCCCGAATATCTGGCCCGACATCTCGGGCTGCCGCTTGACGAAACGCTACAGCATGCCATCCTAGGCGCCCTGGATCGTATTCGTCAGCTCGAAGCGCCTTGAACCCTGCCCAGCCTGCACTTACCGCGACTGCCAACCCGATAACACTGGCCGATCTTACGAGCACCGAGTTGCGCGCACGCCTGCGGCATGGCGAGCTGGTGCTACGTAGCGGGCCGATCCGCATGGCGATTCGTTGCGAACGCGACGAAGTGGCCGCCGCGCTCTGGCTCCTTTATTCCGACTATCCGATTGAAGCGCCAGGCGGCTTCGCCGACTTTCATGTGCATTTGCGCGGCACGGATTTGTTGCGTCGCTGGATCAAGCCGCAAATCATCTTCGAGCATGACGGCCACGCGCCATTCCTGGCACTGCCGCAACCACAAGCCTTCGCCCTGCTCGAGTGGGGCATGAACTGGTGCATCGCCAACTATTGCCACCAATATCTCATGGCCCACGCGGCCGTCGTGGAGCGCAATGGCTTTGCCGCGATCCTTCCGGCACCGCCGGGTTCGGGCAAAAGTACGCTATGCGCCGCGCTGGTCCATCGCGGTTGGCGGCTACTCTCCGACGAGATGACGCTGATCGACCCGGCGAGCTGCAATATTCTCGGGCTGGCGCGGCCGATCAATCTGAAGAATGCGTCCATCGACATCATGCGCAGCTTTGCGCCGGATGCGGTGTTCGGCCCGATCGTGCCGGACACCAAGAAGGGCACCGTCGCCCACCTGCGCGCGCCACGCGAGAGCATCCAGCGCGTCGATGAAACAGCCCGCCCACGCTGGATCATCTTTCCCAGATACGAAGCCGGCGCAGCCCCGACGCTGACGCCCATGCCCAAGCACTCGGCCTTTCTGCAACTTGCAGAGAACGCATTCAATTACGCGGCTTTGGGTCGCCAGGGTTTCGAAGTACTGGGCGAAGTCATCGACATGAGCGATTGCCTGCATTTTCGCTACAGCCAGCTCGATGATGCCATTGCCATTTTTGACGAGCTTGCTGTGCATGCGGCTGCGCAAGACCGGTCCGGGGTAGCGGCATGAAAACAGATTCCCTGCTGCTCTTGATGCGTGACACTTCACAAGCCACGAGCTTCACCCTCGGCGACTGGGATCAGGTCATTCGCCTGGCACGCGTTGCCAATGTACTCGCCCGCCTCGCGGAAGACCTGGCTGTTGCGGGTTTGCTTGAACAGGTACCCCAGGCACCACGCGACCATCTGATTGCCGCACGCCTGCTGGGCCAGCGTCAACGCATGGCCGGACTGGCCGAGATCGAACGTGTGCGCGACGCGCTGGCGGCCAGCAAACTGCCGACCGTGCTACTCAAGGGGGGCGCCTATCTGGCGGCCAATCTATCCTTGTCACGCGGTCGCATGTTTGGCGACATCGATCTGTTATTCCGTCGCGAAGATCTGCCTGAAGCCGAATCCACACTCATTCTGCATGGCTGGAACAGCGGTGCCGTGTCCGACTACGACCAGCGTTATTACCGCCAGTGGATGCACGAGCTACCGCCGCTCACGCATATCAAGCGTCACAGCGTGCTCGACGTGCATCACAACATCCTGCCTGCCACTGCACGCCACCCGCCCGACGCAAAGCTGCTGCTCGAACAGGCGCAGGAGTTGCCGGATATGCCAGGTGTATTCGTGCTGTGCCCGGCCGACATGGTGCTGCACAGCGCCTGCCATCTATTCCATGAAGGCGAACTCGGCAATGGCTTGCGTGATCTCTCCGACCTGGACCGCCTGCTGCGCCATTTCGGCCGGCAAGATGGCTTCTGGGCCACGCTGTCGGAGCGCGCCGGCCTGCTGCATCTGCGCCGCCCGCTGTGTTATGCAGTCCGCATGTGCACGACCATGCTCGGAACGCCGGTGCCGAACGACATCGTGCGCGAGTTGCGGCGCTTCGGCGGCTTGCGGCTATCGCTGATGGATGCAATCTATCAGCGCGCGCTTCGCGCCGACCATCCGCTGTCAAATGACCGCTGGACGCCGCTGGCGCGCTGGTCGCTTTATGTGCGCGCCCACTGGCTGCGCATGCCGCCGCATCTGCTCGCCGCCCACCTCGCCCGCAAGATCTGGTTTCGCTGGACGGGGATGCCGGAGTATCCGACAAATGAGGATGAGGTACCCGAGCAGCATTAATTACACGTCATGTCTTCGTTATCCTCGCAAAAACGGAAATCCACTCCGGCAAAAAGATAGCTTTTACAGTGAAGTGGATTCCCGCTTCCGCGGGAATGACGTATCTATAGTTCCAAAAAAAGGCCCGCAAAGTCAAAGACCTTGCGGGCCGTTTTTAATTGCGCGTTCTTACTTCGTCACGCCCGCCAGCAGCGCCTGCAGTTCGCCGGCCTGGTACATTTCCTTGACGATGTCGCAACCACCGACGAACTCACCATTGATGTAGAGCTGCGGAATGGTCGGCCAGTTCGCGTAGTCCTTGATGCCCTGACGAATTTCTTCATCAGCCAGCACGTTGACCGAAGCGTAATTCTCGACGCCGCTCAGCTTGAGGATCTGTGCAACGGTCGAGGAAAAGCCGCACTGCGGAAATTGCGGCGTGCCTTTCATGAAAAGCACGACAGGATTACTGGTGACGGTCTGGTGGATCTTTTCGTGGGTGTTCATTTGTAGCTCCATGCGGGATTCAATACTGATGCAATACCCGAGTAATTTTATCGGATATCACACCCCGGCGTCCACGCCCTCATTTGTGCAACCGGCACATCAATTGCTTTTCAATAGGCAAACAAACAACCGGGGCCGGTCATGGCACACGCTGGAAATTGGGAATCCATAGATGTTCACCTGCTTCGCGTGCTGCACGCCCTGCTTACCGACTGCAGCGTGTCGCGCGCGGCGCGACGCCTCAATCAGTCACAACCTGCTGTCAGCACGGCCCTGCGCCGCCTGCGTGACCTTACGGGCGATCCACTGCTGGTACGCAGCAAGAATGGCATGACACCCACCGAGCGCGGTGCGGCCTTGCTGGAGCCCGTCAAGCAGGCTCTGTCCAGCATCGAGTCCATTGTGGTGCAGCAAACACGTTTCGACCCCGCGTGTTCGCGCCGCGTCTTCAATATCGCCACGCCGGATTACCTGAACGCTGCCCTGCTGGGTAGCATCGTCGCCCGCATGCGCAAGCTCGCGCCGCACTCGCAGGTGGTTTTCCATTCATTGGGCCCGGATCAGGATTTTACGTCCACCCTTGAAAACGGCGAGCTGGATGTGGTCATCGGCAACTGGCCGCAGCCGCCCGAGCAATTGCGTATAACGCCCCTGTTCGAAGATGAGGTCGTGTGCATGATGCGCGCCGACCATCCGCTTGCCGGCCGGCCGCTGACCATGAAGAATTATCTTGAGGCCGAGCATGTCGCGCCAACACCCTACTCGGTAGGCCGGCGCGGCGTGATCGACATGCATCTGGCTCGCGAGCGTCTCAAACGCAACGTGGTGGCCTACGTTCCCTACTTCAATCTCGCACCCTATATGCTGCTGGAATCGGACATGATCTTCACCAGTCCGCGCATGCTGGCCGAGCACTATGCCAAGCTGTTGCCCGTCGTCATCTCACGCTCACCGATTGATTTCCCGAGCATGAGCTTCTACCTGTTGTGGCACGACAGGACACACTACGCCGATGAAGGCCGCTGGTTCCGCGAGCAGATCGTGTCTATCGTGCGTCATTACGCCAGCCCGCCTGCACGGCCAGTGCCGGCACTGCCGATCCGCCTGTATGGCACGCCGTTGATGGTTTGAGGGCTGTCCACTAACGTACGCTTTCCCCTCTCCCGGCCCTGACGGGCCACCCCGCTCCGCGCCCCTGGAGAGAGGGACGGCTGGATCAATACCTTATTCCAACACGCGCTCCTGCAAACGTAGCGCGGCGATGCGCTCGATCTGCCGCAAGGCCTCCTGGAATTCCGCTTCATTGTCATTCAGCACGCGCGTGCTGAACTGCTCGATGATCTGCGTGCGATCCAGCCCGCGCACGGCAATGATGAAGGGGAAACCGAACTTCTCCCGATAGGCAGCGTTGAGCTGCTGCAGGCGTTCGAACTCCGCTGGCGAGCAAGCGTCCAGGCGTGCACCGGCTTGTTCGCGCGTAGATTCCTCGGTCAATTCGCCACGCACCGCCGCCTTGCCTGCCAGCTCGGGATGCGCGCGGGCAAGTTTCATCAACTCCTCACGCGGCGCCTCTCGCAAACAATCGCATAGCACAGCCAGCAAGCTCGCTCGCGATGCGAAAGGACGTCGCGACCAGGCTCGCTGTGCAATCCATGGCGAATGCTCGAAAAGCCCATCGAGCGCCGCGACAAATGCGTCTTGATCAAGTTGCGACAATGCCTGAGCAGTCACCATTTTCGAATCCATGCGTTGAGAATGCAGGTAGAGCGCTTGCAGCCGATGTCCGGCTGCAGCTTTCATGCAGCTTAAGCAATCAACTTGTTCCCGCCTAGACCACCCGCCGAATATTGCCGTTCAGGCAAGTCGGATACTCGCAGCTCGGAGTCGACCGTTAACCTTGTCTCTGACCATTCGCCCGGCGCTCTGACAACGCCCGCCTCCGCATCGTCCCGGCTTTGACGCTTGCGTCGCAACGCTTAATCCCCGCACATATCGCCAAGCATATGAGGCGCATACACAAAGCCATATCCTTTTCATCGCGTGAGGTTTCAGGGGCCAATTTGGCGCGCCTCAAAACGATGCACACGGCACTTTTTGTGTGCAACTTTTCGCTAGATTGTATGCAATTCAGACTTGCCATGCAGGCGAAAAGCGCCTTCGCGTTGAATCGACACGTTCTGGCATGACCGATGCTTTTGCGATTTGCATCTGCGATTTGTATCTTATTTCTACCCGCAGAGCGCACACAGTTTCATGCGCTTCAGGGGGAGCCCGCCGCACAGCGGGCCGCGCCGACAAGGGCATCGTCAGGACTTCGAGGGAAGGTTACCGTCATGCAGCCATCACGCCAATCGGAGCTCGAGCTCATCAAGCTCACCAAGCGCTACGGCAATACCACGGCAGTCGATGCCATCGATCTGCGCATTCCCTCAGGCAGCTACTGTTGCTTGCTCGGCCCTTCCGGCTGCGGCAAGACATCCACGCTGCGAATGATTGCCGGCCATGAAGATGCCAGTGATGGCGACATCCTGCTGGGCAGTCGCAACATCACCGTACTACCTGCCGCGGAGCGCGGCACGGCGATGATGTTTCAGAGCTACGCACTGTTCCCGCATCTCACCGCGCAGGAGAACGTCGCCTTCAGTCTGAAGATGCGCGGCGTCGCGAAGGCCGAGCGGCTCAAACGCGCGCAGGATCTGCTCGAGCGCGTCGCGATGGGCGGCTATGCGCAACGCAAACCTGCGGAGCTTTCCGGTGGCCAGCAACAACGCGTCGCGCTGGCGCGCGCACTGATTACCGAACCGAGCGTGCTGCTGCTCGATGAACCGCTGTCTGCGCTCGATCCGTTCCTGCGCATCCGCATGCGTGCCGAGCTCAAGCGCTGGCAACTCGAACTTGGCTTTACCTTCGTGCATGTCACGCATTCGCAGGAAGAGGCCATGGCGCTCGCCGATCAGGTCGTGGTCATGAACAACGGACGCATCGAACAGGTCGCTACGCCACACGCGCTGTTCAACGCACCCGCCACCGAATTTGTGGCGCGTTTCATGGGTGGCCATAACGTTCTCAAACACAACGACCAGACGATTGCAGTGCGCTCTGACCGCATGCAGCTCCTGCGCACGCCGGGCCGGTCGTCCGACGCGCTGAACGCTACCGTGCAAGCCATCGAATACCAGGGCAGCTACGTACTGGTGTCGCTCGGCGCGGAGGGGGACCTAACTGCAAGCGATGACTTGTCGGTGATGTTGCAGGAGGCCGAGTTCTTTAACGCCCCATTCGAAGTCGGGACTGCAGTGCAGGTGAGCTGGCGCGCGGCAGATGCCCATCGGCTTTCAGCCTAAGGGCAATTTTTACGCTCGGCTATACGTCATTCAGCGCAGTGAGCTGCGCCGCAATGAGGTGAACAATAGTTTTATTACGGCATGTCGTACAACGAAGTGCGGCCTGCCTCCATTCAACGATGTATGGAGAAATCAGCATGAGTGAACATGAACAGGAAGCGCAGCCTGTAGCCCCGTCCACCAGCGAAGAGGCGTCCAGTACGACACGGCGCACCCTGCTCAAGGCAGGCGTGGCTGCCGTAGCGATCACAGGCTTCCCCTACATCAAGGCGGCCGACAAATTCACGCTGCGCTACCTCGGCACAGCGGTGAATCAGGACAAGGCGATCGCCGATAAATTCAAGGCCGATACCGGCATCGAGATTCAGTACATCCCCGTCACGACGGACGAAGTGACCAAGCGCGCAGTCACCGCGCCGAACTCCTTCGACCTTATCGACACCGAATACTTCTCGCTCAAGAAGATCATCCCGACAGGCAACCTGCTCGGCATCGATGTCAAACGCATCAAGAATGCCGACAAGATCACCTCGCTGTTCACCAAGGGTGAAGTCGGCGGCAAGAAGGTCGGCGATCAGGGCACCGCACCGAAGAAAGTGATGTTCCTCGAAGGGCAGAACTCGAAGAAATTCTCGGCCACGCCCACGCAGTTCATGACGCTTATCCCGACGGTCTACAACGCCGACACGCTGGGCATCCGCCCCGATCTGATCAAGCGCCCGATCGAATCCTGGAAAGAACTGCTCAACCCGGAATTCAAGGGCAAGACCGCCATTCTGAACATCCCCTCCATCGGCATCATGGATGCGGCGATGGTCGTCGAAGCCATGGGTCTCTACAAGTATCCCGACAAGGGAAACATGACCAAGAAGGAAATTGACCTGACCATCAAGACCCTCATCGAGGCAAAGAAGGCCGGTCAGTTCCGCGCGCTGTGGAAGGACTTCAACGAGTCCGTGAATCTGATGGCCTCCGGCGAAGTGGTCATCCAGTCGATGTGGTCTCCCGCTGTCACGGCCGTGCGCACCAAGGGCATCCCCTGCACCTTCCAGCCGCTCAAGGAGGGTTATCGCGCCTGGGCGGCAGGCTTTGGCGTGCCAAAGACTCTCAACGGCAAGAAGGCTGACGGTGTGTACGAATTCATCAACTGGTTCCTCGATGGCTGGGCTGGCGCCTATCTCAATCGCCAGGGCTACTACTCGGCCGTGCTCGAAACGGCCAAGGCAAAGATGGAAACCTACGAGTGGGAGTACTGGATGGAAGGCAAAGCCGCTTCCAAGGACATCAAGTCCCCCGGTGGTGACCTGCTGGCCAAGATGGGTGAGAAGCGCGACGGCGGCTCATACGAGCAACGCATGGGTGGCATCGCCTGCTGGAACGCGGTGATGGATGAAAACGAATACATGGTCAAGAAGTGGAATGAATTCGTAGCGGCCTGATCACACATGCGTTCACGTGAAAGCGTGATCAGCGCCGTCTTTCCTGTTTATGACAATGAAGTGCGCCACAGAGCGTACCCATCCTTGAGCACGGGGCAACGGCCGTTCAATCGGCCGCGCAGCGGGCCTCAAATCACTTTTATCTAGGGAGAGTTTTTCATGCGTATCAAAACACTTGCGCTGGCCACCACCTGCGCCCTCGCATCCGGCCTTACTACCTTCGCGGCCCAGGCAGCACTTCCACAAATGGATACGACCATTTACGGCGTCATCAGCATGGACGCCATCAGCGCAAGCGATGTGTACAACGCCGGCACTGGCAAGTCGTACGGCAAGTACTACATCGACAATGGCGCTCAGACCTCGTCACGCCTGGGCTTCAAAGGCTCGCACACGATCAAGGAGGATCTCAAGATCAACTTCGGACTCGAAGCGGGCCTGGCGCCTGACACAGGTGGAACGAGTGCCGGTCAGCTGTTCAACCGTGGCTCCTGGGTCGGTTTCAACGGCAAGTTCGGTGATGTCAAGGTCGGGCGTCAATGGAACCTGAACGACGACACCATGGGTAATTTCTTCGTCTTTGGAGGCTACGCGGTCTTCAGATTCAGCGACTTCGGCGACGTCAGCAATCTGTTCAACAATTCCATCAAGTATTACACGCCCAACTTTGGCGGGTTCCAGGCGGGTGTCATGTTCGGCGCCGGTGAAGCGGCAGCCAGTAACGACGGCGGCAATGTCAGTGAAGTAGTCATGAGCTACGGCACAGGGCCGTTCAAGACGGCGCTGAGCTATCACGCGGGCAAGGATGCAGCTGGCAACAGGACCGACCGTCTCACTACCGGCGGCGTGAGCTACGCAATCGGCCCGATCACGCCACGTATCGGCGTCGCGGTTGCTCACTATCCAAGCATGCCTTCCAACGCCACCGTTTTTGACGTTGGCGTCGACTGGAAGGTAACGGCGCCGTTGGTTATGTCGTTCGACTACGTGTCGCGCAACAAGAAGAAGAGCCCGAATGACACCAAGTTCTACCGTATTCGCGGTGTATATGCGATAGACGACTCGGTCAGCGTCTATGCCAATGTTCTTTACCTGAAGAACGACGGCGCCGGAACGGAGCACTTTTACGGTGACGGCCGTGCCGGACAGAACCAGCGCGTGTTTGGCGTCGGCTTCCAGTACGTGTTCTGATCATGAGCGCCACCACTTCAACGGCCCGGCCGGTGTCCGCAGCACGGCGTACGGGTCCCGCTGCATGGCTGCAGGCCGCGCCGTTGGGGCTGGTGTTTCTGTTGTTCTTCATCGTACCGCTGGTGCTGATCCTCGCGGTCAGTTTCTGGGATGCCAGCGAGTACGAGCTGATCCCGGCTTTCACGCCGAAGAACTACATCGCCATATTTGACGGCTGCAGCAACGCAAGCGATCTTTGCGTCACGCTCAAGACCTACTATTCGACGCTGAAGTTCTGCTTCCTCGCCTGGATCTTCACGCTGGTGATCGGTTTCACGGTCGCCTACTTCCTGGCCTTTCACGTCAAGACGGTCGGCATGCAGACGGTACTGTTCCTGCTGTGTACGATTCCGTTCTGGACGTCCAATGTCATCCGCATGATTTCATGGGTGCCATTGCTGGGGCGCAATGGTCTCATCAATGACATGCTGATCGGTCTGCGTCTGGTTTCCCAGCCACAGGAGTGGCTGCTCTTCTCCTCGTTTTCGGTAGTGTTGGCCTTCGTTCACCTGTTCACGATCTTCATGATCGTGCCGATCTTCAATTCGATGATGCGCATCGACCGGGCATTGCTCGAAGCGGCGCTCGATGCGGGCGCGACGCCGTGGCAGACACTGTGGAACGTCATCGTGCCCTTGTCGCGCACCGGCATCATCATTGGCTCCATTTTTGTCATCACCATCGTCATGGGCGACTTCGTCACCATCGGCGTCATGGGCGGCCAGCAGATCGCCTCGGTGGGCAAGATCATCCAGGTGCAGACCAGCTACCTGCAGTTCCCGCTGGCGGCAGCCAATGCCGTCATCCTGCTTGCGGTGGTGCTGATGATCATCTGGGCATTGACGCGCATGGTCGATATCAGGAAGGAGTTGTGAGATGGTCGGCTTGATCGGACGCTTTCCCCCTCTCCGGGCCCTGACGGGCCACCCTCTCCCTCATGGAGAGGGGACTGCAACGCGCGGTGGTCTTTGCGTAGATAGTCACTACAGCGAGAGAGGCTGAGCCATGCACGAAAATAGGTCCTTCGGCTTCTACGCTCTTGCCGCGTTCTTCGGTCTGTTCCTGCTGTTTCTCTACGGGCCGACCATCACCATCTTCGTTCTGAGCTTCCAGGGGCCTGAGGGTGGGCTGACGTTTCCGATGCGCGGCACCTCGCTGCACTGGTTTCACAAGCTCATGGAAGGCATCGGTGTCGTCGATATCGGCTCGGCCTTCGTGCGCTCGCTCAAGCTCGGTCTCGTCGTCACCAGTTTGACTGTGGCGCTTTCGGTCAGCGCCAGTCTGGCCTTCCGCAAGGCGCTGCGCGGCGGCAACGTGCTGTTCTACATCGTAGTAGCCAGTCTCATCATGCCTTCCATCATCGTCTCGCTGGGGGTCGGTCTTTCGTTCCGCCTGCTCGATACGGCCCTCAAGGCGCTGTTTGTCTGGGCGGGCTGGGATGGCATGACTGATTCATTCACCACCACGATGGGGCTATATACTTCGGCACTCGGCGCCCAATTGACGTGGACGCTGCCCTTCGGACTACTGGTCATGTTTGCCGTGTTCAACCGATTCAACTCTGCCTACGAAGAAGCCGCGCTGGATCTCGGTGCCACCCCCTGGCAAAGCTTTCGCCATGTGGTGCTGCCCCTGATCGCTCCGTCTGTGGTCGGCGTCGGCATGTTCGGTTTCACACTGTCGTGGGACGAGATCGCGCGCTCCTCTCAAGCGATCGGCGACCTCAACACCTTGCCCCTCGAATTGCAGGGGCTCACCACGACTGTCACCACGCCTGTCATCTACGCGCTCGGCACCCTGACCACCGTCATCTCCTTCATCGTCGTGGGCATTACCATTGGCGTCATGGCACTCAGCCGCCGCCGCGCACGCGGCAAGAGCAGCAGGCAATGAGCGTATCGGCATGAGCATGGCCGCCGCCGCGAGTTGATCAGATCGGTGACCGAACCCATGGCAGAGTCAATGACCGACGGTGACATCTATGAGCGCATTGTCGACGCGGTACTCGATCATCGCCTCGCCCCTGGCACCAAACTGGTCGAGGAAAAACTCGGGCGTGCTTTCGGCGTGTCGCGCACCCGCATCCGCCAGGTACTGGTGCGGCTGGCCTCCGAGCAACTTGTCGTACTCACGCCAAACCGCGGTGCGTCGATTGCCTGCCCGACGCCCGAGGAAGCGCATGAAGTTTTCGGCGCGCGCCTGCTGATCGAACCGACCGTTGTTGAAGCCTTCATGACCGTGGCCCAGACGCGCGACTTCACGGCCTTGTCGCGCCTCATTGCCGAAGAAGAAACAGCCCGGCGGCATGACAAGCGGCGCGTGGTGATCCGGCTGTCTGGCGACTTTCACCTGCTGATCGCCGAACGCGCGGCCAACCGCACGCTGGAGAAAATGCTGCGCGAACTCGTCTCGCGTACTTCGTTGATCCTGATGACTTACGACAATGTGCAGACGCATGGCGCGGGCTGCGGTTGCGACGATCATCGCGCCCTGCTCGACGCCATGATGACGGGCGACACACCAAGCGCAAAGCGCCTCATGAAGCGGCACCTCACACAACTCGAACGCGCCATTCGATTCGTCCCGGACGAAACGGACAGCGGAGATATCGAAGACATTTTCTCGATGGGATAATCGGCATGCCACGCGCGCTGATCCTCAATCCCAACACCTCCGATTCGGTCACAGCGATGCTGATCGCGCATGTGGGCGGCATGCTGGGCTCAGACTGGCAACTGCAAGGCGTGACGGCAAGCTTCGGTGCGCAATACATCGCTTCCGAAACGGCATATGCCGTTGCCACACATGCGACGCTCGACAGCTTTGCCCAGGCGCAAGGCGACGCGCCTGATGCGGTGCTCATCGGCTGCTTCGGCGACCCCGGTCTCGAAGCCGTCCGCGAAATCGCAAACATACCCGTGATCGGCCTGGCCGAAGCGGCAATGCTTGAAGCCGCACGCTACGGCCGCTTTGCCATCGTGACGGGCGGACCACGCTGGGCACCCATCCTGCAACGCCGCGCGCAGGCAGCGGGCCTCGCATCGCAGCTGGTGCACATCGGCATCCTTGCAGAGTCGGGCGCAGAACTCGCCGCCGACCGCGAAGCGGCAATCGCGCTTCTGCGGCACGCCTGCGAGGAGACTTCGCGAGTCTTTCATCCCGACGTCATCATCCTGGGCGGTGCGGCACTGGCCGGCATCGGCGACATTCTGGCCGCACAACTGGGTATGCCAGTGATCGACAGCGTCAGCGCCGCAGCGCGTGCTTTGCAAGCGGCCCAGCCTGATCAAATCGAAGCAGCGGGGCCTGATGGCGTGGCATATAGCGGCATCTCGCCGGCGCTTGTACTGGCCCTGCAAAAAACCTCATAACGCAGCCAAAACCGGATATGGTTTCCAGCAGATAGGCTCTATTCATCGGCGCCGCCACGAAGCTCCCTATAATCCAGTCAGACAGACAGAGAATCGACAAGATATGGGACGACTCACTACCCACGTACTCGACACGGCACATGGCTGCCCCGCCGCCGGGATGGGCTTCGCGCTGTTTCGTGTCGGCGAGGACGCACCGCTGGTAAGTGGCGTAACGAATGCTGACGGGCGTTATGACGCGCCGCTGTTGCAAGGCGATGCACTTGCAACAGGCGCCTATGCCCTGCGCTTTGAAGTAGCGGCGTATTTCCGGACCCGCGGAGTCGAGCTGCCAGAGCCACCATTTCTCGATGTGGTCACACTGGAGTTCGGCATCGCTGACGCCACGACGCACTACCACGTACCCCTGCTGGTTTCGCCGTGGGCGTACAGCACGTATAGAGGGAGTTAAACCCCCATTTCGTCATTCCCGCGAAAGCGGGAATCCACCTCGCTGCACGAGGTAAATTGGTCAGGCCAAAGTGGGCTCCCGCTTTCCCGGGAATGACGCAAGAAGATCAAAGCGGACCCATCCCAAAGGGGAGTTGCAAATTGGAAGTTTCCTATCTCATCGATGCCGCAAGCATGTTGTTGCGCTGGCTCCACGTCATCGTCGCCATCGCCTGGATTGGCGCATCCTTCTACTTTGTCTGGCTCGACAATAGTCTCAAACCGCCTACCGATCCCAAACTGATCGAAGACGGCGTCGGCGGTGAACTGTGGGCCATGCACGGCGGCGGTTTCTATAACCCGCAGAAGTATTCAGGCGCACCGAAGCACCTGCCGGACGACCTGCACCTCTTTTATTGGCCCTCCTTCTCCACCTGGATCACCGGCTTCCTGCTGATCTCGGTGTTGTATTACTTCCAGGCGTCCACCTACATGATCGACCCGAACGTCATGGCGCTCTCGCCCACTGACGCCATCGGGACCGGTCTCACCACGCTGATCGTGGGCTGGATCGTGTACGACACGCTGGCAAAGCTGTTGATCGAGCGCAGCCAGCTCGTCTTCGCCATCGTCTACGTCGTCTGGGTCACCGTGGTTGCTTACGTGCTGTGCCATCTCCTGGCGGGCCGCGCAGCTTTCATCCACGTGGGCGCGATGATCGCGACCACGATGAGCGGCAATGTGTTCTTCATCATCCTGCCGAACCAGCGCAAGCAGATTGCTGCCATGAAGCGCGGCGAGGTACCGGACCCCGCGCTCGGCAAGAAGGCCAAGCAACGCAGCTATCACAACAACTATCTGACGCTGCCTGTCATCTTCGCGATGATCAGCAACCACTACGCCAGCACCTATACGCATTCACACGCATGGCTGGTGCTGGTGCTGATCATGCTCGGCTCGGTATTGATCCGGCATTTCTTCAATCTGCGCCACGTCGGCATCGTGCGCTGGAGATTTCCGATTGCGGGCCTGGCCATCATCTTCGCCGTGCTGGTGTGGATCGCGCCGAAGCACGTCGAGGCCGACGCCGCGCAGGCCACACCAACATTGCCTGAGATCACAGCCATCGTGCAGGCGCGTTGTACCGCCTGCCACGCCGACCACACGACGATCCTGCCTGTGGCCCAGGCTGGCGTGAAGCTGGACACGCCGGAACGCGTCAAGCAATATGCGCAGCGCATTTACGAAAGATCGGTGCAGCTGAAAAACATGCCGCTCGCCAACATGACGAAGATGACGGATGAAGAACGCGCCAAGGTCGGGGCGTGGTATCTGGCGGGGGCAAAGTAGTAGTCGTTCCGTCATTCCCGCGAAAGCGGGAATCCACTTCCATGCCATGAACTTACCTTGTGCGATGGAGTGGATTCCCGCTTTCGCGGGAATGACGAGGTTTTATTTTCCGGCAGTCGGGTAGGTTGGGGTGAGCGCCAGCGATGCCCAACACTCAGGTGTACGAATACTGAAAACGTTGGGCATCGCTGGCGCTCACCCCAACCTACATAGAGACAGAATGCCAAATCACTACCCTCGTGATCTCGTCGGCTACGGCCGCAATCCACCCCACGCCAACTGGCCCGGCAATGCACGTATTGCCGTGCAGTTCGTACTCAACTATGAGGAAGGCAGCGAGAACTCTGTGCTGCATGGCGATGGTGGCTCGGAGCAGTTCCTCTCCGAGCTGTTCAACCCGGCCAGTTACCCGGACCGGCATTTGTCGATGGAGTCGATCTACGAGTACGGCTCACGCGTCGGCGTGTGGCGCATCCTGCGCGAGTTCGAGAAGCGCGGTTTGCCGCTGACCGTTTTTGGTGTGTCGATGGCCCTCGAACGTCACCCCGAACTCACGGCCGCATTCAAGGAACTGGGGCACGAGATCGCCTGCCATGGCTGGCGCTGGATTCACTATCAGAACATGGACGAAGCCACCGAGCGCGAGCACATGCGCATCGGCATGGATATCATCGAACAGCTCACCGGCGAGCGCGCACTTGGCTGGTACACCGGCCGCGACAGCCCGAACACCCGGCGACTGGTCGCCGACTACGGCGGCTTCCTTTACGACAGCGACTACTACGGCGATGACCTGCCGTTCTGGATGCCGGTGCAGAAGAGCGATGGCAGCAACGTGCAGCAGCTCATCGTGCCGTATACGCTGGACACTAATGACATGCGATTTTCCCTGCCACAGGGTTTCAGCCAGGGTGAGGACTTCTTCACCTATATGCGCGACGCCTTCGACGTGCTTTACGCCGAAGGTGATGAAGCGCCGAAGATGCTGAGCATAGGCATGCACTGCCGCCTGCTCGGCCGCCCCGGGCGCTTCAAGGCGCTACAGAAGTTGCTCGATCACATCGAATCACACGAACGCGTGTGGGTGTGCCGCCGCGTCGACATTGCACAACATTGGCATACCAATTTTCCGGCGTGATCCGTAGATACCGTCTCCAAGCTCAAGATTTTTTTATAGCGAAAGTGGGGCTATAGGGCTTGCCGGAATGCACGACGCCAAAGCAAAGATGAGCGAGCTTGCGCATGGCCGCTCCGATAGCGGCCATCT
>JAQGMG010000033.1 GCA_028292485.1 Rhodocyclales bacterium | reverse complement strand
TGTCCGAGATCTGTGCGGCGCCACCGTCAGCGACCTGCATCAGCGAGATCGAGTCATTGGCGTTGCCGATGGCCACATTGAAACCCTTGACCTGCGCGTTGAGGCGCTCGGAGATCGCCAGACCGGCTGCGTCGTCCTTGGCGCTGTTGATGCGCAAGCCCGATGAGAGGCGTTGCAGCGAAGTAGCCAGGGAGGCCTGCGACATGTTGAGGTTACGCTGAGCGTTCAGCGACGATACGTTGGTGTTGATGGTCAGTGCCATTTTGTAACTCCTTTTATGTGCGTTTCTCACTTGGCCGCGGGGCGGTCCGGCAGTGTTTCCACCGTCATGACCTTTTAACGACCAGATACGGATAAAGCTTTAAATTAGAGGCGTTTAGCGCTTCAATTAAGGCTTGATTCGCACCTTGTGAGTCCATCAACGGCGGGTCGACTGGTTTCCACAGGGTTACCTGAGCTGCACGGCTGGCGTGCAGGGCAACGGCCGACGAACGGGCCGCGCGGCGGGCGGCCATGACTGGCAGGTGCCGGAAGGCATAGGTGGCGCGAGAGTTATCACGTCAGCATGTCGCCAGGGACAGGAGCAGCAGGGGGAGGGGAGCAGGGGTAACTGGGTGATCGAGGATTCCCGATCACCGAAGACTTCATTCCGGCCGCAGATTGCGCGCCATCAACTGTTCGACCGCGCTGCGCGGCGACACGCAGCCAGCCAGGACATCATGTACCGCACGCGTGATCGGCATGTCGACCCCTAGCGATTCGGCACGACGAACAGCGACCTGCGTGGTCAGTACACCCTCTGCAACATGACCGAGAGAGCGCAGGATTTCCGCCAGCGGTTGCCCGCCGGCCAGCGCCAGGCCGACGCGCCTGTTGCGTGACAGGTCCCCCGTGCAGGTGAGAATCAGGTCGCCCATGCCGGCCAGCCCCATGAGGGTCTCGCGACGGCCGCCCAGGGCAACTGCCATGCGCGCTATCTCGGCCAGGCCGCGGGTCATGATGGCGGCGCGGGCGTTGAAGCCGTAACCGAGGCCATCCGAGATGCCGGCGGCGATGGCCAATACATTCTTGACCGCGCCCCCGGTTTCGGCACCTATCACATCGTCATTGGCATAAAGGCGCAAGCGCGGATGATGAAGTTCGCGCGCCCAGAAATTGGCCAGTTCCAGATCGCGGCTGGCCAGGGTGATGGCACAGGGAAGACCTTGCGCTACTTCCTGCGCGAAACTGGGCCCGGTCAGGGCGCCGCACGGATGGTCTTCACCGAGCACCTGCGCCACGACTTCGTGCGGCAGCAGGCCAGTGCCGGTTTCAAAGCCTTTGCAGGCCCACAGTACCGGCACAGCAATCCCGTTCTTCTGCAGGCGCTGCAAGGTCTCGCGCAGGCCGGCAACGGGTGTGGCAATCAGGATCAGCTCGGCACCGGCGGCAGCCGGGACGATGCTTTCTTCGATGCGGATATTTTCAGCAAGGTGCAGAGAGGGCAGGTAGCGCGCGTTTTCACGCGTTTCCCGCATTTGCGCGGCATGAGAAGCGTCGAATGACCAAAGGCAGACGTCATGATTGACCTCTGCATATGTCATCGCCAGCGCGGTGCCCCAGGCACCTGCACCCAGTATAGCTATTTTCGACATTTCAGTTTCACGCCTGATGCGGGATCAGGCGCCCCAGACGGCTTTGAGTTCGATGAAGCCGGTGCGGCCGTCACGATGCCTGACCTTGATCCAGCTACCGGCGGGCTTGTCGATCACGTCCAGCAGCAGATCCTTGCGGGCCGTGAATACCACGGGTGCGTCACCGGCCGCTGTCTGCCGCACCTCGGCCGAGGCGGCTGTCACGATGATTTGCGAGCGCTCCGCCAAAAGACTGCGTTCGACCCAGCCAATGCCGCCGCTCGCTTCACGGATCTTCGCCCAACGATCGAGCGTCACGATCAGCTCGACCGGTGTGCCCTTGAGCAGGATGAATTGCGCACTGGCTTGTCGCGAGCCCGCATCGAAGACAGGCGTGTTGTCATTGAGCGAGCGGTAGTCCAGCGCCTGCGCGGCCCCTATGCAAAACGCAGACATACACAGGGCCAGTCTCAGACACAGGGCAGGCAGGCGCATTGGAATTCCCCGATCAAGCGTGAGTCAAGCGTGAATCAGCAGCGAGGGCGGGCGTGGATCAGGCGTTGCCCGCAGGTTGAGCGAGTTGCGCCTGGCGCTGATGGTAGAGCGCTTCGAAATTGACGGGTTGCAACAGCACAGGCTGGAAGCCGGCACGGGTGACGGCGTCAGTGACAGCCTCGCGAGCATAAGGGAACAGGATGTTCGGGCAACCGATAGCCAGCACCGGCTGAAGGTCTGCCTCGGGAATATTGCGGATCTGGAAAATGGCGGCTTGCGCAACTTCAACCAAGAACACCGTGCGATCTTCGGGAAGCTTGGCGGTAACCGTCACGCGCAAGACAGCTTCGTAAAACCCTTCGTCCAGGGCCGAAGTACTCGTCGACAGCTCAACGCCCACTTCCGGATTCTTGGATTCCAGGAAAATCTGCGGAGCATTCGGCACTTCTACCGACAGGTCCTTGACGTAGAGCTTTTCGATGTTAAAAACAGGTTGTTCGTTGTTTTGCTGTTCCATTTGAATTCCGTATCGATGGAGAGGTTATTGTAATAACGCAGTGTGGTCTTGCGCGTTATGGTTTTGAGCAAGCGTTAAAGCAAGGCATCGAGTTCGCCCGCTCGGTCGAGGGCGTACAACTCGTCACAGCCGCCAATATGCCGTTCATCTATGAAGATTTGAGGCACGGTGCGTAGCCCGCCGGTGCGCGCCATCATTTCGTCGCGACGGACCGGGTCGAGATCGACGCGGATCTTTTCGATGTCGGCAACGCCTTTACGGCGTAGCAATTGTTCCGCGCGAACACAGTAAGGGCATACGCCGGTCGCATACATCAGTATCTTGGCTGGCATGGCAAGTGATCAATCAAGCGCGCGAGATTGGTTGCCCGGCTTGCGACCAGGCGGCAAACCCGCCGTCGAGATTGACGACACGTTCGAAGCCTGCCTTGCGCAGTGCATCCAGCGCGCCGCGCGATCGGTTACCGCTCTGGCAAACGACGATGAGGGGGCGCTTGATGAACTTCTTCAGCTCACCACTCCGCGTATCGATTTCCTTGAGCGGAATATTACGCGCGGCGGGCAGATGGCCGGCTGCGAACTCGCTTTGTTCGCGCACATCGACGATGACTGCGTTTTCACGATTCACGAGCAATACGGCCTGTTGTGGTGAGACGGCGTCGGGATTGCCGCGCAGCATCGGCACGAAAAGCATCAGGCCCGAAACAAGGGCGAGGGCGAGCCACAAGTAGTTGTAGTTCTGTAACAGAAATTGCATGGATAACCTGATTTGACCTGAGGTGCAGTGCAGTTTGAACCTCTGCACTTACGTTAAAAGCTGATCCGCTACAATATCATCAATCCCGGCCACAGCGCGACCCTGGCCACGGCCCGGGCGTGCGGCGAAGACCGCCGGCGATGCCCCTCTCAACCCCAATCAAGCAGGCTAGTGACATGTACAAGATCGTATTGCTGCGCCATGGTGAATCCACCTGGAACAAGGAAAATCGTTTTACCGGCTGGACCGATGTCGATCTGACCGAGCATGGCGTGGCGGAAGCCATTGCGGCCGGGAAACTGCTGGCCAAGGAAGGCTTCAGCTTCGACCTGGCTTTTACCTCTGTGCTCAAGCGCGCCAACAAGACGCTCAACGTTGTGCTCGAACAACTCGATGAACTATGGATTCCTGTCGTGCATCACTGGCGGTTGAATGAGCGCCACTATGGCTCCCTGCAAGGCCTCAACAAGGCCGAAACGGCGGCAAAATTCGGTGACGACCAGGTGCTGGTATGGCGCCGGTCCTACGACGTGCCACCACCTCCGCTCGAAGAAGGCGATGAGCGTCTGGACCTTGACGATCCTCGCTATGCCGACATGCTGCCGGGTGAGTTTCCGCGCACGGAATGTCTCAAGGATACGGTTGCGCGCTTCGTGCCTTACTGGCTGGAAAGCATTGCTCCCGTGGTGAAGTCAGGCAAGCGCGTGATCATCGCGGCGCATGGCAATAGTCTGCGTGCGTTGATCAAGTACCTCGACAATGTGCCGGACGACGACATCGTTGGCGTCAATGTGCCGACCGCACAGCCCCTCGTGTATGAGCTCGATGCAGACCTCAAGCCCATCAAGAGTTATTACCTTGGTGACGCCGATGCAATTGCTGCTGCGATGCATGCCGTAGCAAATCAAGGCAAAGCCAAGGCGTGATTTCTGCGTTGCGGAGAAACGGTCTGAAGGAAAGATGGCTGAAGAAGAGGCTCGCCCCGTTCGGTGCGGGCCTTTTCGCTGGGTTCGCCATTTTCTTCATGACTTCGGTAGCGGTGGCTGCGCCGCCGATCGATGTTCGCCGCGATGAACTGAAATCGCTGCGCGAGCAGATTCATAGTCTGCAAAACGATATTGCCCAGGGCGAGGAGGATCGTGGCGAGGCGGCCGATCAGCTCGCTGACTCGGAACGCGCGATTTCCGGCGCTCAACGTCGTTTGCGTGAAATCGTTGGCGAAAAGAAAGCCGTCGAAGCAGAAGTCCAGCGCTTGAGGGCCGAGCACGCCCGGCTGGAAGAAGAATTGCAGGCCGCCCGCAAACAGCTTGGTACAACGCTTTACCGTATTTACGTCGAAGGTGGCGAAGCGGGCGCGCGGCGCATGCTGGGTGGCAAGGATCCGAACCAGATGTCGCGTGACGCTTACTACCTGCAGAAGATTGCGGAAGAGCGTGCCGGTGCAATCCAGGATGCGCGGCTAGCCCTCGCCAACCTGCAGCAGGTTCAGGCCGACGCGGAGATGCGACATGCGCAACTCCAGGGCCTTGAAACAGAGCGCAGTGGCGAGCAACGTCGTTTGCTCGATGAGCGGGGCAAGCGCAAGTCCGTATTGCTGGATGTCGCGGAGCGCATCCGCGCGCAGCGTCGTGAAATGCAGACGCTGCAGCGCAATCAGGCCCGTCTTGAAAAGTTGTTGTCTGGTCTGGAACGCATAGCGCGTGAGCAAGCGGCCAAAGCCAGCAGGGAAGCCATCAGGGAAGCAAAGAGGGCTGCTGCGTCTTCTTCTGCGCGGGCCAGCGCTTCATCGAGCAGGAACAAGCAACAGGCGGCGACCAGCACGAGCAGCCAGACGTCTTCGATGGCGACCCAGCAGCGCGCCGGCATTGCAGATCAAGTGGCCGAGCAGGGCGCGCCCGCCGTGAATTTTGCGCAAATGCAGGGACGCCTGCACTGGCCCGTCAAAGGCGAGATTTTCGGCCGTTTTGGCAGCTTGCGCAGTGAAGGAGGTACATGGCGGGGGGTATTTATCCGTGCCAATGAAGGCAGCGATGTGCGCGCCGTAGCCGATGGCAAGGTCGCCTATGCTGACTGGTTGCGCGGTTTCGGCAACCTGATCATCATCGATCATGGCAACGGTTACATGACGATCTATGGCAACAATGATTCGCTCTATAAGACGCCCGGTCAGACTGTCCGGACAGGCGAGCCGATTGCAAGCGTAGGTGCTAGCGGTGGTCAGGAGGAATCGGGTTTATACTTCGAAATCAGGCATCGCGGGCAACCGGCCGACCCCTCGCGGTGGGTGGCGGCAAAATGAGTTCGCTGGCTTCCTGATATGGCTTCCGGAGAAATGATGAGTAGCAAGTTCAAGCAGTTCAGTTTGGTGTTCAGTGGCGTTTGTATCGGCGTGCTCATCAGCCTGAATTTTGCGGCGCGGGCCGACCGTGAGGTGCCGACGGCATCCCTGCCGGTGCAGGAGATGCGCAGCCTCGCTGCGGTTTTCAATTCGATCAAGCAAAACTATGTCGAGTCAGTGGATGACAAGAAGCTGCTCGACAACGCCATCAGCGGCATGGTTTCAGGGCTTGATCCCCACTCGAATTTTCTCGATGCCGATTCCTTCAAGGATTTGCAGGATTCCACCAAGGGCGAATTCGGTGGCCTCGGCATTGAAGTCGGCATGGAAGACGGCTTCGTCAAGGTCATCTCCCCGATTGAAGATACCCCCGCGTTTCGCGCCGGCATCAAGTCTGGCGACCTGATCGTCAAGATTGACGACATCCCGGTCAAGGGACTTGCCCTGAATGACGCCGTCAAGCGCATGCGTGGCAAGCCGCAGACACCGGTTGTGTTGACCATTGCACGCAAGGGTGAGAACCGACCGTTCGATGTTCCGCTGACGCGCGAAGTCATCAAGGTACAAAGCGTGCGGTCCAAGCTGGTCGAGCCGGGTTATGGTTACTTGCGCCTCACGCAATTCCAGGAGCAATCGACCGTCGATCTGGTCAAGCACCTGGATCGTCTGTACAAGCCCGGTCAATTGAAAGGGCTGGTGCTGGATCTGCGCAATGATCCGGGTGGCTTGCTTAGCGGCGCCGTCGGTGTCTCGGCAGCATTCCTGCCGACCAAGTCGATGGTGGTCTATACGGATGGTCGCGTGGAAGACTCCCGCCACAAGTACTTCGCCTCTCCGGAAGACTATGCTCGTGGCACGGACGATGTGCTCAAGGCCCTGCCCGCAGGCGTGAAGAACGTGCCGATCGTGGTGCTGGTCAATGGCGGCTCGGCCTCGGCTTCGGAGATCGTGGCGGGCGCGTTGCAGGACTACAAGCGCGCCACCATCATGGGTACGCAGACTTTCGGCAAGGGCTCGGTGCAGACCATCATTCCCTTGTCGGAGACAACCGCAGTGAAGCTGACGACGGCGCGCTATTACACGCCGCTGGGACGCTCGATCCAGGCCAAAGGCATTACGCCCGATGTGGTCGTCGAGGACACGCTGCAAGGCAGCGCACCAGTTTTTCTGCGCGAGGCTGACCTGGAGCGCCACCTGATCAACGACAAGGATCTGCAATCTGCACCGAAGGCTGTGAAGCTGGAAAAGCGTCGTAACGACGATGATCCGATTCCGCCACCTATTGAATTCGGAAGCAAGGATGACTACCAGTTTGCCCAGGCGCTCAACTTCCTGAAGGGCAAACCGCTCGACCTTCCGGTGACAGCCTCGGCGCCGACAACGGCGTCTGGCCCGAAGGCAAATTGATGCTCGGTTGAGTAGATAGAAAAGCAGGCAAGAAAAATCGGCGGCTGGTTTCCCAGCCGCCGATTTTTTTAGGAATTACATACGATTTTGCTGAGCTCTAAATTTCGTCATTCCCGCGTAGCGGGGTAAGCAGGCATTTCCGCATAAGCGGAAAGCTCGCAAAGCGGGAATCCACCAGGTGGCACCGGCCCCACGTAGAAGTAGATTCCCGCTTTCGCGGGAATGACGGATTTGAAAGCTGGGAACATGAATATGTGATTCCCATTTTTCTGGCTCAGCATCAATGCAGCAGGCCGGGCGGTGACGGAGTGCCCGGCGGCAGGTCTTCAAAAATCGCCAGTGCTTCTTGCGCGGTAAATCGATAGTGATTGTTCGACAGGTCGTCATCGACCACGATCTCACCATGCTCGGCGATTATGCGTTCGATCTCGACGCGGCCCAGGCTGCGCAACATCGCACGGATCTTTTCCGGGTCGGGAGGGAAGTCATGCGTCACGGCGCGCGGCTCGAAAACCCGGACCGTTTCTTCATGAAACAAGCGCGTCAGCAGGGCCGGGGTATCGAGTTCGCGTAGTTCGTCATCACGCACTGTTCTCGCCAGCTGGGTAGTACGCGACCAGCCATCGATATCCTGCAAATCGGCTACAGGGAGCTTCTGCAGGAAAAGCCCGGCTGCGCATTGCTCGTTCGCTGTAAGAATCAGACACGCCGCCTGCTGTTCGGATTGCGCGATGTAATGCTCGAAAATCTCCGCCAGCGTATTTCCCTCTATCGGCACGAAGCTCTGGAATGGCTGCGCGGCGCTGGCAATTTCCAGCGTCATCAATAGCCGACCGTCGCCCAGCAATTCGGGCAAACCGTCTTCCGGGGCAACTTCCGTCTCCACACTGGCATAGCCACGGATATTGAGTTGATCCGTGCAATCGACCACGATCATCGGCACCTTGCCATTACCGCGTAGCTGGAAACTGAGTTTGCCCGCTTCCTTGAGCTTGTCGGCGATGAGGGCTGTCACGGCGGCCATTTCACCTACGCAACGGGTTACGCTGTCTGCATAAGGGCGGCGGGCGCGCATGCGCTGCCAGCTCGTTGTCAGGCGAACATGCGCGCCATGGATGTCGAGTTCTTCCAGCAGGAAGCGTTGCACGCAGTCTTCTGGTGTCATATTGGTTTTGCGGCTGAGGCCGACCCCACGAGTGTTTGCCACGCTGCAGGATCGAAGCCGATCAGCAGGCCTTTGTCTGTCTCGACTACCGGGCGCTTGATGAGGCTGGGGTGAGCCAGCATCAATGCCTGTGCGCTGAGCGCGTCGGACGCAACGCGTTCGGATTCAGCAAGCTTGCGCCAGGTAGTGCCACGCGTATTGAGCAGCAGCTTCCAGTCGGCTTGCGCGGTCCAGGCCTGCAACCGGGAGTCGGTAAGGCCATCCTTGCGGAAATCATGAAAGCTGTAGGCGACGCCTTGTTCCGTCAGCCAGGCGCGCGCTTTCTTGACCGTATCGCAATTCGGAATTCCGTAGAGTTTGATGGTCATGATTCGGGTGTGTTCTTGCTGAGACGAATGGCCATGCGCTTGCGCAGGCGGATATTGATCATTTCCACGGCCACCGAGAAGGCCATGGCGAAGTACACATAGCCCTTCGGAATATGCGTATCGAAACCTTCTGCGATCAGCGTCACGCCAACCAGGACGAGAAACGAGAGGGCCAGCATCTTGATGGTGGGATTGGCGTCAACAAAATCGCCGATGGATTTCGCCGCAAACATCATTACGCCAACCGATATCAGGATGGCGCAAACCATGACGCCCAGCTCGCTTACCAGCCCGACTGCAGTGATGACGGAATCGAGAGAGAAAACAATATCGATCACGGCAATCTGCAGCAACACGCTGGCAAAGCTGCCCACACGCGGTTGATAGCTTGATCCATCTGCGCCTGGCACTTGCAGCGACTCGTGTATCTCATGAACGCTTTTCCACAGCAGGAACAAGCCACCGAGGATCAGGATGATGTCGCGGCCCGAAATGTCGTTGCCAAGTACTGCGAACAGCGGCTCGGTCAATCTCATGATCCAGGCGAGCGACATGAGCAGAAGAATGCGGGTTCCCATGGCCAGCAGCAGACCGAGCCGGCGGGCCAGGTTGCGGCGTTCGGGCGGTACGCGGCCTACGAGAATGGAGATGAAGATGATGTTGTCGATACCCAGCACGATTTCCAGGGCCGTCAAGGTTGCCAGGGCAATCCATGCATTAGGGTCTGCAAGCCATTCCATGATTGGTTCCAGTTTCGCGAGGGTGTGATTATGCAGTGCTTGTTCAACGCGGGAGTGCGCTGACGAGGCAAATGATTCTGCTGCGATGTCCGGGTCTGGTGATGTCTCATCACCCTGAAAACGCCACTCTATGAGTGCGATTCGTCAGAAAAGTGCATGAGCCGATGTAAGAAATCTGCTGACAGCAACGTGACGTATTACGCGCCTTATTCGGTAAACCCCTATACCGAAAGTCTTATGCAAGATCGTATAGTCGCGACGTGCTAAAAGCACTAAATCTAAAAAAATCGGAGGAAGACAATGAAAGTGCATCGCGTACCTGCATTGCGCAGGAGATCGCTTGGATTCGTCGTGGCCGCAGGAATCCAGGCTTTTGCAGTAGGTCAAACCCAGGCGGCACCGGTAACTGTCGACCTTCAGATGAAGAGTGTGGGCTCCTCTTCATACACTACCGACGTCGTCATCAAGAACAACACCACTACCGCTATCAACGGTTGGACCCTGGTGTTCAAACTTGGCAATACCATCAAGAGTTTTTATAGCGTGACGGAGTCAGGCGCCGATCCCTATACCTGGAAGAACGTTTCCTTCAACGGCGCCATCGCTGTAGGGGCAACGCAAACATTCGGTTTTACCGGCAACGGCACCTTTAACAGCGCCAACCTTGGTAACTGCACACTCAATGGCGCGGCTTGTACGCTGCTGGTTGGCGGCGCGCCGATCGGCGGTGCCAGTTCATCTGCTGCTGCGTCGTCTGTTGCAGCCAGCTCGGCGGCGACGTCATCGGTTGCTGCCTCATCGAGCAGCAGCATCAGCGGCACGACGATCACCAGCAGCAACGGCTTCGTCAATACCGCTCTGGCCAACCAGACCGGCAGCTTTACCGTCAGCTTTGACGCCAAGCCCTCGATCTCGCCCGCCAACAACACCATTTCGTTGAGCAGCGGTGCACAAACCGCCTACACCGGCATGGCTGCAAGCGTGCGCTTTGCCACCACCGGCACCATCGACGCGCGTAACGGCGGCGCTTACGCTGCAGTTACCAGCGTTCCTTTCGTTGCCAACGGCATCTACCACTTCCGCATGGTTGTGAATGTGCCGGCCAAGACCTACTCTGCCTACGTCACCCCACCGGGCGGCACCGAGAAGACCATTGCCACGAACTACGCCTTCCGCACCGAGCAGGCCGGCATCACCAACATCAACAACTTCGATGCCAACGTCAATTCCTCGCCAGGCGGCTCGCTGACCTATACGACACCGGTAATCAGCGGTAGCTCGTCAAGCAGCGTTGCATCGTCGGCAGCGGCTTCGTCCGTTGCGGCTTCTTCGCGAGCCAGTTCAGCTGCTGCATCCTCTGCGGCGGCCTCGTCCACGGCGGCATCCAGCGCACCTGCAAGCAGCTCCTCGTCCTCAACCGGCGTGGTCCGTTATCGCCAGACGTTCGACACACTGGCAACCGGTGCATTGTGGAAGAACAACCTGGACAGCGCCAAGCCAACGGCTCACAAGGAAAACGCACTGGTGACGGCAAGTTGTGGCACAGGTGGCAGCACGTGTCTGCGCATCGTCTATCGTCATCCGGACGGCATTCACAAACAGCCGTTCTCCAGCCCGGTGTTCGCCACAACCAGCGGCGTCATCAACTGGGCACCGTCTGACTCGACCCACACCAACACCGCCACCGATGTCCTTCAGGCCAACTTGCCAATCGACGGCACGACTGACGGCAGCAGCAAGGATTCGAACGCTGCGATCCCGGCAAAGGCCTACACACTGGCCTATGACGTGTACTTCGAGCCTGGCTTCGATTTCGCCAAGGGTGGCAAGCTGCCAGGTCTGGCAGCTGCAGCATTCGACAGCGGTTGTACTGAAGACGGCAACAACAAGCGTTCGGGCACCAACTGGAGCGAGCGCATCATGTGGCGCGCCAATGGTCGCGTCGAGATGTACAGCTATGACCAGTCGCGTCCTTCGGGCAGCTGCGGTATCAACAAGATGATCGACCAGGTCGCTGGTGATCCGCCATACGAAGTCCCTGGTCAGATCCCGAACGACGGCAAGTTCCGCTTCAAGTCGGGCATCTGGTACACCGTTCGCGTGTCGGTCAAGATGAACGACAACAACGCGAACGTCTATCAGAAGGACGGCAGCGGCAATCTGGTCCTGGATGCTTCGGGTGATCCGATCGTCGTAAGCGGCAATGGCGAAGTCAGCCTGGCAATCAAGTCGGCCGATGGCGCCACCAAGCGCCTGATGGTGTACAGCAACGTTGCGCTGCGTGACGAGTGCAACGGCCCTTGCTCCGGCACACCGCCCGACACCAAGGCAACCTGGATCAATGGCCTGTTCTTCAGCACCTTCCATGGTGGCAACGAGACCAAGCGCCTGACCTGTATCGATCCGAGCAGCACCATGACCAACGTCGTGCAGAAAGCCATGCCAAGCTATTCCGGCCTGACCCAGGCGCGTTTCAATGCGCTGTGCGCGTCACAAATCAACGTGCCGCTGTTCCCGATCCTGACGTGGAATCCGCAGACCAACACGGCTGCCCGTTTCGACAACATGATCATCACGGACGGCTACACGAGCGCTCCGTTCTAAGCTTCAGCCGGCGCTCCGGCGCCGTTTGAAACGCTGTTTGAAATGTTCTGCAAGAACGCCCGACTTCTCGTCGGGCGTTTTTGTTTGCGGTTTCCATTCCTGCCTTCTTTTCGAGATGGCAAACAAGATTGAAGCGAGTAGGCGCAATTCCTACGGCGCACTGGCCGTTTTCACTACAAGCGCTTCAGCGTTTTTCCTACGGTAAACCCCGATATCAAGCGCCTCAACCCAAGCCATATAGTCCCGACGTGCTTTAAAGCACGAATTCTAAAAATACGGAGGAGACAAAATGAGCACCCATCATGCGCCTGCATTGCGCAGGCTGTCGGTCGGCATTTTTGCGGCCATTGCAATACAGGCTTTAGCGCTTGGTCAGGCACAAGCCATCACCGTCGATCTGCAGGTCAAGAGCACTTCCAGCGCCACTTATACGACTGACGTCGTGATCAAGAACGACACGAGCACAGCCATCAACGGCTGGACGCTTACCTTCAAACTCGGCAACACCATCAAGAGTTTCTACAGCGCCACGAAGAGCGGTTCGGACCCGTATACCTGGAAGAACGTTTCCTTCAACGGCGCCATTGCTGTCGGCAAAACCCAAAGCTTTGGCTTCACCGCGAATGGCACCTTGAATGGTGCAAATATGGGTGGCTGTACCATCAACGGACTCGCTTGTACCCTGTTGATCGGGGGTAGCCCGATTGGCGGCGCCAGCTCTTCTGCTGCCTCTTCCAAGGCGGCCAGCTCTGTGGCGGCTTCATCCAAGGCCAGTTCCGCGGCCGCTTCGTCCAAAGCCAGTTCAGCGGCTGCATCCTCGAAGGCCAGCTCTGCGGCCGCTTCAAGCACACCTGCAAGCAGCTCGTCTTCGTCGACCGCCGGCGTTGTTCGTTATCGCCAAACCTTCGACACCCTGGCAACAGGCGCATTGTGGAAGAACAATCTGGACAGCGCCAAGCCCAAGGCTCATCCGGAAAATGCTCTTGTGACCGCAAGTTGCGGTACGGGTGGCAGCACATGCTTGCGCATTGTCTATCGTCAATCCGATGGCATTCACAAGCAGCCACCTTCCAGTCCGGTGTTTGTGACGGCCAGCGGCGTTATCAACTGGACGCCGTCGGATGCCGGTCACAGCAACACTGCAACGGATGTGCTCCAGGCCAATCTGCCAATCGACGGCAAGACCGACGGCAGTAGCAAGGATTCGAACGCCGCAGTGCCTGCCAAGGCCTACACCTTGTCCTACGACGTCTACTTCGAGCCCGGCTTCGACTTCGCCAAGGGCGGCAAACTGCCTGGCCTGGCTGCAGCGGCTTTCGACAGCGGGTGTACCGAAGACGGCAATGCCAAGCGTTCCGGTACCAACTGGAGCGAGCGCATCATGTGGCGTGCCAATGGTCGCGTCGAGTTGTACAGCTACGACCAGACTCGCCCGTCGGGTAGTTGCGGGATCAACAAGATGATCGACCAGGTCGCCGGCGATCCACCTTATGAAGTCCCGGGTCAGATCCCGAACGACAGCAAGTTCCGCTTCAAGCCCGGCATCTGGTACACCATTCGCCTGTCGGTCAAGATGAACGACAACAATGCCAACGTGTATCAGCGCGATGGCAGCGGTGCTCTGGTTAGAGACGCCAATGGCGATCCGATCCCGTTGAGTGGCAACGGCGAAGTCAGCCTGGCGATCAAGTCGGCCGATGGCGCCACCAAGCGTCTGATGGTCTACACCAACGTTGCACTGCGTGACGAGTGCAATGGCCCTTGCTCCGGCACGCCGCCGGATACCAAGGCCACCTGGGTGAACGCACTCTTCTTCAGCACCTTCCACGGTGGCAACGAGACCAAGCGCCTGACCTGTATCGATCTGAGCAAGAGCACCATGACCAACGTCGTGCAGAAGGCCATGCCGAGCTATTCCGGCCTGACCCAGGCGCGTTTCGATCAGCTATGCGCGTCGCAAATCAACGTGCCGATCTTCCCGATCCTGACGTGGAATCCTCTGCGACTGACGGCGGCACGCTATGACAACATGGTCGTGACCGAAGGTTATACGGCGCAAGCGTTCTAGGAGAGATATCCGGCAGTGCCGGAAGCGGTAATGAAAACGCCCGACTGTGTCGGGCGTTTTTACTTGTGGGCAGCGAGTCAGGCCGGTTCAAAGTGCTCGATCATGAGCTGTATGGACGTAATGCCATTGTATTCATTCACCGAAAGTCGATATGCCGCACGGATACGGCGGGGAACTGATTCAGCGCAATTGAACTGGATGGCATCGAACGAGGCTGCGCCTTTCTTCAGCCGCAGTTTGAGGTGTCGTTCCTTGAGAATGCGCTGATTTTCGACTTCGAATACATCGTCGAAAAGGGGCTGTGCAAAGCCCTGGCCCCAGATCGCTGAATCGAGCAGGCGCGCCATCTCCAGCGACATGTAGGCGGCTTCGAGCACGCCGTCCGATTCGATCGTGCGCTGCAGATCTGCGGGGCTGAGCAGGGCAGCGACCGTCTCGGCAAAGGCCTTGGCAAAGCGAGCAAAGTCGGCTTCGCGGATGGACAAGCCGGCAGCCATGGCGTGGCCACCGAATTTCAGGATCAACTCTGGCTCGCGCTTGGAGATGAGGTCGAGCGCGTCGCGCAAATGCAATGCGGGTATCGATCTGCCCGAGCCCTTGAGCTCACCCGCCATGCCCGGGGCAAAAGCGATCGTCGGGCGATGCGCACGTTCCCGGATACGTCCCGCGACGATGCCGATCACGCCCTGATGCCAATCCGGTTCGAAGAGCGCGATGCCGGCCTGCTCGCCGATGTCGGTGAATTCGAGCGTGGCCAGCGCCGTGTCTTTCATGTCTTCTTCGATCGAGCGTCGCTGGCGGTTGAGTTGATCCAGCTCCTGGGCAATATTCATTGCACGGGCGAAGTCGTCAGTCAAAAGACATTCGATGCCCAGCGACATATCCGTGAGGCGCCCGGCTGCATTGAGGCGCGGCCCCAGTGCGAAGCCCATGTCGAACGTGCTGGCGCGCGACGGTTCGCGAGCGGCGACGGCGAACAGCGCGCGCAGCCCTGCATGCATGCGTCCGGCACGCATGCGCGCCAGGCCCTGGCTGACCAGGATGCGGTTATTGGCATCGAGCTTGACCACGTCGGCGACCGTGCCGAGCGCCACCAAGTCCAGCAGGTCGCCCAGCTTGGGCTCCGGCCGCTGGTTGGCTTCGAACCAGCCACGCTCGCGCAATTCGGCCCGCAGCGCCATGGCGACATAGAACATCACCCCCACACCGGCGATGCACTTGCTGCCGAAGTCGCAACCCGGTTGGTTGGGGTTGATGATGACATTCGCATCAGGCAATGCATCGCCCGGCAAGTGATGATCGGTGATCAGCGTGGCCATGCCCAGCTCGCGTGCTCTGGCTACCCCCTCGATGCTGGCGATACCGTTGTCTACGGTGATCAACAGATCGGGCTTGCTGGCAGCGGCGAGTTCGACGATGGCAGGCGTCAGGCCATAGCCATATTCGAAGCGGTTCGGCACGAGGTAGCTGACGTTTGCGCCCATGGCGCGCAGCGCACGCATACCTACAGCACAAGCGGTCGCGCCGTCGCAGTCATAGTCGGCAACGATAAGCATGCGCGACCCTGCCGCGATGGCATCGGCGAGCAATTTTGCGCCTTGCTGGATGCCCTTGAGCCCTGCCGGTGGCAGCAATGCGCCGAGCTCGGTCTTGAGCTCGTCGGCGCTGGCAACGCCGCGTGCTGCAAAGAGGCGCGCAAGCAAAGGGTGATGACCCGCGGTGTGCAGATGACGAGCAATGTGTTGTGGCACGGGGCGTTGAACGATGCGTGTCATGCTGGATATCCGAGAGCCGCGAGAAGGCGGGCTTTACTGGCGCGGTTTTGCCATATCTGCCAACGCGGCGGGGGGCTGATGTCGAAGCGCGCCAGGGTGGAATCGCCCGGCGAGATGATGGTCAAGCGAGCGATCTTGCGTTCGCGCAATTGCTTTGCCAAGGGGACGAGGACTTCGGCATCGAGCGTCTGCAAGGCCTGCGCCCAGCGTGCTGCGTCGCGTTGCTGCGCCGGCTCGAAAAGCGCGTCTACTACGAGCCATTCGGCAGCGTGTTGCGGCTCGAAAACTTCGAGCTTGGTCTGCGCAAGGCGGGCCAGACCGGCTAGCAGCGGTTGTGGATTCACCAGGTGCGCGGCAAGTCGTGCAGCCGGTGCTGCCAGCGTTGCTGGTGCCATACCTGCGCCCCACAACCACAACGCATTGAGCCCCGGCGCGCCACGTGCTTCGCGCGCCGCATTCACTGCATGATTATGACAAAAGACTTGCAGCTCATTGGACAGCCGCGACCACCAGTCAGCGTGTTTGCCTTGCGGCTGGAAGTGGGTGACAGGGCGGTTTTCGACATCACACAAAGGAGAGAGAGTCGTAGCAAGCTTGTCGGCGTGTGCTGCATCAAGTGCCAGGTAGCCGCAGCGCGATGTGCACACGAACTTGCCTGCGTCGCCAAAGCTCTTGTTGAGATCATCGAACAGGCTCGTCATTTCGTGCGCTTGCAGATCCAGCGCGGCCGGGCCGTCGAGCAGCAGGCTTTGGCGGGCGAAACGCAGATTGACGGGGTCGGCACACACCCACAGGCTGCCGGCGTCGGGTGCCGTGCCCATCTCGCCAGCAAGGCGGATCGCAGCGAAGGGGGGACTGACTGGCTGGCCGAATTCGGCTGCAAGCCAGGCGTCAAACGAGATGTGCGTCGCGTGCTGCACTTCTGCCCGGGCAAGCAGAGTGGATAGACCGGGCAAGTCGAGGCTACTCAATATTTCGTGCAAGCCCGGGGCCGGCCAGACGAGGCCCGGAATGGCACAAAGAACAGAAGTATGTGCGGACATGTGTGAAGGGTGCACAAGACGGCACAGCAAACAGAAGAAGGGAGATGCGGCCGATTGCATCTTCACTGCACTACCCGCGACATGCGCGAGTTTGCTACTGCAAGCGATGCGCTACGGACCTGTCGGGAAAGCGCCGATCCTCGTATTTCGCTTGCTGCGAGCCGTGCAACACGGCGCGGGCCAGTGTAGCATGCAGCCCGCCATGAACATCTTTAGAACTCATTTCACAGATACCCGCGCGATGCGTTGTGATTCAATGCGGATGCCCGCTAGGCGCCGCGAGGAAGTTCAGGGTGGTTCCCCTGAACGACGAGCGCAACGACGCGGGGGCCGCATTGAATCACAACCCGGAGGGACGGCTCTTTTTCGGGCGCATGACTGCGTTATGCGTTGCTCACTTGGGATCTACCAAGCAGCGCTCCGCACGCCTTGTCCTGCACCCGAAAAAGAACCGTCGCACGCGTGGGTATCTGTGAAATGAGTTCTAACATCCTCAGCTCCTTCGAGCTAGCCGTTGGTTTGCGCTATGTGCGAGCCCGGCGCCGGCGCAGTGGCGGCGGCTTTGTCTCCTTCATTTCCTTCGTTTCGATGGCAGGCATCGCGCTCGGTGTCGGCGCCTTGATCATCGTGCTGTCGGTGATGAATGGATTCCAGCGCGACTTGCGCACGCGCATCCTCGGCGTTGCTTCACACGTGCAGATATCGGCATACGAGGGCGAGTTGCATGACTGGCAGAAATACGCCGACATCGCCCGCAAGCTGCCGCAGGTGCAGGCCGCAGCGCCTTACGTGCAGGCCCAGGCGATGTTTTCGCTGGACGCCACCGTCAAGGGCGCCATCGTGCGCGGCATCGACCCGGCTCTCGAAGATTCGGTAGCCGATTTCGCCAAGTTCATGAAGGCCGGCAAGCTGAGCGACCTGGTGCCCGGCGAATTCGATGTCATCCTCGGCATCGACCTGGCGCGTTCGCTGGGTGTGCAGATGGGCGACAAGGTCACACTCATCGCGCCGCAGGGTCTGGTCACGCCGGCGGCTGTGCTGCCGCGACTTAAACAGTTCCGGGTGGTCGGCGTATTCGAGGCCGGTATGTACGAATATGACGTTGGTCTGGCGCTCGTGCATATGCAGGACGCACAACGGCTGTACCAGATGGGTGACGGCGTGAGCGGCGTGCGGCTCAAGCTTGCAGAACTGTTCGACGCGCCGCAGGTGGCCATGAAGCTTGGCGTGCAGATGCCGCCGGAGGCTTACGTGACGGACTGGACGCAGAGCCACGCCAACTTCTTCCGCGCCGTACAGATCGAGAAGAACGTGATGTTCATCATTCTTTCCCTCATCGTCGCTGTGGCCGCATTCAACATCGTTTCGGCACTCGTCATGGCGGTGCAGGACAAGCGCGCCGACATTGCAATCTTGCGGACGCTGGGTGCAAGCCCGCGTTCCATCATGGCGATCTTCGTCGTGCAGGGCGCATTGATGGGCTTCATCGGGCTCGGCATCGGCGTCATTTTTGGTGTAACGGTGGCGCTGAACATCGACACGATCGTGCCATTCATCGAGCACCTGTTCCACTTCCAGATACTGTCGCGCGAGGTGTACCAGATATCCAGTCTGCCATCGGAGTTGCTATGGCACGACCTGATTGGCGTCATCGTCATCGCTTTCATCCTGACGCTGGTGGCGACGCTTTATCCAAGCTGGCGTGCGTCGCGCATCAATCCTGCCGAGGCTTTGCGCTATGAATGACATGAATCCGAGCCATGGCAATGGCAACATCTTGTCATGCAGCGGCCTGGGCAAGACCTACGGTGGTGGCGCCACGGCGGTGACGGTGCTCAAGGGTGTAGATTTGACGATCGCTGCCAGAGAGACGGTAGCCATCGTCGGCGCCTCCGGCTCAGGCAAGAGCACGCTACTGCATCTGCTTGGTGGGCTGGACTCGCCAAGTACCGGTAATGTCACCATCATGGGCCGCGACATGAACGCCCAGTCGGAGGCCGAGCGTGGCGACATACGCAATCACTCGCTGGGCTTCGTCTACCAGTTTCATCATCTGTTGCCCGAGTTCTCTGCGCTGGAAAATGTCGCGATGCCGCTGATCATCCGGCGCATGCCGCGTCAGGAAGCGCATGCGCGCGCTGCCGCCATGCTCGAGTCAGTGGGGCTGGGTCATCGTGTCGAGCACACGCCGGGCGAGTTGTCGGGTGGCGAACGTCAACGTGCGGCCATTGCGCGCGCGCTGGTGACGGAGCCGAAATGCATCCTGGCTGACGAGCCTACCGGCAATCTGGATCGGCGTACCGCAGCGACGGTGTTTGATCTCATGTTGTCGCTCAATGCGCGTCTGGGGACTGCCTTGGTCATCGTGACGCATGACCCGGAACTTGCCGCACGTGCCCAGCGTGTGCTCAATCTGCAGGACGGGATTCTGTCTATCTGATTCACGCTGTCGCACGACTGCACGAGTCTGGTGTGCGGCCGGATGTCTCAGACCGATGATTGGCCGAGCCGCCGTGCGCGCCGGTGACGCAAGGCACGCAGCACGTGCCACCGCCATGCGAGTCGTACCAGAACATATCCAGCAACAGCCAGTATCGTGGCGAGTGCCAGCAAACCGACTGCCATGGGCTGCCCAAGGCCCGACATCCACTGCAGCAACGCATGGCCCCATTCGAACAAGGATTGAGCGCCTTTCTCGGGTGGCATGACGAAGCGCGCATCCGATCCTCCCAGGAACCGCCCGATACTGAACGCGGCCAGATAGAGCGGCACGATGGTCAGCGGGTTCGTATAGAAGGTTGTGGCCAGGGCGATGGGCAGATTGGCACGGACGGGCAGGCAGGCCAGTGCGGCACCAAGCATCTGGAACGGCCCTGGAATGAGTCCGCAGAACATGCCAATGGCAACGCCGCGTGCCGCCGAGCGCCGATTCAGATGCCATAAGCCCGGTTGAAGCAGGGTGCTGCCGAGCAGTGAAAACAGACGACTCTTACCCAGTGTGTCGGGGTCGGGCATGTATCGGCGGAAAATTTTGCGCATGAGTGGCGGCTTGTCGTCAGCAGTAAGACATTTTAAGTCTGTTCACCCTTCACCCGGCGGATTGCGTTGAAGTCCATGGCTTGCGCCAAAGCAGGCGTGCGACGCAATGCTGCGTCGAATCGAGTGCCTGCGCAGGTGATAGACCCTATCCAGACAAGTATCTCGTGGTTAAATTCCAGCCATGCGTTTTCTGATCGTGGCTTTCGCGCTGGGTATCTGCTGGTGTCAGCAACAATCCACGTTGCCATCAGAGCGCCCGATCCTGTGGGCAATCGCCGCGCTGGTGCCGGGTTGCTTGCTGGCTCGTCGTCTCGGGTGGCGACGCGCGATGTGGTCGCTGGCGTTCATCGCAGCGGTTGTGACCGGGCTGGCGTATGCCAACTGGCGTGCCGAACTGCGTCTCGCCGAATCCCTCGCTGTTGCACTGGAAGGCCAGGATCTCGTTGTGTCTGGCTACATCGCCGACCTGCCTGATCGTGGCGAGCGCGGTACACGCTTCTTGTTTCATGCGCTGCAGCGACCGCCCGGTGTGCCTGAGAACATTTCACTGAGCTGGTATGCCGATGGCAAGCAGGCGATTCCGGCGCTGCGTGCCGGTGAGGCGTGGCAGCTCAGCGTGCGTCTGCACCGCCCGCACGGCAATCTCAACCCGCATGGTTTCGATTTCGAGGGCTGGATGTTCGAGCGCGACATTCGCGCGGTAGGTTATGTCAGATCGCGCGATCTGGCACAACGCACCAACGATCTTGCCGACGGCATATTGCCGCGCATTCAGCGACTGCGGCAGGTGGTGCGCGAGCGCTTCGAGCGTGCCTTGCCAAATGGGCAATGGGTTGGTGTGCTGAGCGCGCTGGCCATCGGCGATCAGTCTGCTGTATCAGCAGCGCAGTGGCGCTTGTTCAGCCAGACTGGCGTGACGCACCTGATGTCGATTTCTGGTGGCCATGTGACGCTCTTCGCAGCGTTGATCGCCTGGCTCATTCGTCACGCCTGGTCACGCGTGCCTGCGCTGAGTCTACGCCTGCCCGCGCAGAAGGCGGCGGTCGCCGCAGGGGCGCTAGCTGCCTTCATCTATGTCGTGTTGTCCGGCTTCGGCGTGCCGGCGCAACGCACGCTATACATGCTGATCGTAGTGGCCTGCGGTATCTGGTTCGGGCGGGGTACGGGCGCCGTGCGTTGTCTGACCTCAGCGCTCTTCGTGGTATTGCTCTATGACCCCTGGGCCGTCTTGTCGCCGGGTTTCTGGCTGTCGTTCGGCGCCGTAGCGGTGCTCTTCTGGATCGGACGCGAAGTCGTCAGTTCGGGCGGCAAGTTCACGGCGTGGTGCATGGCGCATTGGCGGGCGCAGTGGGCCATCATTCTCCTGACCTTGCCTTTGCTGCTTGGTCTGTTCCAGCAGTTTTCGCTCGTATCGCCACTTGCCAATGCCCTGGCCATTCCATTGATCAGTGCCATCGTTACGCCGCTGGCATTACTCTTTGCGGTGCTGCCCATGCCAAGCATCGCCGAATTTGCGCACTGGCTTCTCGATTTGTTGATGCACTTCCTTGCCTGGCTGGCGGCATTGCCGATGGCAAACTGGCAGCAGGCCGCACCTCCTGCATGGCTGGTTGCAATCGGTGTATTGGCGGCTTTCTGGGCCTTGTTGCCGCGCGGCGTACCTGCGCGCCGCACCGTGTTGCTGGCGTTCCTTCCCCTTCTGGCGTGGACACCAATACGGCCGACTGCCGGGCACTTCGATGCTGCTGTCATCGACGTGGGGCAGGGGCTCGCCGTGCATGTGCAGACGGCAAATCACGATCTGCTGTTCGACACGGGTCCGCAATACACGCCGGAAGCCGATAGTGGCGAGCGCGTGATCTATCCCTATCTGCGCGCGGCCGGTGTAGGGCGCCTCGACCGCATGATCGTGTCGCATGACGATCTGGACCACAGCGGCGGGGCGGCTTCGTTGCTCAAGCTGATGCCGGTCGTGGAATTCATGAGCAGCCTGCCTGCCGAGCACGCGCTGGTGCGTCAGGCCAATGGTCAGCGCGCTTGTCGTCGTGGCGACGCGTGGGATTGGGATGGTGTTCACTTCGAGGTGCTGCACCCTGCAGCGGACGCGCAGGCAAGCAAGGACAACGACAATTCCTGCGTGCTGCGAGTGAGTGATGCACGCTGGAGCTTGTTACTGACCGCCGACATCGAGGCGAGATCGGAGAACGCAATACTCGCCCGGGATGCCTCGCGCTTGCGCAGCACGGTGATGGTTGCGCCACACCACGGCAGCAAGACATCTTCGCAACCGGCCTTCATCGAAGCCGTGGGTGCGACTACCGTCATCTTCACATCCGGCTATCGCAATCGTTTTCACCACCCTGCGCCGGAAGTGGTCGCGCGCTATGCCGATACTGGAGCCACTTTACTGCGTTCGGACCTGAATGGTGCCGTATTGATTGGCGAGCCAGCGGAAGGAATCTATACGGGGCCAAGGCTCATTTGGGAAAGACAGGAACGTGGGCGATACTGGCACGGCCAATAAGTAAATGGCGGCGCAAACTGGAGTAGGTAATGAAAGCAGCAATAAGCAAGTTGTTTCGTTTTATCAAATCCCTGTTCGTGCGTCGCAGGCCGATGCAGGTTGCGCCGGACAAGCCTTTGCGTCGCTGGGATGTGCGTTGTTTCAGCAAGAGTGGCGTGCATCGCATGTCTTGCGTGGAGTGGGGCGATCCAGCGAACACGCGTGTGCTGGTCTGTGTGCATGGCTTGACGCGCAATGCGCGCGATTTCGATGACCTGGCGCAGGCACTGAGCACGCATTATCGCGTCATCTGTCCAGATATCGTCGGCCGTGGTGAAAGCGACTGGCTGGTCGACAAGCTCGGCTACACGATTCCACAGTATGCGACGGACATATTCCTCATGCTGCGCCATCTTGGTATCAAGGAAGTCGATTGGGTCGGTACCTCGATGGGCGGGCTGATCGGCATGGGGCTTGCCTCCCAGCCGAACAGCCCGATCCGCCGCATGGTGCTCAACGATGTGGGGCCAGTCATCACCGGCGCGTCTCTACAGCGCATCGGCGAATACGTCGGCCGCGCGCCGGATTTTCCAAGCTTCGAGGCGGCAGAGCAATTCGTTCGTGCGGTCAGTGCCGACTTCGGCAATCTCAGCGATACGCAGTGGCGGCACCTGACCGAGTACTCGGTGAAGCAGGACGGTCTGGTCTGGAAGATGCGTTACGATCCCGGCATCGGCGATGCATTTCGCATCATGCCGGCCACCGATGTCGCCATCTGGCCGATCTACGATGCGATCCATTGCCCGACGCTCGTACTGCGCGGCGCCAGATCCGATCTGCTGCTCGCCGAGACGGTAGAGCAGATGACAAAGCGTGGGCCGCGCGCCGAAGCAGCCGAGATACCGGATGTCGGCCACGCACCTGCACTCATGGATGCCGACCAGATCGACATCATCCGGCGTTTCCTGATCCCGGCGTGACGTACTGAGAGGGGTTATCACAGATGAATTTTGTCACGTTGTTTCTCGCCAAGTTCACCTGGCTCGACTGGACCGGCCTGATCTGGTTCATGATTTGCTGGGCCGGCTACGAGCGCATCGTCGATCGTGGCTGGCGCGGGCGCATCACGCTGCTCGAAGAGACGCATCGCCTGCGCCTCGGTTGGGCCAAGCAGATGCTGGTGCGCGAGAACCGCATCGTCGACGCAGCGCTGGTCGGCAACCTGGTGAACAGCGTTTCCTTCTACGCCAATACCTCGATCTACATCATCGCCGGCCTGTTCGCGACGCTCGGCGCGCTGGACCGCTTCATCGAGACCGCCGCCGAACTGCCCTTTGCACACGCCATCTCGCGCGAAGCACTGGAGCTCAAGCTGCTGATGCTCATCGCAGTATTCGTGGTGGCGTACTTCAAATTCACCTGGTCACTGCGTGAATTCAACGTGCTCTCGATCATCATGGGCGCCGTACCTCCCAAGGAAAGCGACCCGGAAGAACTGGAGCTGTTCGCGCAGCGCACGGCAGCCGTGAATACCTGCGCAGGCGACGACTTCAATCGCGGCATCCGCGCCTATTACTTCGGCATGGCCATTCTCGCCTGGATGATCACGCCAAGCCTCTTCATGATCGCCACGACGCTGATCTTCATCGTGCTGGCAAGGCGTGAGTTTGACTCAGAGGTGTTGCGTGCGTTGCGTGTGCAAAGCCAAATAAAACTGTAGGTTGGGGTGAGCGAAGCGATGCCCAACGCGGATGTCGATACCTGAACCAAGTTGATGTCGGGCATCCTCACTGGTCAAAATCGGCTCACCCCTACCTACGCGGTGCGGTTCATTCCTTCTCCAGCTTGATCGAAGCCGAATTAATGCAATAACGCAGACCGGTAGGATTCGGCCCGTCTTCGAAGACATGCTCGAGGTGCGCGTCACTTTGCCGGCACAATTCATTGCAATGCGCAAATCAGGCATCGTTCTCTTCAGCAATTTCCACAGGTACTTTGTGGACACCACTTTTCATTCAGCAGAATGAAGAGAGATGAATATTCGCCAAAATCGTCAAGGCCATCAATTAAAGCAAGTAGCCACCTGCCCGTAAGGGCATGGTTTGGCCACGTTCGCTGTTATGCATTTGAACTCACGCATAATCGGTACGGAAGCAATCGCCAGACGAGCGAATTTTCATAAGAAGCCACCACCTTCAGGTGGCAACGAGAGGTCATGCAAGTGCGGCAAATCGGGGGGCTTATGGCCGACGTGCAGGTGCGGCCGACGCACGCGAACAGCGGACGCCTGCGTGTACTCATTGCGCTGGAACTGGGTGGCAATCTTGGACACCTGGCCCGCTGCTTGCCGCTCGCGCGTAAGCTGCGAGAGCAAGGGCACACCGTCCTCTTCGCTGTGCCTGATAGCCGGACTGCGGGGCAAATGCTTGTGCAACATGGCATTGCATTTGTCGAATCTCCGCGCATCACCGTCGCGCAACGTACTGCGCGGCCACCAGTCAACTATGCCGACATGCTGTTGCGTGAAGGCTACCGCGATACGGTTGCGCTGCAAGGCGCCGTTCAGAGCTGGTTGAATCTGTTCCGGCTCTTTCAGCCGGACCGGATCATTGCTGATCATGCGCCGACTGCGCTGCTCGCAGCACGTATCGCACAGCTCCCTGCTGCAGCACTGGGCAGCGGTTTTGAAATCCCGCCGCAGAGCACGCCGCTCCCTTCAATGCGTCCTTGGGACGACGTGCCAACCGCACAGTTGGCCGAGGCTGATGATGGCTTGCTCAGGACAATCAACACCGTGCTGAAGGTACGCAGGCAGCCGCTCATGCAGAGCGTGGCCGAGCTATTTGGATCGGTGCGACGCATTCTTGCTACTTTTCCGGAACTCGATCACTACGGCCAGCGGCCCGGCGAACATTACGCCGGTGTTTTCTACGAGCCTAAAGCAGGCGAGGGCGCGTCCACAGTGGCGTGGCCCGAAGGACAGGGCGCGCGCGTGCTGGTCTACATGCGTCCCGAAATGCGCGGCTTCGCACCGCTGCTCAAAGCGCTCAAGGCCTCGAATCATCGTGTGATTTTTGTCGCGCCCGGAACTCACCCGAGCCACGTTGCCCGCTTTTCCGCTCCGCACCTGCACTTCAGTCATCAAGCCGTCGCATTCGCCTCACTATTGCCAGAAGCCGATCTTGCGATTGGTTATGGCTCTATCGGCTTCACCACGCAAACGCTGCGAGCAGGATTGCCCCAGTTGATATTGCCGGCATTCGTCGAACAGCAATTATGTGCGACGCGGATCATGGATATGGGAGCGGGTCTGTCGCTTAAAGCGCCGTGGGACGAAGCAGGATGTAGGAAAGCGATGGAAATGATTCTGAGCGATCCGGCTTTTGATAAAGCAGCTGATGCCTTTTCTGAAACTTACCGAAACTACGGTGCGGGTGCGGAGATGGAGCGGATTGTTGCTCTGATCCACAGCGCCAAGCCATATATGACACCAGAGGCGCTTGCTTCTGTTAACTCACATCGATGAACCAGGAGTTACACATGAATATTCAGGCAAACAAATATCTTAGGGGCTTGTACTGCTTGGCCTTGATTCTTACCTTTTTTCCCACGGCGCTTTTCGGTTCAACAGGGTGGGCGGCTCTTGCCACGGGCGGTGGCCTCCTGGCGGGCGGTGCCCTTCTTGCGTTACCGATGCTGTTCGCCTTCATCTATCGCATTTTCTTGGTTGCCAAATACAAGGACACCTTGAACGCTATTAACGTAAATGGCTTTACGGCACTTGTCAGGAAGCTTGGTATCTTGCTGATGATTCTCGGCGTACTCGGCGCCGTGTCTATTCTTTTTACTCGCGTAATTGCGTTGGGCATCTTTGGTCAAGCTGGCGAAGGGGGTATCGCCTACTTCGTCGTGGGTATGTACGCCTATCTGATCGCCGGTCTTGGGCTTCCTGGCGTCATGGTCTTCGAGGCCAGTCGACTGTTCGGTTTCGAGCAGCCCCTTCGTTCCTGATGCTTTCCGGGCGGACGCGCGGTGTGCATGGTTTGTGACAAGAATTTTTGACGCAAGAAATATCTCCATAAATTAGATTATTTCCAGCGACATGCCATGAGATTGACTGCATGAAAAAAAAGATGATATTTGCATTGATACTGTTCGTGTTGCTGGTGTACGCCTGTAATGGAACGAAAAAAACAGCGTGGAAAGAAGAGACACCGCTAGTCGATGGTTCGGTGATTGTTGTGCAGCGTTCAGCCCAAGCACACGGTTTTGGAGAAATGGGTGGCCCAGGTGGATTGCGTGACTTGAAAGAGTCGCTTCAGGTGATGTCGAGTCCTTACCCAATGCCCCCATCATGGAATGACATTTATGCGCCGATTTTGATCGACTATGACGTGAGCAAAAAAGAGTGGTTTCTTATTGCCACTTTTTATATGTGTGAAGACTGGAGACGTCTTGGTCGTCCCAAATCTCCTTATCTTGAGTATCGCGTTCGGAATGGCAAATGGATAGGTGTTCCGCTCGATTCAGAGCTAATAGGACATGAGACTAACCTGCTTACTGGGCCGAACTTTATAGATGGTGAGCCTGAGATGTTGCGCTTGCCGGAAAAACGGAAGCGGCGCGGAAACGTTGCAGATAGGTTCCTAATAATTTTAGGAGCTTGGCATACGGCTTGTTGAAAATATTGGAAGACTAGATGCGTTGATTGCGGTCTCCGTTGGAGATGTCCGCTTGCACTCTGCGAAGTAAATAAGGATTAAACACATGAAAAAACTGATGAGCTTTGTACTGTTACTGTCAGTGTTGCTTGCATCAGCCTGCAGCGGGACGAAGAAAACGGATTGGAAAGAGGAAGTAAAACTTGCTGATGGTTCGGTGATTATTGTGCAACGTATGGCGGAGGCACATGTCTTTGGTGAAATGGGAGGGCCGGGAGGATTGCGCGACTTGAAAGAATCGCTTCAAGTGGTGTCGGGCCATTCCTCGATACCGCTCCAATGGAATGATATTTACGTTCCAATTCTTCTTGACTACGACAAAGGTCGAAAAGAGTGGTTATTGGTGACTTCTTTTTACATGTGCGAAGACTGGTATCGCCTTGGACGACCTGCGTTACCTTATCTTGAGTATCGCGTTCGCAATGGAAAGTGGATGCAAGTTTCATTTGATACCGGGCTCATCGGACGTGAAACAAATCTATTGTTGGGCCCAAATTTCTCGCATAGAGAGCCAGAATTATTGCGCTTGCCAGAAAAAATCGGGCGGCGTGGAAAATATGAAGATAGCTTGAAAAAAATAGTAGCTAATTGGCATACGGCTTGTTGAAAATATTGGAAGACTGGATGCGTTAATTACGGCCTCCGTTGGAGATGTCCGCTTGCGCTATGCGAAGTAAATGAGGGTTGAACACATGAAAAAACTGATGAGCTTTGTGCTGGTACTGTCGGCGTTACTTGCGTCCGCCTGTAGCGGAACCAAAAAAACAGATTGGAAAGAAGAGGTACAGCTGGCCGATGGCTCGGTGATTGTCGTGCAACGTTCAGCACAAGCCAAAGGTTTCGGCGAGATGGGGGGGCCAAGTGGTTTGCGTGACTTGAAAGAGTCGCTTCAGGTGGTGTCGAGTCCTTACCCAATGCCGCCCTCATGGAATGACATTTATGCGCCGATTTTGCTCGACTATGACGTGAGCAAAAAAGAGTGGTTTCTTGTTGCCACTTTTTATATGTGTGAAGACTGGAGACGTCTTGGTCGTCCCAAATCTCCTTATCTGGAGTACCGCGTCCGTAATGGCGAATGGGCGCGAGTGTCACTTGATCCAAAGCTGTTCGAGCGTGACACAAATCTTCTCACTGGCCCAAATTTTATAGACGGCGAGCCCGAGGTGTTGCGCTTACCAGAAAAGCAGAAGCGAAGAGGAAACGTCGCTGAAGATTTCAAGAAAATACGTTCGGTATCTACTGACAATCATTGTTGAATAATTGAAAGATAGAAATGCTAACGAAAGATATTTACGCCCAGCTATCCGCTCACGTGTATGCGCGGACTCGTGTAAACACCATGCCCGTTCCCGCAGGCTGGACAGAGATCGTTCCTACTACAGACTCGATCACAGGTTTCTCAGCCGGCGTTTACAAAAATGGCAGCGACGTTGTCATCGCATTTACCGGGACCAATGAAATATTCGATTGGGCCACGAATATTGGCGCTGCCACCGGTTTGGGCGGGGTGCAGCTTGGTCAGGCTGTCGCGCTGGTTTTCGAAACAATGCTCACCAATCCCGGCGCCAATATTACGTTTACAGGACATTCCCTTGGAGCTGGCCTGGCATCTCTGATGGCGGTGTTTTTCAACCGCTCAGCTACCGTATTTGATGTCGCGCCTTTTGAATTGACGGCACTTAACCCACTGCTTCTACAACTACTGAAGCCGATAGCTGCAGTGATTTCCGCGGCAACCGGAGACAATGCTTTCGCGGATTATGTTGCTCCTGGGGGAATGTTGTCGTTTCTTTCCAGGCAGGCGAAAGTCACCGGCTATTTTGCCAAGGGCGAAGCGCTGGAAAAACTGCGAGCGGTCATGCCTTACATCACGGGCAGTAATTCGCCAATCGAAGACGGCAACCCACTTGACGTTAGCGCAATTCAGCTTCACTCAATCACTTTGCTCCAGGCACTCGAGGCCTCTAGCGCGTTCAAAGCGGCGGTCGTTGCGCAGCCGCATCTGTTGAGCGTGCTTTTCGATACGAAGCTATACGCCTCTGCGGATATGCGGGGGAGTGACACGATCGACGTTTTTACACGCATGCTGATCCAGCAACTGGGCGACCCTGGCAACGGCATTGTTCCCAACGGAATACTCGATACTCTCGCTGCTGATTTACAGAAATTCAAAGACGCCCCTGATGCTAACGACGATGCCCTCGTCAAGGGCGTTCTCTCCACGCTGGCCGAGTATTACCGATTTGCTTCGGGAAGTAGCATCGACCCATTCCTGGACAAGATAACGGGTGGTGTGCAATTCGACGCCACAAAAATTTCATCGGAGTCAGATCATGCAGGTATCAAGGTCTTACAGAAGCTCATCCAGAAGCTCGTCGACAAGGCCCACGTAACGTTACCTGACCTGAACAGTATCGAGCGTTATGCGCTGGTCATGAACCACGAAGCACTTGTATCCAAGGCTCCGGCGGACGCTAAAAGTGACCTGATGCTGGGCGATCAAAAAGATGATTCGCTCAAAGGCGGCGACGGCAATGATGTACTGATTGGCGGAGCAGGCAATGACACGCTCGACGGTGGCGAAGGTAATGACACGCTGGTCGGCGGGGCAAACAAGAACACACTCAAGGGCGGCAATGGCAACGACGACTATTACGTCAGCTTCAATGGCCCCAGCGTCATACAGGACGAGGACGGCAAGGGGAGCGTTACGGTTGGTATCAGCTTCGACTTTGGCACCGCTTCTCAACCCAAGTTGCTCAAGGGGGGCAAACAGGATGATGGTTCAAGTATCTGGAAGAGTGCTGATGGGCAGATTTCCTACTACCGTGGTGAGGCACTGGACGTTCCTGGAGAACTCCTGGTCGTGGCCAAGGATGGTAGCCGTACCCTTATCAAAGACTGGAAGCAAGATGACCTCGGCATCCATCTTGACGAAGAAAAGAAGCCAAGCAAGGGCTCCGAGCGTAAAAAAACCAACCAAGGCTCCGTCACGACCAGCCCACTGATTCTCGACCTCGATGGCGACGGCGTCGAAACCCTGGGCACCGACCAGGGCGTGCGCTTCGACTTCGACAACAACAGTTTCTCTCAACTCACCGGCTGGGTGGGCAAGGACGACGGCCTGCTGGTCCTCGACCGCAACGGCAATGGCCTCATCGACAGCGGCGCGGAACTCTTTGGCACCAACACGATACTGAGCTCCGGCCTCAATGCGCAGAACGGCTTTGCGGCCCTGCGCGAGTTCGACAGCAATGGCGACTGGCAGATCAGCTCAGCAGATGCCGCCTACACGCAGATCAAAATCTGGCAAGACGGCAACAGCAATGGCAAGGTGGATGCTGGCGAACTGAAGAGCCTCGCCGAAGCGAATGTCAAAAGCATAGGCACTGCCTTTGCCGTCGCCGCGAGCACGCCGGAAAATCTGGCAGAGAACATCGATACAAACAGTAACCTGCACTGGCAGGCCGGCAGCTATACGAAAGTGGATGGCGATACGGCGGCGATACAAGACGTGTGGTTTGCCGTCGACCGCGACAACGCCACCGAGTACGACCCGCTAGCACTCAGCGAAGAGATTGCCGCGCTGCCGGACCTGGCCGGCTCGGGCAATATGCGCAGCCTGCATCAGGCCATGGCGCACGACCCAAGCGGGCACATCAAGACCCTGCTCGAACAATACCTTGCAGACACCAATCCGCTGACGCGCCGCTCGGCGCTCGTCAATCTCGTCTACGCCTGGGCCGGAGTCGAGAGCGTCGATCCGGGCAGCCGCGCGGCGAGAATGATTTATGGCAATGCCATTGGTGACGCAAGAAGCCTCGCCGCCCTGGAAGCCTGGTTGGGCGAGCCGTACATGGGCACCTGGTGCTGGCTGGAACGCGACCCCAACCCGCATGGCAAGGCCGCGCCCTTTTTGAAAACTGCATTCGACGAGATGCTTTTCCAGTTCGAGATCGATCTGGCTGAACAAATACCTGGGCACAACGCGTTAGTGGGCAGCGTCTCTATCGACGAAGAAAACGTCGGCCTCGATTTCAGCAGACTCGACGGGCAGTTGCAGGCGCAGATCGCGGCCGATCCTGTCATGGGCATGACGACCTTGCTGCAACTCTGGCATACGGATGGACGAGCTCTGAGCGCTATCGGCTGGCAAGGTGCCTCGCTGATCGCAAGCAGTATCAGCTCGCTGCCGCGTACGCCGGAGCTGCTTGCTGTGTACGCAGCGGCTGGAGTGTCGTTCAGCGGCAGCAAGGTCGTCTTTGAGAACCTCGTATTCGGCGGAAACGGTGACGACCGCATTGTCAGTAGCGACGACGATGAGCGGCTGTTTGGTGGCTTGGGCGACGACACGCTGATGGCGGGGGCGGGGCAGGATATCGTGTCGGGCGGTGACGGTAACGATTCTCTCGATGGGCAGGCAGGAGATGACACGCTGTATGGGGATCTCGGCGCGGACTTTCTTTATGGAGGGGCCGGCCAGGATGTGCTTCTCGGAGGAGAGGGGGTCGACTGTCTCCTGGGCAACGAAGGCGATGACGTTCTTTTGGGTGAGGGCGGTTCTGATGTGTTGGCGGGGGGCAATGGCAAGGACTCCTTGCTAGGCGGGGATGGTCGCGATTGGCTGTACGGTGATTACGGAAATGACGAACTGGACGGCGGCGAAGATGATGACTACCTGCATGGTGGCGCAGGGGAAGACACGCTGATCGGGGGGGCTGGCGACGATGTGCTTGCCGACAATACGGAGCGCAACGTGTTTGTCTTCGGGCGTGGCGATGGACACGACAAAATCACCAGCGAGGGTTGGGGCTCACTCAACGCGAGCATTCTGCAACTCAGGGATTTGCGGCCCGAAGAAATCATCGCGACGAAAAAACCGAATAACGATTTGCTATTGACCGTTGCAACCAGCGGCGAAAGCGTCACCGTTGTCGGGTACTTTGCCTGGGTGGGCAATATGCTCGGTGACATTGTTTTCGATGATGGCACACACTGGCTTGCGAGCGACATCCATCAGTTCGTGCTCCATGGCACCCAGAACAACGATTCGATTATCGGCTTTGCAAGCGATGATCTCATAACGGGCAATGATGGCGCCGATACGTTGTGGGGCGGCGCGGGCAATGACACTTTAAGCGGCGACGCGGGTGCAGACTTGCTGTCGGGAGAGGCGGGCAATGATGTGATGTCCGGCGGCGCTGATGCCGACCGTCTATATGGCGATGCGGGTAAGGATTCGCTAAATGGCGGTAGCGGCAATGATCGGTTGGTCGGGGGTGACGACGACGACGTATTGGCGGGCGGCGCTGGCGATGATCATCTCGAGGGGGGATGGGGAGGGGACACTTACCTGTTCGGGCGTGGCGATGGTCATGATGAAGTCCTTGAGTTCGGATTTGATACGGACCGTGTCGTCTTTGCAGACGATGTAACGCCCGACGACATTCTCGTTCGCCGCGTCAACGACTATGACGTCGTTTTAACGATTCGGAATACAGGGGATTCGCTGACCGTCAGGTCCGGTCTCTGGGATGCGTATTACGCGGTCGACATCGCGCAGTTTGCCGATGGCACGATATGGGATATCGACGCGATGAAGGCCCAGTCGCTGCTGGGCACCGATCTGGATGATCGTATCGAAGGCGGCGGCGATAACGATGAGATCGACGGCGGGAGCGGCAACGATCTGCTGCTGGGCGGATACGGGAACGACACCTACATTTTCGGTATCGGCAGTGGCCAAGACATTATTGACGATGGGCAGGACGCGAACAGCGTGCGGTTCAAGCCGGGCGTCGAACCGAACGGGCTGGACTACAGCATGGTCGGCAAGGACTTGCTGCTGACGATTCGCGATAGCGGGGACAGCCTGCTTGTGCTCAACTGGACGCTGGGTAAGGGCGTTGAACTGCTGCGGTTCGATGGCGGCGCAGTCCTGTCTCGGGCTGACGTCGAAACTTTCCTGGGGTTGAGTAGTGACGACGCTCTGATCTTTGGCACCTCGGGTGCCGATGTCATCAATACGACCAATGCGAACACGACGGTTCACGCCCTGGGTGGCGGAGACACGATTACCGGCGGTACGGGTAATGACACCGTATTTGGCGACGTGGGCAACGATTTACTGTCCGGCGGCGCAGGCCAAGACGTGCTCTATGGCGCGGAGGGCGATGACACGTTGGACGCCGGTAGCGGTATGGATGGCGGCTACGACGAACTCTATGGCGGATCGGGTGATGACGATCTGCGGGGCGGTGCTGATGCCGATTTGATGACGGGCGATGAGGGCAATGATCTGTTGAATGCCGGCGCCGGTGATGATGATCTCGATGGTGGCGATGGCAACGATGTGTTGTTGGGTGGTGCCGGTCGTGATTTTCTATCGGGCGATAGCGGAGACGACACGCTCGATGGAGGCGCGGATCGCGACGGGTTGCGGGGCGGTGCAGGTCACAATCGGTATGTGCTGAGCCCGGGCAGCGGCCTGGATGAAGTCCTGCTTTCCGATGCATCGTTCGGGGACGACACGGTGATCTTTGCGCCGGGCGTGACGCCGGACCAGGTCAGTGTGCAGTTGGGTAATCCGACAGGGTATGTCGATGAGGGCTACGTTGGCTGGCGCGAGATGGTGGTCAGCCTGGGCGGAAACGATGCGCTGATCATCAACAAGGGCAACTGGAGCGACCTGGGCCAGACTTCGCTGCACCGTTTCGAATTCTCCGACGGAACTGTTTTGACGTTGGAAGAAATGGTGGCGCGAGCCGACGGTGGCATCGAAGGTGACCGGAATGGCTCCGACGGAGCGGACACGTTGATTGGCAGCAACGCCGACGACTCTATCGTGGCAGCCAAGGGCGAGGATGTCGTGATCGCGCGCGACAATGACGATGGGGTATTCGGGCGTGGTGGCAACGATACGCTGGACGGGGGCGACGGCAACGATGATTTGCAGGGTGGTTTTGGTGATGATGTAGTGCGTGGCGGGGCGGGAGATGACTTGCTCAGCACAGGAGAAGGGAGCAATGTTTTCCTGTTCAACCGTGGAGATGGGCATGACACCATTGATCTCGGTGACCGCGTGCCGAGCGGTTTTGTGCGCGACGCGGCAGATGTAGACACCTTGTCATTAGGCGGAGGTGTCAGCCTTGTGGACCTGAGCATCTATGCCGAAGCACATAGCCTGGTCATTGCGCTTGATGGCGGCGCCGGTGGTCGTGTCGTGCTCGGTGAGCTGGGTGTCGATGATGCAGGTGTGGCTAAAGTCGGCCTCGTCGACCGTTTGCAGATCGTTGATGCAGATGGAGGCGTTCGTGTTTTCGATCTACGGGCCTGGGCAACTGCGTATATCAGTACGCTGCTGAGCAGCGCGGCCTCGTTGCCCATCTCCCTGGACGGCATGCTGAATGACTATGAGCTGACCGGTGGCGTTACGCCCGCCGGCGGGTACCGGGCGCTTGCTTACGGGCAGACCGGCGATCTGTTCGGGTCGGTGACATATGCCGGTGGCAATGCGCCGTCTTCCGGCAACGATCAATTGATCGGGACGGTGAATGACGACAGCCTTGCGGGTCTGACTGGCGATGATGTGCTGGTGGGAGATGCCGGTGTCGACTCGCTGGATGGAGGGGCCGGTAACGATGTGATCGACGGAGGCAATGGAAGCGACACGCTCCTGGGTGGGGCAGGCGATGACAAGCTTTACGGCGGCGACGGCAACGATCTCATCGACGCGGGGGGTGGCAACGATTACGCCGCAGGTGGGCGTGGCGGCGACACCTATGTGTATCGCAACGGAGATGGCCGTCTCACCATCGACGACAAGCACAAGTTGCTGGAGTACTTCCGGAGCGAGGGGGGCTACGGAGGTGGCTACGGGGGAGGCGACTACGATCTCGTTCCCAATATCCTGAGCTTCGGACCAGGCATCCGTTATGAAGACCTGCGTTTTTCCGAGCTGGACGGTGACCTGATTGTCGATACTGGAGTGGATGGAGATCGTATTCGTCTTGTCGGATATGACCCCACACGGGCCACGCTGACCCGTTCAATCGATGAATTCCGCTTCGACGACGGCGAGTCGGTGAGCGCCAACCCGGCGGATGTAGCCGTCCTGCGTGAGGGTGGCGTGTATGACGATTACTTATGGGGTAGTGAAGAGAACGACGTGATCAAGGGCAACGCAGGCAACGACATTCTGCTCGCGCAACGCGGTAATGATTACCTGATCGGTGGCGATGGCGACGACAGCTATCAGTTCTATGCCTGGGATTATGGCGTCAAGACCATTGAGGACATCAGCCTGCCAGGGGCAGAGAACAAGATCGAATTGCTGGGGGGCATCACGCCTGACGACATTGTCGGCGTCTCCTATGGCGTGCTGGGATTGCAAATCAACTTGAGCACCGGCTTGCAGTTGCGCTTTCCCGGGTTTGACCCCCGCCAGCCGGAAATGCCTCCGCCCGTGGCGGTATTTGAATTCAGCGATGGCAGTGTGCTGAGCTTCAAAGAAGTCCTGGCTACGTACAGCGACGAGATTGTCGGCACCTCCGAGATTGACGTCTTGCACGGTACGGACGGCGATGACCGCATTCGCGGTCTGGCAGGCAACGATACGCTGGCCGGCGGGGCCGGTAATGACAGATATCTATTGAGCGAGGGAGAGGGGGAAGACACGATCAGTGATGTGGCAAGTCCTGATGCAGGCAACACGGTCGTGTTCCCGGACAGTGTCGATCCCGCTTCGATCCGTTTGAGTTATGACTCGGATTCCGGCGAGTTGATCGTGAGTTCTCCTTCTTCGGGCAATGTGTTGCGCTTGGAAGGTTTCGATCCGAACGCTCCCCTGGGGGCGCGTACGGTTGAATTCTTCCAGTTTGCCGAGGGTGTTTTGACATACGAGCAATTGCTTGCGCGCGGCTTCGATATCGAAGGCGGCGACGGTAACGACTTTCTGCCCGGAACTGCATTGGTTGATCGCATCAACGGCGGTGCCGAGTCGGACCTTGTGCAGGGTATGGCGGGCGATGACGTGCTGAGCGGCGGCACGGGCGATGACGTTTATGTATTCAATCTCGGTGACGGCGTGGACGTGCTGCGCGATACCGGAGCGGATATCAATACGATCGCGTTTGGCGATGGCATCACGGGTGACGATGTCAGCTTCGAAGTCGTCGGCACGACACTGGTAGTGCATTACGGGGCGCTGGGCGACGAGATTCATATCGAGAACTATGAAGTGGGCGGCGTCAAGGTTGTCGATCAATTCATGTTCTCGGACGGCAACAATTATTCGAGATTGAATCTTGCGAATACTGCACCCCAAGTTGCTACCGGGGTTGCAGATGTTGCTACCGACGAAGATGCGACCTTCAGCTTCACCGTACCCACGTCAGCTTTTGCAGACCTCGATGCGGGGGATGCACTAGGCTTTACCGCAGAGCAGTCGAATGGCAATGCCTTGCCTGCGTGGATGCACTTCGATGCGGCAAGCAAGACCTTCAGCGGTACGCCGCGTAATGATGACGTTGGGTTTGTCGACGTGCGGGTGACGGCGTTCGACACCTCTGGTGCTGCAATATCGGATGTGTTCCGGATTACCGTCAATAACACCAGCGATGCTCCGGTTGCCGTTGTGGATGTCGCAAGTGCGACGGAAGACGTCGTCGTTCTTACGACCGCTTCGACGGGCGTATTGAACAATGACACTGATGTGGATGTTGGCGACACCAGGACCGTAGCGACCTTCGCTTTCGGCACCACGAGTGCTGCGGTCGGTTCAACGCTTTCGGGTACTTATGGCTCGCTGACCTTGAATGCCGATGGCAGCTACAACTATCTCGCCAATCAAGCCGCTGCAGAAGCTTTGGGTACCGGGCAGACCGTCGGGGAAGTCTTCGGCTACACCATGCAGGATGCTGCCGGAGCGGCCGGTTCCAGCACTCTTGGTTTCACCATCACCGGCGCCAACGACGCACCTGTGCTGTCGACCGCGATTGCGGACCAGGTCAGTAACGAGGATGCTGCATTCTCGTTTGTCATGCCCGTAGCCAGTTTCATTGACATCGATGCAAACGACACATTGGCCTACAGCGCCACGCTTGCCGATGGAAATGCTTTGCCAACATGGCTGAGCTTCGACCCAGCCACACGCCTGTTCAGCGGCACGCCACGCAATGCAGACGTGGGTTTCGTGGATGTGCGCGTCGTGGCTAGTGATACATCGGGCGCCATGGCTTCGGATGTGTTCCGCATTACGGTGAACAACACGAACGATGCACCGGTACTTGTTACGCTGGCGCCTGACCTGAGCATTTACGAGAATGCCTTCGTCAGCTACGCCGTGCCGGTCGATGCATTCACTGATATGGATTTCGGTGATGTATTGAGCTACTCCGCAAAGCTCAGTACAGGCGCTGCCTTGCCTGCTTGGCTCAGCTTCGATCCTGTCGCGCGGACCTTGTCCGGGAAAGCTCCTTTTGCCAGTGCCGGTACCTTGAGTATTCGCATAACCGCCACCGACATCAGCGGCGCTTTTGCTTCAGACGACCTGTTACTGGCGGTCGCTCGTATTCCTGGAGCGATCTACGGCACCAACAGCCAGCAAGAGGGGTTGAATGGCACGGCGGGCGCAGACATTCTTGTCGGGCTGGGTGGGTACGACTATCTGGACGGTGGTGCCGGTGGGGACACAATGGCAGGTGGTACGGAGGGGGACGAGTACATCGTCGATAACGCAGGCGACCTGGTTGTCGAATACGCAGGGGAGGGCATCGACACTATCAATGCATCAACCAGCTACACCTTGGTCGAAAATGTCGAGAATCTCAGGCTGACGGGGACTGCCGTATTGGGAACAGGCAACGTCCTCAACAATCAGATCACTGGCAACGCACTTGCCAACGTTCTCCGTGGAGAGGCTGGCAATGACACACTCGACGGAGGTGCTGGAGTAGACAGCCTTTTCGGTGGCATCGGGGATGACACCTACATTGTGGGCATTGGCGATGTGGTGACTGAAAACGCCGATGAAGGTGTCGACACGGTGCAGTCCAGCGTTTCTTACATCCTCGGTGAGAATGTAGAAAATCTAATGCTGTCGGACTATTCCGCAATCAATGGAACGGGAAATACGCTGGCCAATATGCTGACCGGCAATACTGCAGCTAATACACTTGCTGGTGGTGAAGGCAATGACACCTTGAACGGTGGTGCTGGTAGCGACGTGTTGATCGGTGGAAACGGCAACGATACATATGTGCTTGGACGCAGCTATGGTGCCGATCTCATCAGGGAGAACGACAGCACGAGCGGCAATATCGACGTTCTGCAAGCCAACTCCAACGTTGCTGCCAATCAACTATGGTTTGCGCAAAGTGGCAACGATCTGGTTGTGAGCATCATCGGTACCAGCGACAAGTCCGTGATCGAGAATTGGTACAGCGGCGGCCAGTACCATGTCGAGCAGTTCAAGAGCGGCAATGGCAAGATCTTGCTGGATAGCCAGGTCGATAACCTGGTCAGCGCGATGGCTGCGTTTGCTCCTCCTGGAGCGGGCCAGACGACGTTGCCGGCGAGTTACCAGAGTTCGTTGAATCCGGTGATTGCTGCTAACTGGCACTAGTGCCACCGGCCATGTGAGCGTGAAGTGATGCCCAACTCAAGAGTGTTGTTGGGCATCGCTTCGCTCACCCCAACCTATGGGTTCTAACTCATTCCTTCTCCAGCTTGATCGACGCCGAATTGATGCAATAACGCAGACCGGTAGGATTCGGGCCGTCTTCGAATACGTGCCCGAGATGAGCGCCGCATTGCTGGCACATGACTTCCGTGCGGATCATGCCGTGGCTGTAGTCTTCGACCGACTCGATATTGTCCGGATTGGCCGCAGTGGAAAAACTTGGCCAGCCGCAGCCGGCATCGAATTTGTTGTCGGAGTGGAACAGCTCGGCGCCGCAGCATGCGCAGTGGTAGCTGCCATCGGCCCACACGTCCCAGTACTCGCCGGTAAACGGTCGTTCGGTGCCTTTCTGGCGCGTCACGCGGAATTGTTCCGGCGTGAGCACGGCACGCCACTCCGATTCGGGTTTGTCGATGGGACGGGACATGCTTTCCTCCTGTTTTGCGGGTTCATGAGATAGACCGGAACGAAGGCCTGTTTCCTTACTTTTGGGTCGTTCCGCATTCTGCAAGGGAAAGAGGCCAGGGCACGCTGCGCCGCCCCAACGCCAACCACGCCAGAATTGAGTCGAAAAGCGGCGCGTTTTTCGTTAAAATTCAGGCCTTTCTTCGGCAGCGCCTCCTGACGCTGCCCGTTGGCCCACCGCGAGTCCTCAATGTCCGAAATCCTCAAGCTTCGTGGCGCACCGGCGTTTTCAGCCGTGCGTACCTCCCGTATTGCCGACGCAGTCACGGCGCTCACAAGCCGCGTTCGTGGCCTGGTGGCGGAACATTGGTACTTCGTCGAGATCAAGGCGCCATTGAACGAGATTGAGCATGCGCGCCTGATCGATCTGTTCGCTGCACATCCGGCCTCGACCGATTTGCCGGGTGGCACGCAGATTCTGGTAACGCCGCGCCTGGGCACCATCTCGCCGTGGTCTTCCAAGGCGACCGACATTGCACGCAACTGTGGTTTCGACAAGATTGTGCGTATCGAGCGCGGCACCATGTTCTCGCTCGATGCGAAGAGCCTTGATGCCGAGACGCGCAACGCTGTGCTGTCGGTGCTGCATGACCGCATGACGGAGTCGGTGCTCGACAAGCTCGACGCGGCCGATGCGTTGTTTGCGCATTATTCGCCGCAGCCCTTGAGCTGCGTAGATGTGATCGGTGGCGGGCGCACAGCATTGGTTGCGGCGAACAGCGAGTTGGGACTCGCCTTGTCGGAAGACGAAATCGACTACCTGGTCGAAAACTTCACGCGGGTGAACCGCAACCCGACGGATGTGGAGCTCATGATGTTCGCCCAGGCGAACTCGGAACATTGCCGCCACAAGATTTTCAACGCCGACTGGATCATCGACGGCGAGCCCCAGGACAAGAGCTTGTTCGGCATGATCAAGGACACGCACAAGGCGCACCCGCAAGGCACGGTGATGGCCTATGCCGATAATGCATCCATCATGCAGGGTTTCGAGGTGGATCGTCTGTATCCGGATGCCGAGGGCAAATGGGGCTACACGCAAGAGCTGACGCACATCCTGATGAAGGTGGAGACGCACAATCACCCGACGGCAATCTCTCCTTTTGCCGGTGCTTCGACCGGTGCAGGTGGCGAGATTCGCGATGAGGGGGCCACAGGTCGCGGCTCGCGCCCGAAAGCCGGGTTGGCAGGTTTCACCGTTTCCAACCTGCGTATTCCCGGAGCAGTGCAGCCTTGGGAAAAAGACTCTGCAGCCTACGGCAAACCTGAGCGCATTGCATCGCCGCTGCAAATCATGATCGATGGCCCGCTCGGCGCAGCGGCGTTCAACAACGAATTCGGCCGACCAAACCTCACCGGTTACTTCCGCACCTTCGAGCAGGAGGTGCAGGGTGAAGTACGTGGCTATCACAAGCCCATCATGATCGCGGGCGGCGTCGGCAACATCCAGGCGGAGCAATCCTTCAAGGAGGAGTTCAAGCCCGGCACCTTGCTGATCCAGCTTGGCGGCCCCGGTATGCTGATCGGGTTGGGTGGCAGCGCGGCGTCTTCGATGGCGACGGGCAGCAACACAGCCGATCTCGACTTCGCTTCCGTGCAACGTGGCAATCCTGAAATTCAACGGCGTGCGCAAGAGGTGATTGACACCTGCTGGCAGATGGGTACGAAGAACCCCATCGTCTCGATTCACGATGTCGGCGCGGGCGGCCTGTCCAACGCGTTCCCCGAGTTGGCCGATTCTGCCAAGCTCGGCGCGCATTTTGAATTACGCAAGATACAGATCGAAGAGCCCGGCATGAGCCCGCGCGAGATCTGGTCGAACGAGGCGCAGGAACGTTACGTCCTTGCGCTGCCGCCGGAACGTCTCGAAGAATTCCGCGCCATCTGCGAGCGCGAGCGCTGCCCGTTTGCTGTCGTTGGCACCGCTAGCGGCGATGGTCGTCTGCAAGTCACCGACAGCCATTTCGAGAACCATGCCGTTGACATGGAAATGCAGGTGCTCCTCGGCAAGCCACCGAAGATGACGCGCGATGTCGCAACGCGCCAGATTTTCCTGCCACCGTTCGACGTAACAGCAATTGACGTGAAAGAGGCTGCATTGCGCGTGCTGCGCATGCCCGCCGTTGCCAGCAAGTCTTTCCTGATCACGATTGGTGACCGCTCGGTCGGTGGCCTCACGGCGCGCGACCAGATGGTTGGACCGTGGCAGGTGCCGGTAGCCGATGTAGCCGTTACGGCGATGAGTTTTTACGGTTACAGCGGCGAAGCTTTTGCGCTGGGCGAGCGTACGCCATTGGCATGCGTCAGCCCGGCCGCTTCTGGCCGCATGGCGATAGGCGAATCCATTACCAATCTGCTGGCTGCTGATGTGGCAGAAATCGGCGATATCAAGTTGTCGGCCAACTGGATGGCGGCTGCGGGTCATCGTGGTGAAGACGCGCGCTTGTTCGAAACGGTCAAGGCCGTGTCTGACTTCTGTATCGCAGCGGATCTGTCCATACCGGTGGGTAAGGATTCGCTGTCGATGCGCACGACCTGGACTGATGACGCAGGCGAGCAGAAAGCCGTCATCTCGCCACTGTCGATGATTGCCACCGCTTTTGCTGCCATTGGCGATATCCGCAAGACGCTCACGCCGCAATTGAAGATCGAGGAAGGCGTCGAGACCGAACTCGTGTTGATCGATCTGGGCAAACAAAAGCATCGTCTTGGCGGTTCGGTGCTGACACAGGCGTACAACTCGGTCGGCGAGCATGCGCCAGATATCGACGCGATAACACTCAAGCAATTCGTTGCAGGCATCGTTGCACTCAAGCGCGAAGGCCTGCTGCTGGCCTATCACGATCGCTCGGATGGTGGCCTGTTTGCCACGCTGGCGGAAATGTCATTTGCATCGCGCAGCGGCTTGTCCATCGAGCTCGATTCGATCTGTTACGACGAGATGATGAGCGATGTCGACGGCAGCGAAAAGCGCCCCGACTTGCTCAAGGGGCGCTTCAACGACAGGATTTTCGGCGCTCTGTTCGCCGAAGAGCTGGGCGCGGTGATCCAGGTGCGGCGTCAGGATCGCGAGCGTGTGCAGAAGCTGTTGAGCGAAGCGGGCCTTGGTGCGGAAACGCATTTTATCGGCTACCCCAATGACCGTGGCAATCTGCGCATCCGGCGCAACGCCAAGATGGTGTTCGAGGCGGACGTGAATGAATTGCTGCAGGTATGGAGCGAGGTCAGTCACGAGATTGCGCGCATCCGCGATGATGTGGAAAGTGCCGATCAGGAATTCGCGGCGCTGACCGACAAGAGCAATCCGGGCCTGTTCGTATCGCTGAGTTACGACCCTGCAGAAGACATCGCTGCACCGGTCGTGTCAGTCGCAAAGGCACGGCCCAAGGTCGTGATCCTGCGCGAGCAGGGTGTGAACTCGCAGAACGAGATGGCCTCGGCTTTCGAAGCTGCTGGCTTCGCGCCGTATGACGTTCACATGTCTGATCTGATGGCGGGTCGCGTCGATCTCACCGATTTCCACGGCCTTGCGGCTTGCGGTGGCTTCTCGTATGGCGATGTGCTCGGCGCAGGCCAAGGCTGGGCCAAGTCGATACTCTTCAATGAGCGTTTGCGCGAACAGTTCGCTGCTTTCTTCTCGCGCACAGACACCTTCGCCTTGGGCGTTTGCAATGGCTGTCAGATGATGAGCAACCTCGCGGAAATCATTCCCGGCGCAGAGGCCTGGCCGCGTTTCCATCGCAACAAGAGCGAGCAATTCGAAGCGCGTTTTGCCATGGTCGAAGTGCTCGAATCGCCATCCATCCTGCTTGCAGGCATGGCTGGCAGCCGTATGCCTATCGTGGTGAGTCATGGCGAGGGCAGGGCGGTCTTCCAGTCGGCCGATGATCGCAACAAGGCCTTGGTGTCGGCCCGTTTTATCGACAACAAGGGCATTGTGGCAAGCAGCTATCCAGCTAATCCGAATGGCTCCCCCGATGGCATCACGGCTCTTACGACGCCGGATGGCCGCTTCACGATCATGATGCCGCACCCGGAGCGCTGCCGCCGCACCGTGCAGATGAGCTGGGCGCCTGAATCGCTCGGTGCGGATTCGCCATGGATGCGCATGTTCCGCAATGCGCGGAAGTGGCTTGGGTAGAGCAAATAATAGCCGCTCTAATGGCTAACGCTCAGTCTGTTGATTGCACCAATTCGTCCACATGTCACGCAGACCTGCTTCCAAGTGACATGCAAAGCGTGGAGAGTCAAAGAGAGGCGAACTCGCGAGTTGGTTTCGTAGTTGCTTACGCAGCGCCGCCAGCCGTTGTAAATCGCCTGAATATGATATTGCCTTGGCGACGTAGTCGCTGGGGCTGTCTGCGATCCATTCTGCAAGTCCCGCGTTCATCAGTATTCCAATCCCTTGTCGAGAAGCAAATCGCTCTCCGGCTAGCGTCAAGAACGGCACTCCCATCCACAACGCCTCAACGCTCGTCGTGATCCCTGGATAGGGGAAAGGATCTAACGCAATGTCCATCCGGGCATACGTGGCGAGGTGCTCAGCGCGGCTCGACACTGGTCCCTCTAGAATCAGTCGGCTAGAATCTATACCTTGAGCCGCGAATCTTGCTATGGTGTTTTGTCGGACAGACGCCTCACGCAGTTGATAAGTCTTGAGAAGCAGACGGCTACCTTGAGCGGCAGTAAGTACTTCGGCCCAAAGAGCTACGACCGCGTCATTCATTTTGGTTAGATTGTTGAAAGACCCGAACGTTACAAATTCATTTGTGGACGCCGGCAGCGGAGAAACCGGAACCTCAACGTTTGGCGATGTAAAGCAAATATATGACTCGGGAAGGCGCAATATTTTTTCGGTGAAATAAATTTCTTCTGTTTTGGGCAATACCCACGAATCGGCAATCAGAAAGTCCATGCTTTTCATGCCGGTCGTTGCAAGATAGCCCAGCCAGGTTGCTTGCACAGGAGCAGGTTTCCACGCAAAAATTGGTAGCCGATTTCCGGCAGTATGTCCTGCAAGATCAATCAGTATATCAATACCACTGTCATGAATCAGACGGGAAAGGCGTTCGTCGGTAAGTCCCGCTACCGAATGCCAGCTGTGGCAACTAGCTTTTATTCTTTCAGTTACAGCATCGGCATAAAGATGATTGGAGTAGCCATGAATTTCGATGCGATTGGTGGCTTTTGATACCAATGCCGCTATCACATCATCAATAAAATAACCGACAGGGTGAGCGCGCAGGTCTGCTGACACGATCCCTACGCGCAAGCATCGGCCAGGCTCGGGCGTGTTATGCCATTCGGTATAAGGAGACGCATGTTGTACGGTCAGCCCTTCGAAACGCTGAGCCTCCTCGAACTGTAATGTAGGAGTCTGGTCGGGCAGGTAGTTGTGGATGAGCAACAGATTGCTGTGTGCATTGGCCAAATCGGGTTTGATTTCCAGCGCGCGACGGCAACTCGCTAAAGCGTTGTCAAGCTGCCCGAGATCCATCAGTGCAAGACTCAAATTATTGTGAGCATTGGCATGAGTGGGGTCGATCTCGATTGCGCGGATGTAACTAGCAACGGCGCTGTCAAGTTGCCCGATGTATGCCAACGCAATGCCAAGGTTATAGAGTGTTTCGGCATTATCAGGTTCAATCTCTAGCGCACGGTGGTAACTGACCACTGCTCTATCAACGCGTCCAAGAAGCTTCAATACAACGGCTAGACCCGCGTATGCCTTTGCATTCAGCGGATTGATTTGCAATGCATGGTCATAGCTGGTTGCGGCTTCATCCAATCGTCCTCGCTCTGTCAAGGCAGCCCCAAGATTGCAATGCGCCTCTGCGAAATCCGGTTTTAGCGCGAGAGCACGGCGATAGTGCGTTGCTGCGTCGTCAAACTGTCCGGTGGCCGCTAACACGAGACCCAGATTGCAGTATGCCTCGGCAAAATTCGGCTTAAGTTCCAGCGCGCGACGGTAATGGACTATTGCGTCATCAAACCGTCCGAGTTCATTGAGGATATTGCCCAGGTTGTAATGTGCTTCTGGATATTCAGGATTGATCTGTAGTGCGCGAAGGTAGTTTGCGATTGCATCCTGAGGTTGCGCGGAAAGCGCAACGGCTAGGTTGTAATGCGCCTCCGCATCCTCAGGTAAAAGTCTCTGTGCCTTGATAAGGGCGGGCAGGGCATCTTTACCTTGTAATTGAAGGGATATTCCTAATACTTTCCAAACCAGCCCGCAGTCTGGATACCGCTCAGCAAGAAAGAGTGCTTGCAATTCCAGCTTCGCGTGTAGCCCCGTCTTGAAGAGCATGATGAGCTCATTGAGCTCAGCCTGCGGTAGCTGGCTTGAGGAGAGGAGACTCTGCGTTCCTTGCTCCTTATCACTCAGTTTTATTTGTTTTAGAAGATTGACAATTGCTTTCAGCATTGTGGCCAGACTTGCGAATTGAATTTTCGCCTGCGACAGACGGATGGGAGCAACAGTTTCATCGCGGTTGGTGCGCTGTGCATGAGACTAGGTTTTCTCTTGTGTCAGTTCTACGCTTTGAGCGCAGGATACTTCACTGCATTTAGCGCAATCTTGTTCCGTACTGCTTCATCTACGTCAATCTTCAGGACCATCGCCAACCGCATCAGGTAGAGCAGCACGTCAGCGACTTCCTGTTTGACGTGCTCGGCCTGTGCCGTCTGCATGATTTCAGCGGCTTGCCCATCCGTCATCCATTGGAAAATCTCTGCCAGCTCGCCGACTTCGCCGGTCAGCGCGAGGATCAGGTTGCGTGCGGTGTGGAACGGTTCCCAGTCGCGCTGCCGGGCGAATTCATGCAGGACGCTTTCAAGATTTGTCGTGTCGATCAGTTTGTTCATGAGATCACCGGGGCCAGTGTTGCGTAATTGTCGTATAAAGTTGCCAGTTCGAGCGAATACCCGTTTGTCCTGTGGATTCGCCTGCCCGAGCAGCATATAAGCTCATCTGCGGCGCGGGTGAATCGACCTGGTGCCGCATGACCACCTCAACTGACAGGGAGTTTTTGATGATCAAGACATTTGTTGCGTTCAGCCTTGCTGCCATGATCTCGCCAGCGTTTGCGGCCAAATCCTGCGATGAGCTGAAGGGCGAGATCGAGGCAAAAATCAAGGGGCATGGCGTCGCGAGCTATGCGCTGGATGTGGTGACAAGTGCTGACGTGAAGGATCAGAAGGTCATCGGTAGTTGCGAGGGCGGCGCGAAGAAAGTTGTCTACAAAAAGGGTTGAACGGGCTCGAGTGCTGCCGCAGAGGCCGAGCTGCGGCGGCGCAGGTTTCTAGAATTTGACCTGGTTGACCAGCGTCTCATCGCGTGCAAACGCATCGGCATTTCCAAGGGTTGTCTCGGCAATGGCGTGGAGTGCTTCGCGGGTGAGAAAGCCCTGGTGCGAAGTGATCAGTACGTTGGGAAAGATCATCAGTCGCGCAAGCATGTCGTCCTGAAGCAGTCCGTTCGACAGGTCGTGAAAGAACACGCCTTCTTCCATCTCATACACGTCCAGCCCGACGCCGCCAACCTTGCCGCTCTTGAGCGCATCGATAACCGCGTGCGTGTCGACTAGCGCACCGCGGCTGGTATTGATAATGACGACACCTCGTCGCATTTGGGCAATCGCATCAGCGTTGATGATGTGATGACTCTGTTCGGTCAGGGGAAGGTGCAGGGAAATGATGTCGGCATTGAGAAGCAGCTCTTCCAGACTAACATAGTCAAAACCCGTATCTGCCGCTAGCTGCGGGTTTTCATACGGGTCGTAGGCGATCAACTTGCAGCCGAAACCACGAGCGATACGCATGGCGCACTGACCGATGCGGCCGGCGCCGAGCGCGCCAAAGGTCTTGCCATGAAGATTGAAACCTTCCAAGCCATCGAGCGAGAAATTTTGCTCACGTACCCGGTTGTATGCGCGATGGGTTTTTCGTACGAGCGTCAGTAACAGCGCAAAGCAGTGTTCCGCCACGGCCTCGGGCGAGTACGCGGGCACGCGCGCAACACAGATGCCGAGCGCCTGCGCTGCGGCAATGTCGATGCCATTGAAGCCCGCCGCCCGCAGCACAATCAGCTTGATGCCGATTTGCCCGAGCCGTTGCAGCACGGGCGCTGTCAGGCGGCAGTTTACGAATGGACAGACGACATCGAATCCCTGTGCCAGTTCAACTGTCTTGTCGTGCAAACGCTCTTCGAAAAACTCCAGCACATGGTTACGCCCGAGGTTGGCCTCGGTAAGCGCCTGCTCGTCGTAGGAGTGTGTGTCGAAAACCGCGATGCGCATGGATGTCCCGAATGAGGTCGCCAGCACCAGCGGATCAGCCCATCTTGCCCAGGAAGTCTCTCTTGCCGAGTTCGACGCCATTGTGTCGCGCAATGGCGTAGGTCGTAGTGATGTGGAAGTACATATTGGGCAGCACGAAACCCAGCAGGTAATCCTGCCCGGTGAAGTTGAGTTCGCCCGAGCGCATCTTGATCGTGATCGGGCGCGCTTCACTGCCATCGAGCTGTGCGCTCTTGAAGGACTGCAGGTAGTCGATAGTCTTGCGCAAGCGGCCGACCAATTCGGGAAAGGTGGTTTCGAAGTCCTCATACTTTGGCGGCTCTTCGCCGGCTAATCGCGCAACGCCACCCTTGACGGTGTCGCTGAGGATCTGGATCTGGCGTGACAACGGGAACATGTCGGGTGCCAGCCGCGCATTGATGAACACCGATGGCTCAATCTTCTTTGCCTCGGCATGAGCAGAGGTTTTGTTCAGGACCTCAATACAGTTTTCCAGTCCGCGGACTGCGCCGGGAACGAAGGCTTGATACATGGAAAGGCTCATGATTTTCCTTGAGTGAAATGTGAACGAGGTCTGGTTGAACGAAGTCTGGTTGAGCGAGGTATGTCGGATAGCTGCAAAGGCCACGACGAATCGCGTTGTTCGTTTGAATGCTGCCGCACGGCAGAAGATAGTACTCCGTCTCCAACGGCACGGTTGGCATCGGCAAGTTTTTCAGAATGCCGGCGTGCTCGTTACCAACAGCGCTTGCCCACTCAATGGGTGGGGGACGCTCAGGGCGCACGCATGAAGCAGCAGGCGTGGTGCTTTATTCTGCACACGTTCGCTCGCATAGAGAAGGTCGCCGAGAATGGGATGGCCGAGCGACAGCATGTGTACGCGAAGCTGATGTGACCGTCCTGTGATGGGCTCCAATTCGACCCGCGTGGTGTTGGCTGCTGGATCGTGGCTCAATACCGCATAGCGCGTGACGGAGGGCTTGCCGATCTCGTGATCGACTTTTTGCAGCGGGCGATTCGGCCAGTCGCAGATCAGGGGAAGATCAATCTCACCGTGCGGCGCCAGCACACGGCCATCGACGATGGCGATGTAACGTTTTGCGACTCTGCGACTCTGAAAAGAGTAGCTCAGCGCGCGATGTGCTGCCTGACCGCGAGCGAAGATCAACAGCCCCGATGTTTCCATGTCGAGGCGATGCACGATCAAGGCATCCGCGAACTCGGCTTGCACGCGCGACGCCATGCAATCCTGTTTGTCATCGCCGCGCCCCGGTACGGAAAGCAGACCGCTGGGTTTGTTGACGACAATAACGGCATCGTCGTGGTGGACAAGATCGAGGCCGTCGTGAGGAGGAGGGCTGTACGCAGGCATCGTATGTTGCAAAAGTGGCTGACGCAGGTTGGCGATCTTACGCTGCCTTGGAGGGGCCAGTGTGCGAGCATCTGTGTCGGCTTGACTGACCACATCGCACAGCATCTGGAATGAGTGCAAACGCGTAACGAATAGAGTAGGGTTGTGGGTTCCGGGGGAGCATCTTGCTCGCGCTTGCGGGCTTTATCGTGATTGGCAAGGAGAAAGTCATGCCGCGATTCTGCAGCTGGATAACCAGGGTTTTCATTGCCGCATTCGCACTGACGGCGCAGGCTCAGACGCCGATAGTGGGGACACAAGCTCCAGACTTCAGCCTGCATGACCAGCAAGGCGCGCTGCGTAAACTGACCGATTTCCGCGGTAAATGGCTGGTGCTTTATTTCTATCCCAAAGACGACACACCCGGCTGCACCACGGAGGCATGCAGCTTCCGCGACGGGCAAGCCCTGATCGGTTCCCTCCGGGCTCAAGTCGTTGGCGTGAGTATTGACGATGCTTCATCTCACAGCGCATTTGCAGAAAAGCACAAGCTGCCTTTTCCCTTGCTTGCTGACACAGGCGGTGCTGTCGCAGCGCGTTACGGTTCGCTATCTGACTGGAAGATCATGAAATTTGCCAAGCGCCAGACCTTTCTGATCGATCCAAAGGGCATTGTGCGCAAGGTCTATCTCGATGTTGATCCCGACACCCATGCATCGCAAGTTCTTGCCGACTTGCGTGGGTTCATTGGCCGATAGTTTTTCATTCTTCAGGACAATGTCATTCAGAAAAGACTGCGTGCGCCGCTGAAACGGCTCGCAAAATAGGCGCTGTCCAGGCGTTCTATCCTCACGCTGCCCTTGCTCGAAGGCGCATGCACGAAGCGCCCGTCGCCGAGATAAATTCCCATGTGCGAGTAAGTCTGACCGTTGGTATTGAAAAATACCAAGTCGGCAGGCTTCAACGCGTCGCGGCCTATCGTACGCGTGAGTGCTGCAATCTGCGCAGCGTTATGCGGCAAACGTTTACCGGCAACCTGCTCGACCACATAGCTGACCATCCCGCTGCAATCCAGCCCAGCCTCCGGATTGCTTCCACCAAAGCGATAACCGGTGTCGAGAAGGCCCAGCGAGAAAATGACAATCTCATTGGCATGCTCGGGTGAGCTCAAGTGGAATGTCGGCGAGGAGGGCTGCCGTGCAGGACGCGTTGGCGCAGGATTTGTAGCAGGCGGCGTAGTCCCGCACGCAACGAGAATCACCGCAAAACCAGCAAGCTGGCATCGATGAATCACCGTACGACGCATCACACCTCCAGCCAGAATGTGACCGGCCCGTCATTAATGAGGCTGACCTTCATGTCGGCGCCGAAGCGTCCTGCGGCCACGTTCCCATGCGCTGCGCAGGCAATCTCCACAAGATGCGCAAAACATTGTGCGGCGAACTCTGGCGGCGCAGCAGAGGTGAAACTGGGGCGAGTGCCTTTGCCGGTGTCCGCCGCAAGTGTAAATTGCGGGACAAGCACCAGCCCGCCTTCGATATCGCGCAGGGAGCGATTCATGCGATCGGCATCGTCGGGAAATACGCGGTAGTTCAACACTTTCTCAAGAAGCCGGGCGGCGTGGGCTTGTGTGTCTTGGGGCTGAATTGCGACAAAGGCCAGAAGTCCCGTCCCGATTGCGCCGATGGCCTCGCCATCAACGCGCACGGCTGCTTCACTGACACGCTGGATAAGGGCGATCATTGACTAAGCGCCTCAGGCAATCCGCTTCAATCCTTGGCGGAATCGTGCAGCATTCTGCACATACACCTCGGCATTCGCCTGCATACCGGCAACTTCTTCGTCCGTAAGCTGGCGGATGATGCGGCCGGGCGTACCGACGACGAGGGAGCGATCCGGGATAACCTTGTTCTCGGGAATCAGACAGTTCGCGCCAATCAGGCAGCTCTTGCCAATCACCGCGCCATTCAATATCACGGCGTTGACGCCTATGAGTGACCCGTCGCCCACCGTGCAGCCATGCAGCATCGCCATATGTCCGATCGTGACGTTCTCGCCGACGGTCAGAGGAACGCCATCATCGGTATGCAAGATCGCCCCATCCTGAACGTTCGAGCCGTCACCGATAATGATCGGGTCGTTGTCGCCGCGTAAAACAGCGTTGAACCATACGCTCACATTGCGGCCAAGCCGCACTGTGCCCAGCACTGTCGCACTTTCGGCCACCCATGCGTTTTCGCCGAGTACTGGCACCCTTTCATCCAGAACGTAAACCGCCATTGCCTACTACCTTGAGAGTCACATCGCAGAAGTGCTGCAATGTATTGGGAGCTAGATGATATCAGCAGGGTGGGGCAACCTTGCTGATGGCGCTTCGCGCTAGAGCTTGGTATTGATAGTGCGGCCCGTTTTGAAGTGCACGGACATGCTGGGTAGGCGTTACTACGAGAGATTGCTGCCATACCGCGGCGGTATGTGACGGATTTCGTCATGCATGATTGCCTAACGAGTCGACATTGAACACTTTCTGGCAGCTGACAATCATCGCAAGTGGCTGTTTATAAATAATTGTTTGTTCTCATAAGGCGATTTGTCCGGCTTGGGCATGGCTATCGCTTTGGTAAAGCGCACGGATCACTATCCGTTCCACATAGGAGATTTGACATGAGCAATATGAAGCGCATTCAACAAGGTTTCACCCTCATCGAACTGATGATCGTGGTTGCTATTATCGGTATCTTGGCAGCTGTTGCATTGCCTCAATATCAGAACTACACGAAAAAGGCCAAATTCACCGAAGTTGTTAATCTGGTGGATGGTTACAAGACAGATATTGCTCTGTGTTTGCAGAACGATCTCATTGGTGCTTGTGACGCAGGCGCAACTGGCCAAGGCTGGTCGATCAAGGCGGCACCCACTGCGGCTGTTGGTTACTTGGGTTCGCTGGGCGTTACAGATGCCACGATTACGGCCACTGCAATTACCACTGGTGGCTTGAATGCGGAGACATATGTAGCGGCAGCAACTGCTGGTGCAACGGGCGTAACTTGGACCATTACTGGTTCATGCAAGACTGCAAACATTTGCTGATGGTTGTGGTTTCTTAGAACAAAGGCCGCATAAGCGGCCTTTTTTTTACTCGTTTGATGAATACGAGAGATTGAAATGTTGCCCGTATTGATTATCAGCACATTTGTGCTGTCGATTTTGTCCCCCATGCATCGGCTGCCTCTGCCAAGCTTCATGCACGAATGGTTAATGGGGGCCGGAACAATCATGGCGCTGATTGCCGCACTTCGACACTTGCAACACGCTCATGCCCGAATTGATGGCGTCGTAATCATGCAAGGCCTTCTATTTCTGATCGCTATGTTTCAGCTCAGTATGGGTTTGGCGACTACACCTGCTGTACTGATGTTTTGTGGATATCTTTTTTTCGTTGTAATAAGCTACCAGGCTGGTTGTGCCATAGCAACAAGCGAACAACGTGTAGATCATGTGCGTTGGCTCTCCAGCGCAGCGCTTTTGGCCGCGTTATATTCGTGTGTATGTGCAGCCTTTCAACTAAGTCATTGGCCGCTTCCCTTTGATCTTGTGTATCCACCTGCCAACTCAGGGGTATACGGCAATCTTGCGCAGACAAATCAGTTCAATCAACTTCTTTGGCTTGGCGTGGCGAGTAGTCTTTTCCTTGGCGAACGCGGTTCGCTTCGTCGATCACTGGTGCTGACTAGCCAATTGGTATTGGTTATCTTTTCTGTCCTGTCTGCTTCGCGCACGAGCGTTATTTTTGCATCGGTACTTTCCGTTTTGCCATTTTTCTTGTCGCGCATGCAGCTCGTCAGAACAACAGGCAAGCGCCGGTGGGCTGCGCTACTCTTACCTGCATACCTATGCATTTCAGTTACTTTCTCCCATTTTGAAGTGGCTGAACATTTCGGGTTTCGCAGCGTGGCAGATCGACTGGCCCATTCTGGATTAGCAGGAAATTCCTCAAGTGCATCGCTGCAAGATGCCCGTTTGGGACTCTGGCGCAATGTTGTGCCTTCTCTTTCCCCTCTTGGGGTCGGAATTGGAAACTTTCGGGAGTCCATGCGCGAGCGGCCAGAATTATGGAAGAGCACCAGTTTTCAAACTGTGCCTGAACATGCTCATAATGAACTTCTCAATTTGGGAAGCGAGCTTGGCTGGGTAGCCATGCTTGTTTTTGCAGGCGGTGTACTGTGGTGGTTACTTGCCAGGCGAAAAGTCCTTCTGGATGATGTGGGAATCTGGGCCGTCAGTGTTGTAGGTTTGCTTGGTTTGTACGCGATGATGGAATATCCATTGCGCTATTTATATTTTCTTATTCCGTTCTGCGTGGCTCTCGGGATACTCGGACCTTCGGTGCGACCGATGGCAGTGCTGACTATCCCGGTCAAGATGGCCATGCTCGTACTTGTTGCAAGCTTGAGTGTGCTAGTTCTGGCTTACAGACACTTCGAACCGGTGGACGAAATTTTCTTTCGACTGCAGTTTGGCATTGGATACACGGGAAAAGGCAACGCCGAGATCGTGGAAAGCTTGGATGGTGTGCCTGGATGGTCACCGTTTAAACCCTATGCGAGCCTTGTCAAGTCGATGATCGCGACTCCAGAGGATGTCAGGCACGGCATGTTGCGCGGTGACTGCGCCAACGTCGTACGGGTCTGGCTATCTCCCAAATCATTGGCTAACTGTGCCGCTAGTTATTATCTGAATGGCTCTCCCGAGCAAGCACAGAAACTATTGGCATCCGTATGCACGATGATTGCGAGCAAGAGCGCAAACGAAGTCATGCTGCATTTCGATTGGGTCGTCGGAAAAGCGGGGGGAGGCATCAGGCCCGCTGCGTGCCTTGGCGTTGAGAGTCCTCGTTGAGTGGAAACACTGAAGGCAGGATTTGCTTCACCCGTTGTGCTACCGAGCCCCAGCTTTCTCCATCACCCTGATTGAATAGCCGCATGGACGGATACCAGGGGGAGTCTTCACGATCACGCAGCCAACGCCACTCCCCTCCGAAGCGATTGAATACCCAGACGGGTTTACCTAGTGCGCCAGCCAGGTGCGCAACCCCGGTATCTACAGTGATAACCATATCCAGCGACTGTATGAGCGAGGCGGTGTCGAGCAGATCCGTGCATTTATCCATGTGATCGATGAGCGATTGTGATTGCTGTTTCGTAAGCGCATGGTTTTCTCCTTTCTGAAGACTGACAAACTCAAAATCTTTCAGCGCCATGATTGACTCCAGGTCGTCAAAAGACAGGCTTCGCTGTTTGTTGTTTTTGAGATGAGGGCTGCCTGCCCATACCAGTCCAATTCGAGGCTTGATCGAGCCTCCGAGCTTGCGCTGCCAATGCTCAAGCATTTCTTGTGGAATTTCCAGGCACGGCGTAGGCAGTGGAATGTTGTTGAGCTGCGTGCGGAAAGAGTAGGGCAGAGTCATGGCTGAGCAGTAGTAATCGAATTGGGCCGACTGCTGCAGCTGCCATTCGCTTTCCTGTATGACCGTATCCACTGCTGGAATGCAGTTTATCAATCTCTCAAGATTATTGTTTGCGAGATATGCAAGGTGAGTTACTCCTCGGGATTTGAGCAAAGGAAGGTAGCGCAGCATCATGATGCTGTCTCCTATGCCTTGTTCCCGGGATACAACCAGCCGTTTTCCTACGAGACTCTCGCCCTTCCACTCTGGAAGTTTTTGCATTCGTTGCTTGATATGAACAAATTTTGCCTTCAGATCAGATGGTGTGAGCGGGTCATCAATTGTTTTCCACCGTGCTTCATAAGCCTCCCAGCCTTCTGAATAATTGCCGTTTTGCAGTAACAGCATTCCAAGATTCAAGCGTGTCAGTGCTCGTAAGGGATTGAGTTGAATCACTCGGCGATACATGCTTTCGGCTTCAGTAGCGGTTTCGCTTCTTGCTGCAAGAATCACCGCCAGAGCCAACATGGAATTGTCATCGTCGGGCTTGGCGGCCACGACACGCCGCATGAGCACTATCGCCTCATCCCGTTCGTCTCGCTGAGTGCGCAAGTGCGCCAAGAAAAGCCAGAAGTCCGGATCTTCGGGATGATCTGGCGCGTACATCTCAATAAGGCTGGTAGCGTCTTCGATGCGATTTGTATCAATGAAGAGACTTATTAGATTCTTGATTGGCCCGATCAGATCCGGTGCAAGCGCAATGGCATGTCTTGCGAAGAATTCTGCTTCAGCAAACGAAGCCTGCAGGCGCAGAGCAGAGCTTAAATTGCTGTTGGCTTCGGCATGATCCGGATTGATGTTCAATATGTGACGTAAGAGCCGTTCCGCATTGACAGGTTTTCTTTGGCGCAGCTCCAGTTCCGCCGCTTGCATCAGCAAGTCGATATTGTCTGGATGCAGCTGGATTGCCTTGTTGGCATGCTCTAGCGCGGCTAGTGCCTGATTGTTCGATTTCAGGCAATGAACATAGTTGACATGCAAATCAGCTGCGTTGGGGTCAAGAGCTAGGGCGGATTGATACGCGGTAGCGGCTTCCCCAAGGCGATCCATGCTTTGCAGAAGTCGGGCGAGGGCTATATGCCCCGCTAGGTGCAAAGGTGCTTGGGCCGTCGCCGATCGATAAGCAATTTCAGCTTCGTCGGCTAGACCCGAAAGGCGTAGGACGTTTCCCAGATTGGTGCGATAGTCAGGCGCAGTTGGCGCGTGAGAAATGGCGCGCTCGATCAACTGGCGTGCTTCAAGCAGTTTTCCTGTTTGCGCGTGAGCTATACCGATGAGATGTAATACCGCTGCATTTTCAGGCTCATCGCGAAGCAGACCTCCCAGCAACTCGAGTGCTTCACCTGCCTTGCCCTGATTTAACAGATCCTCTGCTCGGGCGATGGAGGTTTGCGGCCCTGGTTGCGTGGGGGCATGTTGCGCGCCAAAAATCTTCGAGAGTTTGTTCCAGGCACTCATTGATACGCGACCTTAAGTCTTCTTTGCTTTGGATAGCGTCGCAATTTTAGCTACTTCGTAGCTCAGGGCATTTATTGTTTCCTTGTCATATCCTAATGCGGCCAATTTCCATTTGAGAGAATTGGCAAGGCGTGCCCGTTTGAACAAATTCAATCTTTGTCTTTCCGAGAAAACCTTGACACGGTGACACATGAGCTCGGACGCACTTTTCAAACGATTCTTGGCTTGAGGTGTTTGTTCGTCAATGGTGGGGGCAGGACAGCGCCGACTAAACTCGTTTGCAAGCGAGTCTGCAAGCGCATCAACTTCTTCAGTACGGAACCAAGTCAAAAACATGATTTTCAAATCTCCCCTGAGCTAATTTATGTAAATTACGGCAGCACAACATGGCTGTCTGCAGATCGCAGGATGAATGGTGACTATGAAGATACAGGACTGGTTTGAGCTTTTAGTCGGGCAATTCCATTTGCCAGATCGATCGAATATTGATTGATGAACTCTTTGGTTAGCTCAGGCCCTTCAAGTGCGAGTTCTTTGTAAAGATCCGCGCTGAGCCATTTTTTCAGAAAATATTGGATATCCCCGAGCTTAATGATCTCAAGCGGGGTGTTGCTGAGACTTCCTGCAGCACCCGGGGAGTGCTCGCATATTGCAGAGGGGACAACGCAGACGTGCCAACCTCGTGAGCGGGCAGTAAAAGAAAAGTCAGAGTCGGAGCAGATAAAGCGCATGTTCTTGTCAAAGACGCCAATCTCCTTGATGACTGAAGTGCGGATCATCATGCATGCACCATTGGCCCAATAGCACGCTGCCGGCTCCGTGAAATTAGATATGTCGCCTCCCTTGTGCTTGCCCGCAGGAAACGCATTCAATGAGCCGCCCCAGGTGACTGACCAGTTGCTGTCCACCTGCAAGGGGCAGCCGATACCGCAATCTGGCTGTTCATCCATGAATTGCACCAGCATCTCCACAGCATCCGGTTCAAGGTACGCGTCCTGATTCAGCACCAGTATGTATTGAACATCATCCCGAAATGCATATTTAAGCAGGCCTTCATTCACCGCTGCCGTGTAGTAAATATTGTCTTCACTGTTGTCGCGGACAAAAGTCTCGATGGATGAGTACAGCTGTGCTTTGATATGGCCCAGGCATTTCTTGAGCTTCTCAGGCGCCTTGTAGTATGGAATAACGATAGGAATGAGGTTCATGCTTTAGCCCTGCCTCTGAATGCGTGAACGCGACGCGTGAATGCCAAGATGTCTTGCTTGCAATTGTACGTGAGCCATGTACTGCGTGACTTGACACCGACAAGTGGAGCGATTGCTGAAGCCGAGCTTTTGCTCATTGACAGCGACATCTTGAGCCATCACGCTGCCGCACTTCATACTTTTGCTTTTGCGAGCCAATCGTGTCTGCTTCTATCATCAAAATGAGACCTGTCTGGATCACGCTGATATTTACACTGCTGAGCTTGATGCAGCTTGGCTCTGTGCTTGCCTGGCATCGCTACCCACAAACTGTCTTTTATAACGAGTTCTTCACTGCGGTTACCGTTATCGCGCTGGGAAGCGTGCTTGCCATTTCCCGTCAATTCTTGGTGTGGCGTATATCTGCATTGCCAATACTGGCAGCCGTTTTTTTGGTTGCTTGTGCCGTATGGTCGACCGTTTCCGGGACGAGCAACATCGCAATGGTATCGGGGTTTTTCAACAATACCTTGTTGGTGCTGCTGTGCTTTGCCCTGGTCCAGCTGGCCACAGATATCGTGGGATGGAGCAGGCTGGTAAATCTGTGTGCCTGGGGAGTGTTGATATGCGCTTGCCTGCAATGTGCCGCATCGGCTTTTCAGCTTAATGGCGTATCCGAGCCTGGCTGGATCATGGCAAAGCTGATGAATGCCGCATATGGCAACATCGCGCAGGAAAATCATTTTGCTGATTTGTTGTGGTTGGGTCTTGTTTCTGTCTTGTATCTTTGGCTGCGCAGACGCTTTCCCACGATACTGGCGCTGATTGTTGCAGCGGCAATCTGTTTTTTTTCGGCGTTATCGGTATCTCGCGCCGTGTGGCTCTATACAGCGGCGGTGCCGCTGGCTGCGGTCATCTACACCCGACGTCTTGAGCCTACCGAACGGTGGCGAGTCTGGCTTGGAGCAGGGGCTTTGCTCGTGCTGAGTGTCGTGTCGCAGGTTTGGCTGGCGTTTGGTGGGGCGCAATCGGCTTTGGGTGTGACGTCGGCGATTGATCGTGTGAGTGAGGGCGGGTCCAACGGGCAGCGCATGTTCGACTGGATGATTGCGTGGAAGACGGCGCTGGCGCATCCGCTGACGGGTGTTGGACCGGGAATGTATTCGTGGCAGACGGCGCTGGGGTCGATTGGTTTGCCGCCGGTGAACTACGTGCGGATTGGCGAGAATGCGCACAACACAGTGCTGCATTTCGCTGCGGAGTTCGGATTGGTATTCATTGTTCTGGCGCTTGGTTTGATCGGTGCGTGGTTGTGGCGCCGCTGGCGCGAGACGCCGACGCTCGAGAGTTTGTGGGGGCTAGGCATCATTGCGGTGATCGGTGCGCACAGCCTGGTCGAATACCCGCTCTGGTACGCCTATTTCCTGGTGCCGCTGGCGTGTGCAATCGGTGTGGTGGACGCTGGTGACGAGGGCTTGCCGACCTTGCGCTTCGATTCGCGCTGGTTGCTGATACCTGTCGTGATTGGCGCATTGATTCTTGCTTCGACCTGGCGTGACTACCGCCGTCTTGAATGGGCTTACAAGACCTTGAATGCGACATCCGTGATGGATGTGACCACGGCGGATCAGCTGGATGCGATTGGTGCTTCGATCGGCAAGGCTTCGTTGATGGCGCCGCAGGCGGCGATTCTGCGTCTTCGGGCCTGGCGCAACACGGATCTGCAGCGCCTTCCACAAATCGTGCAGGTCTGCGATGACAGTCTGAAGATCAAGCCGCAATACAACTCGTTCACGGCCTGCATGACGGCCTATACCTTGAGCGGTCGTAAGGCTGATGCGGATGAGATCAACGAGATCGTGTGTGGGGCTTTTGCGCCGATGCATAGCCGTCCGTTCATCGAGTACGCACAGAAACTCTACGCGACGCGCAAATGGGAGTTGCCTGCCAAGGGGCGTTGTTTGTAGCCCGCCGTCGGGGGGCGCCGGGCGCTTTGCCCGTATACTGCCGCCCATTCCTTCTTGGGCGCGGGCAATGCATTCAGTGAAATACCGGAGCGGGCTGGCTTCGCTGCGCATGGCGCTGAGTCGGCGTTTGCTGGATTTTGTCCTGCGCGGGCGTGACGTGAGTGCCTTGCCTGCGCATGTGTTGCTGCCTGCAGACGAAGTCTCCAGCGAAATGCTGGTTGCCGGGATTCATGAAGGGCAGTTTCTCCAGCCCTTGTTCGACCACTTCCTGGTTGCGTACAAGTCGCGTTTTGCCAACGAAGTGGCCCTGGATGTGGGCGCCAATATTGGCAACCACTCCTTGTTCTTCTCGCGCTACTTCCACTCTGTTCTGGCCGTGGAGCCCAACCCTTTTACCTTGAATGTGCTACGTGCCAACGCGGCATTGAGTGGCGCGGACATTCGTGTCATGCCGATGGGTTTTGCGGCGGAAGACGGGGTGTTGGATTTCTTCTCAAACAGACAGGGCAACCTTGGCGCCTCCGGCTTTGCATTTGCAGGCGGCCCGACTGGCAGCAGCAACGGTGATCGCATCGAATGCCAGGTACGCCGTGGCGACTCCGCATTGGCGGAGGTACTCGCTGGCGGAGACACGCGCCGCATTGGCCTGGTCAAGCTGGATGTCGAAGGTGCCGAGTTGAGCGCGCTGCGCGGCTTGACCGAATGCCTTGCGCAACACAAACCTTTTGTCATATTCGAGAGCCTGAGAAGCGATGGCGAAAATGGTGGCGAAGCGATTTTTGCGCTGCTGCGTGCAGCCGGCTACGCAAGCTTCTATATCGTCGAAAGCTCCGTGACGAGTTCGCGCCGCTCCGTTCTCGGCTGGCTCTCGCGCCTTGTCTCCGGCGAGCACGTTCGACTGCGCAAGCTGGAACAACCAGTACCCGGCGAAGCCTACTTGATGATTCTCGCTGTGCCAGCCGGTTGCGAGCTCGGTCTCGCATGAAGATTCTCGTCGTCATTCCAACGGTGTTTGGCGGCGGTGCCGAGCAGGTCGCTGCGATCCTGTCGCGCGAATGGAGCCTGATCCATGAAGTGCGTGTGCTTGCCTGGCAAGGGGCGGGCGAATCACTCGACTTCGGTGTGCCCGTGGATTTTGCTGGGCTGGGTGTTCAGCAAGGCGTGTTGTGCAAGTTGCGCAACGCGTGGCTACGTGTGCGGAAAATCTCTGCAGAAATCCGGCGATTTCAGCCTGAGGTCGTCATGGCGTTCATGGATGAGGCAGGCATGCCATGTGTGATATCGGCAGCCCTGAACGGTTGTTTGCCGCGTCTGATTGTCAGCGTGCATCACAACCCGCAATGGATGCCGCGGTGGCGGCGGATCCTGCTTGGCTTGTTCTATCGTTTCCCGGGCGCGG
>JAQGMG010000042.1 GCA_028292485.1 Rhodocyclales bacterium | reverse complement strand
TGATGAAGACCTTCGTCCCGTCGATGACCAATTTGTCTCCGAGCGGGCGCGCCGTCGTACCCAATCTGGATAAGTCGGAACCGGCTTCCCATTCGGTGATGGCAAGTGCGGCGATCTTTTCACCCGTGATGGACGGTGACAGGTAGGCGCGCTGCAGGCTCTCGTTGCCGTATCGGCCAATGTAGTGGGTTGCCATGTACGAGTGGGCCGATATGCCGGCGCGCAGACCACCGTAACCTGTCCGACCGAGCTCTTCGAGAAATACGATCGAATGGAAAAGATCTTGCTCACCCCCTCCGTGCCGAGCGGCATGCGCCAGGCCAAGCAGTCCGTGCTGGCCGAATTTTTTCCAGACCTCACGCGGAATCGTGCGCGCGATTTCCCATGAGTCTGCAAAGGGCAATACATGTTCGCGCAGGAAGTCGCGAACGGTTGCCCTGAAAGCAGCGTGTTGGGGGGAGAAGTATATGGACTGCATCGCTAGTGCCTGACGACTGCTGCGGCAAAGGTCGAGATGGTGCCAACCGAGACCATGATGAAATGGTCTCCTTCCTTCAGGCGGCCAGCGCTGACGACGTCGCAGTAGTTGATGAAAGGATCTGACGTGAAGCAGTGACCCGACTTGGGTACGTTGTCCAGATAGATCAGTTCTGAAGGACAGGGGAAATTACGCGCGAAGAATTTCCAGGAAATGGTATTGACGTTGTGCCCGAGGACCAGTGCAATATCGGCCATGCTCAGGGCCGCGCGTGCCAGCGCCTCTTTGACGACCTGTATCAGATCATCGCCATAACTTGTTGCGGGTATGGGCAGATTCGCGCTCGCGACGGGTTGCACGCTGGCAAATTCGAACTTGCGCTGGGCGATGGAGAGCACCGCATTGCGCATGCCGTTTTTCGCGAGAAGACAGGCCGCCGAAGCATCGCCCGTGATCGTCGTGTTGGGAATGAGCCGCAGGCTGGAATGAAAACCCGTCTCGCCGCTCAGCAAAAGCACCTTGGCGTTCTCCTCCTCGTCCTGCAGCAAGATCTCGGCAAGATGCAGGGCTGTAATGGGCGTTGCGCATTGGTCCTGTGCCAAGCCAACAGCGATTGCGTGTTGCAGCCCGTATTTCTTCTTGAGACCACCGACGAGATCGGCGCCGGACGGACACACGCAAGGTGCTGCATGGCAATGGAATATATATTTGATCTGCCTGCGTTCGGTTTCGCTTTCCGGGACGATGGCGCTCATTGCTCTATCCAGCATGTCACGCAAATGCTCGCTGCCGGCCACAGCAATATCCTGCAGGCCATAGACCTTTTGATACAGGCTGGCAGCAGGCGCGCTGAGCTGAAGCTCCTCGGCGAAATCGCTTACCGATCTTCGCGTTTGGGGTAAGTAACTGACGATCTTGTTCAGATAGAGCATGTGATCCTATCCACGGAGCCGGCTTGCCCATTGGTCTGCTGAAACATGAATAGATAGAGATGACCGTCGGTGGACAAATGGACAAGCAGCACCCGCTCGGTACCGCTGTTCAGCAGCGCCACCGCTGCCATCAGCCCGCCACATGACATGAACCGCGGGTCCGTAATACTCAGTTGGGCCGTTTTTACTTCCATGCCAATGTCTTGAGCTACTGCCTGCTCGGCGACGATATGCACGTCGGCCATATCGCAGCGGCGCGCGTCGAGGCAGGAGTAGATGCATTGAACGATCCAGGAAGCCTTGTGCGCTTTTTCTGTCCAGTAATAGTGACCGCTCACGCAAACGCCGTCATCGCCTAAAGTTTTGGCCAGCTTGATGGCAAGAGCCGTATCGATACTTTGTGCCGGATCCCAGGTGCCTTTGTAGGGTTGGGTGGCCTGGTCGAGAACGAGGAGCAAGCCGGAGCCGACAAAAGTCTCCTGCTTGAGGGCAGTCAGCAGGACCTTCAGTGCGACATATGGGGACGTGAGTTCATGCTCCGTCAATGCGACAGCGGGCGCCTCGATGCCAAACTGGCGACACAGCCTGGTGGTCGTCGATCGGAAGGGGAAGTAGGTGTCCAGCGTCTGATGAGCCATCAAGAACAGGCCTACGTCATCCAGGGGGCTATCTACCATCAAGGCTTGCATGACGGCGAATGCCATGGTCATGAAGTCGTTGTTCTTGCCTTCTTTCAGCTGCCGAGTATCAAGATCCAGGCCGAACGGTGTCAGAAGTCCTTTGTAATAGGACTCCACCCATGGGGCCGACGGCGCATCCAGCGTCTCGGTGAAATGACGACAGCAGCTCGCCTCAATGCGCGTTGAGAGTAATGACATATTCAGATGGAAATCAGCAAATCGTCACGCAAAGCGCCACGAATCAGCGCACGTGCAGATCCTGCCTATGCAGGAACAGCGGATGTGCGGGAGTCAGCGCAAACGCATCGTGAGCAACTCGCTGAGGCACGTACCGAGATGTGCCGACAGGCCGTCGCTCCACGGTGCTGCATCGTCAGGCGGCCATGGCGCTCGGGACTTCATAGCCGTCGAACACGCGAATCAATGCATCAAGAGTGCCTGCGTCGGCGACCTCATTGAAACAGTTGTCCAGCAAGCCCGACTTTATGCCTTCCAGGTATGCGATGACTTCCAGCTTCGCCAGGGAATCCAGCTCGTAGTCGCCGTCGATTTCCATCACGCCCGATT
>JAQGMG010000034.1 GCA_028292485.1 Rhodocyclales bacterium | reverse complement strand
GATGGCCGCTATCGGAGCGGCCATGCGCAAGCTCGCTCATCTTTGCTTTGGCGTCGTGCATTCCGGCAAGCCCTATAGCCCCACTTTCGCTATAAAAAAATCTTGAGCTTGGAGACGGTATCTACTTTGAAATGCGATGCTCCAGCGTTTGACGCTGCCAATAATCAGGCAAGCAAATCCCAATTCATTGGCGTACCGCGCGCAATGTCGCGCGACGCGCGACGCCCCGTGATGTGCTCCTGATGCTTGGGTGGTAGCCCAAGGCCGGGGCGAATGGCGCGCACGTTTTCGGCGCTGAACATCTCACCGGCCGCAACGTCCTTTACGACGTACAAGGAGCGCCGGAACACCAGCGACTCACGCTCGCGCTCTGTAGCACCGAAACGCACGACGCCCATCGCCTGACGCGCACGCTCGGTTTCGTCGACGAGCAAGCGAACTTCATGCGGCTCCAGCGAGAAGGCGCTATCCACGCCACCGTCGGCGCGCCGCAAGGTCACATGCTTCTCGATCACCGTTGCACCCATCGCCACCGCCGCTACTGTCGCACCGATGCCCAGGGTGTGATCGGACAGGCCGACCTCGACACCGAGCACTTCGCGCATGTAGGGAATGGTGCGCAGATTACTGTCGGCGGGAGATGCCGGATAGGTGCTCGTACATTTGAGAATAATCAGGTCCTTGCAACCTGCACCCCGCGCCGCGTCCACCGCTTCGCCGATTTCGACAAGCGACGCCAGACCGGTCGATATGATCATCGGCTTGCCCATCGAGGCGACTTTGCGGATCAATGGCAAATCAATATTTTCGAAACTCGCCACCTTGTAACAGGGCACGTCCAGCCCGGCGAGAAAATCTACGGCTGTCGTGTCGAACGGCGTCGAAAAAGCCAGCATGCCGCGCTGACGGGCACGTTCGAATATGGGCGCATGCCAAGCCCATGGCGTATGCGCTTCTTCATAAAGGTCATAGAGGGTGCGCCCGTTCCACAAGCTCTTCTCGTCCTGGATCAGGAACTCGCCGTGCGGGATGTTGAGCGTCATCGTGTCGGCGGTATAGGTCTGCAGCTTCAAAGCATGCGCACCCGCATCGGCGATGGCGTCGACAATTTCCAGCGCACGATCCAGCGAACCATTGTGGTTGCCACTCATCTCCGCGATGAAGAAGGGCGCGGCTTGCAGGCCGACCGGGCGGCCTCCGATTTCGAACATGCTGACCTCACAGTGAATGGCTACCCGCCCTCTGGCGGCGATGGTGTCATCTTAGGCTGCGGCGACGCGCTGAATCTGCGGATTTACTGCTGCTTTGCCGGGCTTATCGCCGAGCACTTTCGAAGATTGGACTCGCAGGTTTATCGGGCATTTGGGCAGAGCTGAATTAACATCGGGGCAAATTCCAGGAAAGCGTGATTCAAATGAACGAGCAACACCCGGTGATCAGCTGGACTGAAACAGAAACCACACGCCAGGCCGACTGGCGCTCCGAAGCCGGTACGCCGCCACCGAAACGTATTGTCGTAGCCGACGACACGATCAGCGCTGACGCTGCCTATCGCCTTGCCTGCGAGGGCACTGCGATCCTGTGGCGCGGCGATTTCCAGAATGCACGCCAGCTGCTGCAGGCCATTGCGCGACGCATTGATCGCAAGCCTGCGAGCAAGTCCGCAAAGGCCGGCGAGACAATTTCACTTACCGAGGCCTTCAACAAACATCGCCTGGCGCAGTCGCAGCGCGCGCGTACGCTGGGCATGCTGCTATTGCCCTTTGACGCAGATTTCACCGTGCCGCTGCGCCGCGCGCCGGATGTACGCCAAGCCTGTCTCGAAGCCTACGGCCCGGTCGAGGTGCCCTTCGTGGCTTCGCTGCGCGAACTGCTGGGTCTGATCGGGGCGCACGAATGGCATCGCAAAGGCGTGGAAATCGCGGCGCTGGGCGACCGCATCCATCCACGCTATGGCGTGTTCGCACCGACGCGTGCCGAGTACATCGACCTCGTAGCCAACGCTCCTTTGCCTTCCAAAGAACTGGCTTTCGATATTGGCACCGGCACCGGCGTGCTGGCTGCCGTGCTGGCGCGCCGTGGTGTGGCGCAAGTGATTGCGACCGATATGGAGCCACGCGCGCTGGTTTGCGCCAATGAAAACTTCAAGCGACTGCGCGTGAACAAGCAGGCCAATGCCATACACGCCGATCTGTTTCCCGAAGGCCGTGCGCCGCTGGTTGTCTGCAATCCGCCCTGGGTGCCAGCACGGCCGAGTTCGCCGCTGGAGCATGCCATTTACGACCCGGAAAGCCGCATGCTGCGCGGCTTCCTCGCCGGGCTAGGCGAGCACCTGACGCCACGCGGCGAGGGCTGGTTGATTCTGTCAGATCTGGCCGAACATCTCGGCCTGCGCTCGCGTGAAGAACTGATGGCATGGATCGACGGTGCGGGGCTGAAAGTGCTCGGCCGCATCGATGCCAAACCCCATCACCCCAAGGCTGCCGATAACACCGATCCGCTGCATCTCGCGCGCGCGGCCGAAGTGACTTCGCTATGGCGTCTCGGCGCCATCAGCAACACGACAACCAACACAGAAATGCCAACGCCATGACAAGTTTCGCCATCTTGCTGTTCCTGCATTTCAGCGCCGTGATCGTGTGGCTCGGCGGCATGACGATCATGCATTTTGCCGTGCGCCCCGCTGCAGTACAGACGCTGGAACCCGCACAGCGCCTGCCGTTCATGGCAGCAAGCCTGGCCAGATTTTTTGTGCTGGTCATCGTGGCTATCGTCCTGTTGCTGGCGACAGGCGCATGGATGATGCACATCATGGCAAGTGTCGGCCGCCTGCCATCTTCAGTGCAAGCAATGGCCGGGCTTGGACTGATCATGATGACGATCTTCGGCCATATCCGTTTCGGCGTGTTTCCGAAACTGCGGCGTGCCGTCGCCGCCCAATCGTGGCCGGAAGCTGCTACACGGCTGGCGACGATCCGCAAGCTGGTAGCGCTCAACCTTGCGCTGGGATTCATTACCGTCGCCGTTGCGATCATCGGCCGCACTTTGCTGGCGTAGCACAACGGCATATCCCGTTACTCACAGAAAGAAGAGACACTCGATTCCTGGGCGGGTGTCATGACGCGATCTACCTCCGAATCCGTCATTCCCGCGTGGTGGGGTAGGCAGGCATTTCCGCATAAGCGGAAATCCACTTTGTGGCACGAACGAGCATCGCGTAGAAGTGGATTCCCGCTTTCGCGGGAATGACGAGCCAAGAGCTTTCTGCTTCACGCAACTTCCGCAACCTACTACGTCTATTGCGGACAGTAGTACCTCACTTTTCGCACCCCTTCGACTGCAGCTTGCAATCTTTGTATGTCGCCTGTCCCCGACGTCGACATACAAACGACGGCCATAGACCTTGTCGCAATTACGTTTGCCCATACACACGCTCTTGCAAACCGTCTGGGCACGGCTATTGCGCCTGTCCTCAATGCCTTATTCATCTCGAAGGGAAAAGAACATGACATGCATAAGACATTTACTTCTGGTCAGTCTCCTCGCCGCGCCCGCTTTGGCCACGGCAGAGGAATGGGTAACGGACAAGGGTCTGTCGCACCTGTGTAGCGGTGTTGGCGACGAAAGCCGCGAGCAGATGAAGACTGCCGCGGATGCATCCGATGCACGTCTGGTCTTCACGGCCGGGCCGGAGCGCGGTTATCTCAATGATGTAAAGCTCACATTGACCAGTGCCGACAAACAGCGCAGCACTTCCTGGCAAGCCGAGGGACCGATCTGCCTGTTGAAGCTGCCACAAGGCAACTACACGGTCGATGCTACCTATGGTGACGAACGCCGTACTGCTCCGCTGGTCATCAAATCCGGCAAGGGCGGCAACACAGAGCCCGTCATTTTCAATTTCAAGCCAAGCTGACCATCTTGCTTGCAGGTTTGCAGGGCATGCGCCCTGTGCCTGCAACTGACCGCAAATGATTTCGTAAGACCAATTCAAGAGGACGCAAAAATGATCAAACCCATCGTGAAACAATCCATCTTCATCGCCCTGTCGGGCGTCATCGCACTCTCCGGTTGTGCCGAACTTACCCCAACACAAAAAGGCACGGGCATCGGTGCCGGCGTTGGCGCTGCGAGCGGTGCCATCATCGGCAAGACCACCGGTAGCGACAAGGTCGGCCGCGATGCAGCGATCGGCGCAGCAGTCGGCGCCATTGGCGGCTATGTCTGGTCGTCGCGCATGGAAGCGCAGAAAAAATCCATGGAGCAGGCAACGGCGGGCACCGGCGTGAGTGTCAGCCAGACGGCCGACAACCAGTTGAAGCTTGATGTCCCGAGTGACGTCTCCTTCGACGTGGGCCGTGCAGATATTCGCAGCAACTTCCGGCCGGTGCTGGACAGGTTCGCCGACACGCTCAAGAGCAATCCGGCAACGCAGGTACGGGTAGTCGGCTACACGGATAGCACCGGCTCCGACGCGGTCAACAATCCACTGTCAGTCAACCGGGCAGAGAGCGTGCGCGAATATCTCGGTACGCGAGGCGTGCCAAGTAACCGTGTAGCAATCGATGGCCGCGGTGAGCGCGACCCGGTGGCCGACAACACTACCGAAGCTGGCCGTGCCAAGAATCGTCGCGTTGAAATCCTCGTGGGCGAGCGCGGCAACTGATCGACGCGAACCGATGGCTCAATAGAGCCATCCTGCGGGCCAACAATGACGCTGGCCTAATCCAACCGGGCTCCCTCTGTGGAGCCCGGTTGCGTTTCAGATGCTCAAATAGGCGCGCACGGCAGGCGATGAGCTGGCATGCTGCGCGTTCTGTCTCTCTCCATCGCAGCCACCAATGCCCTTGTCCCCTCTCACTTCACGCAGTGTCCTGAGTTCCTTGTTGCGCCCCTATCGTCGGCGCATGGTCTTTGCCGGCATCGCGCTCATCGTCGCCGCTGGCGCCATGCTCGGGGTCGGCCAAGGCTTGCGCGCAGTGATCGATCGCGGCTTTGCTGCGGGCGATCCAGCCTGGCTCGACCGCGCGCTGCTTGCCATGTTCGGCGTAATAGCCTTGCTCGCAGCGGCAACCTGGGTGCGCTTCTACAACGTGTCGTGGCTTGGCGAACGCGTCACTGCAGATTTGCGGCGGCGTGTCTTCGATCACTTGCTGAGCCTGCCGCCATCGTGGTTCGAATCCGGCCGCACGGGCGACGTCATCTCGCGCCTCACTGCCGACACGACGCAGATCGAAAGCGTCATCGGCTCATCGGTATCGATTGCCTTGCGCAATCTGCTGTTGCTTCTGGGCGGTCTGGCGATGCTGCTGGCAACCAGCTGGAAGCTCACGCTGATGGTTCTGGCCGGCGTGCCGCTGGTCGTAGTACCCATCGTTTTCTTCGGCCGGCGTGTCAAGAAACTCGCGCGTGAAAGCCAGGACCGCGTTGCCGATCTCGGTGCACACATCGACGAAACCATTCACGAAATCCGCATCGTCCAGGCCTACGGCCATGAGGCCGATGACAGGTCGCAGTTCGCCGAGCGTGTCGAGCGCGGCTTTGCCACCTCGGTACGCCGTATCAAGGTGCGCTCCGCCCTCATTGTTGCGGTGCTTGTACTGGTATTCGGCGCGATCTCTTTCATTTTGTGGATCGGCGGCCACGACGTGCTCGCAGGGAAGTTATCGGCAGGCGATCTGTCGGCATTCGTGTTCTATGCCGTCGTCGTAGCGGGATCGGTTGGGGCGCTATCGGAAGTATGGGGCGAGCTGCAACGCGCTGCAGGTGCGACGGAGCGTCTGGTGGAAATACTCGCGACTGCTCCGGTGATCCACGTACCCAATCATCCCGTTGCACTGCCCGAGCCGCCGCGTGGCGAAGTCTCTTTTGAAATGGTCGATTTTCGCTATCCCACGCGCCCCGACACGCTGGCGCTGGCGTCGCTGAATCTGCAGGTTGGGCGCGGTGAAACGGTTGCGCTGGTCGGGCCATCCGGCGCGGGCAAGACCACTGTATTCCAGTTGCTGCTGCGCTTCTACGATCCGGAAAGCGGCAAAGTCTGTATCGATGGTATCGAGCTGCGCGAAGCGCACCCCGACGCCGTGCGCAACAGGCTTGCGCTGGTGCCGCAAGACCCCGTCATCTTCGCCACCAGCGTGCTCGAGAATGTGCGCTATGGCAGGCCGGATGCGGATCTGGACGCCGTACGCGAAGCATGCGTTGCCGCCTACGCGGACGAATTCATCCGCGCCTTGCCGCAAGGCTACGACTCCGACCTCGGCGAGCGCGGCGTGCGCCTGTCAGGCGGTCAACGCCAGCGCATCGCGATTGCACGCGCGATCCTCGCCGACAGACCGATCCTGCTGCTCGACGAAGCGACTTCTTCGCTGGATGCCGAAAGCGAACGTGTCGTACAGGCCGCGCTGGAACACCTCATGCAGGGCCGCACTACGCTCGTCATCGCGCATCGCCTCGCGACGGTCCAGCGCGCCGATCGCATCGTCGTTCTGGAACATGGCCGCATCATCGAAACCGGCACGCATGCCGAGCTCGTTGCGAAAGACGGCTTGTATGCGCATCTGGCGCGATTGCAGCTAACGGCTTGAGAACTTCAAGTAGGGCGGAGTGAAACTCCGCCGTTTTCATCAGGCGTGTTGCGGCGGAGTTTCACTCCGCCCTACGACTGGCCTTGAAGGCGAGCAAGCCGGCCAGACCGGATGCAAAAGTGCCCCACACCATATCCACTACGCATACCTTCACGCTCCAGTCGCGCAAGGTAGCAAGATTGGAAAGATCGTAGACGCCGTAGGCGACGAGCCCCACGACAGCGCAACGCAATACGGCTTCGGCCGTCGAGCGCAACGGTACATTCAGGGCAAGGAAGACCAAGCCCAGCGGATAGAACAGGTAGAACAGCGCCGCCGGTACCCACTTTGGAGAAGCCAGCATCAGCGAACCGATTTCCTGTTTGTAGAAGTCCAGTCCCACCCAGCCCAGCCAGACAGCATCGAGTGCCGCCATGGTCACCAGTACGACGGCATAGGCGATGGCGAATTGCCGCGGGGAAAGACGTGTGGGCATGGAGGCTCCGGTTGATTCAATCTGGGTCAATGCTTAATGGACCGTCATTCCCGCGAAAGCGGGAATCCACTTGGCTCGCACAAAGGGAGTTCTAGCGTAGAAGTGGATTCCCGCCGATCCCTCTCCCGCAAGCGGTAGAGGGGAGCATCGCGCGGCTTCGCCGTTCATAAATTTGGCGGGAATGACAGCATGTGTTGTTCAAGATCAATACGGCCCAACAGGAAATCAGGATGCACCAAGAAGTCGTAAAAAATGGAGCAAGCACGTGGCTGGCCAAGCGGCTCGCGCAGAGCAGTGCTTAGGCACGGCGAGCGAGCCAGCAACGCCAGCTGCGTGCGCAGCCCATTTTGTTACGACTTCTAAACCGCAGAAATCCGTTCCTGCTCCGGGCCATCCTCACCGTCTTCCACCTCTTCCCCGAGGAAGCCTCCGCTCTGATGCGCCCACAGGCGCGCATAAATACCGCCCCGGGCGAGCAGTTCACGGTGACTGCCCTCTTCCACGATGCGCCCCTTGTCGAGCACCACAAGCCGATCCATCGCAGCGATGGTCGACAAGCGGTGCGCGATGGCCACCACGGTCTTGCCTTCCATGAGGCGATACAGGCTGCTCTGGATCGCCGCTTCAACTTCGGAATCGAGCGCGCTGGTCGCTTCGTCAAGCAGCAGGATGGGCGCGTCCTTGAGCATCACGCGTGCAATGGCGATGCGCTGGCGCTGCCCGCCGGAGAGCTTGACACCGCGCTCGCCTACGTGGGCGTCATAAGCGGTGCGACCCTTTATATCGGCCAGGCCGAGGATGAACTCATGCGCCTCGGCGCGCTTTGCCGCGGCGATCATGTCTTCATCGTCTGCATCCGGCCGACCGTACAGAATATTGTCGCGTACCGAGCGGTGCAGCAGTGAAGTGTCCTGCGTCACCATGCCAACTTGCGCGCGCAGGCTGTCCTGCGTGACATGCGCGACATCCTGCCCGTCGATGAGCACGCGCCCCTGCTCCACGTCGTAGAAGCGCAGCAGCAGATTGACGATGGTGGATTTGCCTGCGCCCGAGCGACCGACCAGACCGATCTTCTCGCCGGGGCGAATCTGCAGCGAGAGCCTGTCGATGACCTTGGTCTTGCCACCGTAGGCAAAGCTCACGTCTTCGAAGCGTACTTCGCCGCGGCTTACGTGCAGCGGCCCGGCATCGGCGCGGTCAGTGATGGTATGGATGCGCGATAAGGTATTCATGCCGTCCTGCACGGTGCCGATGTGCTCGAACAGCGCGGTCATCTCCCACATTACCCATTGCGAAATACCGTTGAGACGCAGCGCCATGGCGGTTGCCGCCGCAACCGCGCCGACACCGACCTGGCCCTTCGTCCATAACCACAATGTCATACCTGCAGTCGATACGATGAGCAGCATGCTGAGGCTGTGATTGACGACCTGCACGCCGGTCACGAGGCGCATTTGCCCGTGCGCCGTCTTCATGAACTCCTGCATTGCCGAGCGCACGTAGCGGGCCTCGCGTCGTCCGTGGGAGAACAGTTTGACGGTCGCGATATTGGTGTAGGCATCGGTGATGCGCCCTGTCATCAGCGAGCGCGCATCGGCCTGCTGTTGCGAGACCTTGCCGAGCCGTGGCACGAAGTAGCTCAGCGAGGCTGCATACAGGGTCAGCCAGGCGAAAAACGGCAGCAAGAGCAGCAGGTCGAAGCCGCCAACAACGGTAACCATGGTAATGAAATAGATGATCACGAACACCAGGATGTCAGTGACGATCAGCACGGTCTCGCGCACGGCAAGTGCAGTCTGCATGACCTTGGTGGCGACGCGCCCGGCGAATTCGTCCTGGTAGAAGCTCATGCTCTGGCTGAGCATCAAGCGGTGGAAATTCCAGCGCAGCCGCATCGGGAAATTGGCTGCCAGCGTCTGGTGCTTGAGCAGGGTTTGCAGCGCAACCAGCAGCGGGCTGCCTGCCAGCACGCAAGCCAGCAATACGAGGGTGCTGCGGTGGTCGGTCCATAGATTGGCCTTGTCGACATGACTCAGCCAGTCGACCACGCGACCCAGAATACTGAACAGCAGCGCCTCGAAGGCACCGATGACCGCCGTGCACAAGGTCATTGCCAGCACGAAACGGCGCAGGCCGGCGGTACAGGCCCACACGAACGCGAAAAAACCCCGTGGCGGCGCGACCGCCTCCCCTTCGGGATAGGGATGCAACATATTCTCGAACAGGCTCAGCACACGACTCTCCACGACAGCAGGTGCGCATTGTCGCTCAGACAGGGGCCTCTTGCCGCCATCAGGCACGGCACCGGATTTTTGCCGTAAGCTCGCGCGCATTCCGATTACGCAACCAGCTATTTACATGACGCCGAAAACACGGATTTGCAATAGGTCTTACTCCGGCTGTCGCGGCACCGTCCTGCGGCTGACTCTGGCTGCAACGCTGCTCGTCCCCGTTCTGGCCCGCGCCGAGCGCGTCACATGCGAATACACCTATGGCGGAGAAACCAAAGTGTTCCAGCTCAGCCCTGTTGCTTCGCCCTATACCGTGCCAACCGTGCAGGTAGGATCGTATTTCCTGTTACGAGCCGTGTGGCAGAACAACCCGGCCAAGAGCGCCGCAGTGAATGTCTATACCTACGCCGACAGCAGCGATGGCCCGGTAATCATCCACCAGGCCAGTTTTCCGTATCCCTTGACCACCACGGGGCGTTTTGGCTTCAGCGGCTTGCAACGCGTCTATGAACCGATGCGCGATGGCGAGCTGCAATACTGGTGCGCGCTCGACACGTTGACCGCTGACAGCCCCGCCGCCCCCTCGCGCCGCGCCTCCAGAAGTACGTCAGGCAACGGATCAAAGAAAGGGACGCCATGAAGCGCCGCGGGTTTCTCAAACTGTTCGGCAGCATGCTGCTGCTTGCCCTGCACACGCCGCCTGGCGCGGCAGCGGCCGAATCCTTGCAGCTCGTTTTCACCGGCGACGTCATGCTCGACGACGGCCCCGGTAAAGTCATTGCCAGCGGCCGCGATCCGCTGATCAACTTCGCGCAGTTGCTGGCACAGTCCGACTATGCCATTGGCAACCTGGAATGTCCGGTCGCGACGACTGGCACCGCCATGGCGAGCAAGATATTCACCTTTCGCGCCGAGCCGCGCAGCGTGGATTACCTCAAAGGCCGCTACCAGGCGCTATCGGTTGCCAATAACCATGCGGGCGATTACGGTAAGGCCGCTTTTGTCGAAACGCTGGAACATCTCAAGGCCAACGGTTTGGCATATTTTGGTGGCGGCAGGAATCTCACCGAAGCGCACTCGCCGCTGTGGATCGTGCGCAACGGTGTGAAGATCGCCGTGCTCGGCTATGACGAGTTCAAACCGCGCAGTTTCGAAGCCGGGCCCGACTGGCCGGGTGTTGCCTGGAGCGAAGACAGCCAGGTGGTAGCAGACATCCGTGCGGCACGCGCCGCGGGCGCCGATCTCATCATCCCGATGATGCACTGGGGCTGGGAGCGTGAATCGCAACCGAGCGCGCGACAACGGCAACTCGCACGCACCATGATCGACGCCGGTGCCGATCTGGTCGTCGGCGCTCACCCGCACATCACGCAAGGCGCCGAGTATTACCGGGGCAAACTCATCGTCTATAGCCTCGGTAATTTCGTCTTCGACAGTTTCACGACCGACGCCACGCGCACCGGCTGGCTGTTGCGCCTGAACCTCGACAAGCGCGGTCTGATCTCATGGGATACGGTTGGCGCCTTCATGGATGAGGAAGGCGTGCCACAACGCATGCCCGGCGCTGCAACACCTTGTGGCAAGGCTGGCGACAAGGTACCTCGGCTCTGCGTCAATCAATAGCTGAACCTGCCGACAGGCTCACCAGGGCTTGAACGGCAAGGCAAAACCGCCATGCGCGAAGAAGCGCACCAGGTCGCGAAAATCACGACGCTGGCGCGCCGACAGCGCCGCGTAAAGCGTCTTCGCAACGCGCCGGCTCGTGTCCTTCAGTGGCTCGTTGTGCGTGCTGCGGATTGCAACGAGGAACGGCACCAGGAAGGTCCGCTTGATGCCCACAGCGGCACCGAAAATGCCGGAAGCATTAACCATATCTGCCAGACTGAATGCCGCACGCATGGAGTTGTAGTAGTCCTGCGTGAAAATATCGGGCTGCGTTGCCTTGCGGTCGTTGGCGAAGAAGGCCTGCCCCTTTTCGCGCTTGAGCCGGCCGAAATCGACGATGTAGATGCCACCGCCCGGCTTGAGAACGCGCTTCGCTTCGCGCATCGCTGCATCCAGCATTGCGGTGTCCGTCAGGTGATGCAGCGTCATGGTCGAGATAACCACGTCTACTGACGCGTCGTTCATGTCCGACAGGGCCTCGATACTGGCCTTGTGCAACTCCACATTGCAGACCCCGCAGCGCTGCAGTGTTTCCTGCGCCAGGGCCAGCATGCTGTCGGAAGCGTCGATACCGATGAAATGTGCGTCCGGATTGAGCTGTGCAATCACGGCCAGCTGGTTGGCCGGGCCGCAGCCCAGATCGATGACGCGCGCGCCGGGCGCAATCACGGTGCTGGCTTGAATGGCGTGATACAGGTAGGTGTGCGCAAGCAAGCCATCTTCGCGACCAGCCATCATGAAGGCTTCGGTACTGGCCGCATCGGTCATTGCCATGGTCGGCTCGGGCACCCGCGCCTGTTCGCGTCGCGTCGCGGCATCGAGCAGGAGGTGCATCAGCATTGCGGGACTGGGCATTGGCGTTCTCTGGGTTTCTGTGCAACAGCTGGATGCCCTCAATTATGAAACGAAACACCTGAACGAGCGACCGTCGGGCGATAATGCGCGCCTTCACCGACCGTCCGCCTACTGTGAACACGGCCGGCGACACGACAAGGAAACACCGAGCATGAGCACCCTGAACAGCTTTGGCCTGCAAAAGGCGATGGCAAAGAAACTCAAAGGTCAGATCGATGCCGCACCAATGCGCTCCGGCAAGACAGAAGCCATCGACAAACGCGAACAGCGCAAGCGCGACCAGGAACTGGGGCTGATTCCGTTTGCGTGCAAATTGCCGAGCACGCTAGTTGAGCAGTTGCGTGAGAAAAGCGCTGCGCATGACGGCGGCATCAACGGGCTGGTGACGGAGTTGTTGACGAAGGCGCTGGTGAAATAAGAGGCATAGGCACTCGGTCTGTGTCTCTAAATCCGTCATTCCCGCGAAAGCGGGAATCCACTTGGTTGGCACAAGGCAAGTTTGTCACGCAGAAGTGGATTCCCGCTTTCGCGGGAATGACAATGCCAAGGATCTCGCTCTCGCGATTTTGCCCAGCATGGGAAACCGCGCCGTCAGCACTGTAGATCCGCGTCAATTGTGACCCTACTGATCCGACACCTTCCCGCGCAACGCCTTCACCAGCCCGCGCTGGCTTTTGCCTTCAAGGCGTTTGCGCTGCGAGCTGCGTGTGGGCTTTGTCGGCATGCGCACGCGCGGTGGTCTGGCGACACTTTGAACCAGCTCGTGCAGACGCTGCACCGCCTCGGCACGGTTGAGTTCCTGACTGCGATGTTGCTGCGCCTTGAGCACGACGACACCTTCCGCCGTGATGCGTTGATCGCGCAATTGCAATAGCCGCTCCTTGACCGCCTCGGGCAGCGATGACGCGCGAATATCGAAGCGCAAATGAATGGCGCTCGATACCTTGTTGATGTTCTGCCCACCCGCACCCTGGGCACGAATTGCGGAAATCTCGATTTCGTGAGCAGGAATGAGCAAGGCAGACTGACCCGGCATCACAGTCGTACCAGCAGACGATCGAGCTGCCTGGCAAAAGCCTGTTTGTCGGCTTGCCCAAAAGCGGCAGGCCCGGTCTGCACGCCGCTGCTGCGCAGGCCCTCCATGAAATCGCGCATCGACAGGCTCTCGCGGATATTCGCAGCGGAGTAAAGCTCTCCGCGTGGATTGAGGGCGAGAGCACCTTTGTCTATCGCCGCTGCTGCCAGCGGAATGTCGGCAGTCACCACCAGATCGCCGGGTAGCACTTGCTCGACAATGTAGCCATCAGCCACATCGAAGCCCGCTAGCACCTGCACCGCGCGAATGAACGGTGACACGGGGACGCGCAACATCTGGTTTGCCACCAGCGTGGTCGCTACCTGCTTGCGTTCGGCGGCACGGAAGATGATTTCCTTGATCGCGACCGGCGTGGCGTCGGCATCTACCCAGATACGCATGTGGGGCTTGTATAAGTGAAGCGCCGCGAGCGCGAACGCTGTGATTGTAGGGTGTCAGTGAGCGCAGCGAACTGCACCGCTGCATTGTAGGGGGATGGCGCATTGATGCGCTTGAACATCGGCCCCCCGATCAGGTCGAGGGCGTGCGCAGCAGGCAAGGCTGTTTCTCTGTGGCCTCCGCGTTCTCTGCGTCTCTGCGGTGAAAGCTATTGCACTTTTATGCCCGAGTATGAGCGTTCCAGATTTTCACCAGGTCTGCCTTGGTGGCCACTGCATCGCGTGCCAGCCCTGCCGCAATGGCGAATTCGGGGCGCGCGGCGTCGCGCCACATCGGGTCGAGCATTGGCAGCCCTTTCCCGTTGATGAAACTGTGCACCAGAATCGGCGTGGTGGCTGTGGCGCGTTTGGAGACGACCGCGATATCGCCATTCTTGAGTTTGGCGAAAGAGCCCGGCGGATAGAGCCCGATCTCCTTGATCAACAGGCCAACGAGGTTGTTGTTGTGCTTGCTTTCCTGCAGGAACAAAGCGCGCAGGGCCTGGGCCGGGTCCGCAGCTTTACGTGTGGCGCGAGGCGTGACCAGTGCGGTGAAGATATCGAGAGTGCGCACCAGCATTGTTTCCTGGGCGATTTCCTTCTTGCCGCCGGGATAGCCTGAACCGTCCGGCACCTCGTGGTGATCCTCCACGATGCGCAACCACAATTCATCCGTAACGCCAACACCACGCAGCATCTTGATGCCGACGCCTGTATGCGCATTGATGACGGCTTTCTGCACGTCGGTCAGCGGTTGTCGTTGCAGGGCGAGAATGGTCTGCGCGTCGATCATGCCGATATTCATCGTCAGCGCAGCGCATACCACGCTACGCCGCTGCGCTTCGCTCCAATCCAGTTTGCGGGCCAGCAGATCGGCAAGTACAGCGGTATCGATGCTGTGTGAAATCGGGTATTTGGTGTGGTCGAGCAAGAAAATTGCCGCCAATGTCGCATCCACGTTGTTGTCGCAAAGCAGATGGATCATGTTTGCGATTTCGTGAATCTTGGCGGTGAAGTCGGTTTCCTTCGCGCCATCCTGTGCAGCGTCGCGCAGCAACAGTACAAGTCTGCCTGCCATGGCTTCACGCATGTGAAACGGGTCGATCTGCCGCGGCGCCACCGGCGGGGGAATTGGCGGTGCAGTGGCCGGGGTGACACCTGGATAGTGATAGAGCTTCAGATCGTCAGGCCGCACGAACACGCCTCGCTCTATCAACGAGTCGATCTGGGCATTCCGCACAAGCACGAAGCCCCTGCTCAAAAGCAGATTGCCACCCGAGTCATAAAGATTCCAGGGGAGCGCCGTATCGAGATGCAACTGGCTTGGCGCCAGGTGCTGTAATTGAGTCTGCATCGCGAAGAAATCCGCTTATTCCACTGCAGGGTTATCGGCCCCCGTTGCAGAGACTTGAGCTTGTGCAAGAAACTTGATGCAACCTGTCGCCAGCCCCAGCGCGGCCAGTTCGCCCCGAAGACTACGCACGGCCTGTTGCGACGCTTTCCCACGTACTGTCCTACGTACCTTCCCACGTATAATCCGGGCCGCGACAAGCCGTTGCGCCCTGTTTTCCTGCCTCTGCCCCGCCCCATGCTGCGACTGACCGAAGTCAAACTCCCGCTGGACCATCCCCACGAGGATTTGCATGCCGCCATCCTGCAGCGGCTCGGCATAGCGCCTGCAGAGCTGCTCAGCTTCAGCATTTTCAAGCGCAGCCACGACGCCCGCAAAAAGTCGGCAATCGCTCTCATCTACTCCGTGGATGTCACGGTGCACAACGAGGCCGCGCTGCTCAAGCGGCTCAAGGGCGTCTCCCACGTGATGCCGACGCCCGACATGGCATACCGCTTCGTTGCCCAGGCGCCTGCCACGCTACCGGAACGCCCGATCATCATCGGCATGGGCCCATGCGGCATTCTGGCCGCGTTGACCCTGGCGCAGATGGGTTTCAAACCGATCGTGCTGGAACGCGGCAAGGAGGTGCGAGAGCGCACGCAGGACACCTGGGGTCTGTGGCGCAAGAGCAAGCTCGATCCGGAGTCCAATGTGCAATTCGGCGAAGGCGGCGCCGGCACCTTCTCCGACGGCAAGCTCTACAGCCAGATCAAGGACCCGCGCTATCTGGGCCGCAAGGTCCTGCTCGAATTCGTCAAGGCTGGCGCGCCGGAGGAGATCCTCTATGTCAACAAGCCACACATCGGCACCTTCCGCCTGGTCGGCATGGTCGAGAAGATTCGCGCCGAGATCGAGGCACTAGGCGGCGAAATCCGTTTCAAGACCAAGGTCGAGGATATCGTCATTGAACGAGGTGACAAGAGCGGCCAGGTGCGCGGCGTCATGGTGACGAGCGAGGGCACGGAGAAAGAGTTCATTGCTGGCAAACACGTCGTGCTGGCCATCGGCCACAGCGCACGCGACACTTTCCAGATGCTCTACGAGCGCGGTGTGTATATCGAGCCCAAACCTTTCTCCATCGGCTTTCGCATCGAACACCCGCAATCCATCATCGACACATGCCGCTTCGGCAAGAATGCGGGCCACCCGCTGCTTGGCGCCGCCGACTACAAGCTGGTGCATCACGCCAGCAATGGACGCTCGGTCTACAGCTTCTGCATGTGTCCCGGCGGCACGGTGGTGGCCGCCACTTCGGAAGAAGGTCGCGTGGTCACCAATGGCATGAGCCAGTATTCGCGTAACGAGCGCAACGCCAACGCGGGCATCGTCGTCGGCATCACGCCTGCGGACTATCCCGCAGATGTCCCGGACAGGCCACTGGCAGGCGTGGTCTTCCAGCGTCACTGGGAAAGCCGCGCCTTCGAACTCGGCGGCCGCAACTACAACGCGCCGGGGCAACTCGTCGGCGACTTCCTCGCTGACCGGGCGTCGACGCAATTCGGTTCGGTGATCCCGTCCTACAAACCCGGCGTACAGCCCGCCGACCTCAGCACCGCCCTGCCCGACTACGCCATCGCCGCGATCCGCGAAGCACTACCCGCGCTCGACAAGCAGATCAAGGGCTTCTCGATGCATGACGCCGTCCTGACCGGCGTGGAGACACGCACCTCATCACCGATCCGCATCAAACGCGGCGATGATTATCAAAGTCTGAACACGAGAGGTCTGTTCCCGGCAGGCGAAGGCGCGAGCTATGCGGGCGGTATTTTGTCTGCGGCAGTTGACGGCATAGAAGTGGCTGAGGCGGTAGCTTTGAGCATGACGAGGCAAACGGCGTAGCGTGCATGTTGGGCATCGCTAGCGCTCACCCCAACCTACTCCCTGAGCGTGACGCGATCGTCTTGATTCTCAGCACGCCTTGGAGCGCGGAACAAGTGGAGCGAGCGCACGGCTGGCTAGGCGGCCCGCGCAGAGCAGTACGTATGTACGGCGAGCGGGCCAACAACGCCAGACGTGCGCGCAGCCCGCTTGTTGCGTGTTCTAGTGCAGATGGCCGCCAAAAAGTCCTAGTAGCCCGATGATGATCAGATATATCGCCACGATGTAATTGAGAAGTCGCGGCACTGCCAGAATCAGAATGCCTGCTATCAATGCGACCAGCGGGCCAATGCTCAGGGCTATGTTCATGTCGTTCTCTCTTCTGGTTATATGACAGGGTCAGACTAAGCCAAACGAGCCAATGATTCTGTGCGCTGGCGAACATGCATGGACCATGCAGCTCAGCGAAGACACAGCGCTACAATGTCCCGGATCGGCCGGGCGTCGGGCGTCCAGAGACATCAACAAGGGGAACGGCATGACAACTCAAACAACGCGGACTTACCGTTACTACGATTTCGTGATGGCCGCATTCGTCTGCGTGCTGTTGTGCTCCAACCTTATCGGCGCCGCGAAAACCGCGCAGCTCGACCTGCCCATCGTCGGCACCTTCATCTTCAGCGGCGGCGTGCTGTTCTTCCCGATTTCGTACATCTTCGGTGACATCCTTACCGAGGTGTATGGCTATGGTCGTGATCGCCGTGTCGTGTGGGCGGCCTTCGCCGGCCTCGCCTTTGCGGCCTTCATGTCATACGTGGTGCTCGCCCTGCCTGCCGCACCGGGCGATTTCAACCAGAGCTATCAGCAGCATCTTGAAGCGGTATTCGGCAACACCTGGCGCATCGTGGCAGGTTCCATGATCGCCTTCTGGTGCGGCAGCTTTGCCAACAGCTATGTGCTTGCCAAGATGAAGATCGCCACGCAAGGCAAGTGGCTATGGACGCGCACCATCGGTTCCACCCTCATCGGCGAAGCCGTCGACTCCGGCCTCTTCTACTTCATCGCCTTCTACGCCATCTGGCCGCTCGGGCAAGTCGTCAAAGTGGCAATCGCCCAGTACATCCTCAAGACAAGCTGGGAAATCATCATGACGCCGGTGACGTATCGCGTCGTGGCTTTCCTCAAGAAGAAGGAGAACGAGGATTACTACGATCGCGGGACGACGTTCAATCCGTTTACCTGGCGCGTATGACGATGTAGATACCGTCTCCAAGCTCAAGATTTTTTTATAGCGAAAGTGGGGCTATAGGGCTTGCCGGAATGCACGACGCCAAAGCAAAGATGAGCGAGCTTGCGCATGGCCGCTCCGATAGCGGCCATCTT
>JAQGMG010000044.1 GCA_028292485.1 Rhodocyclales bacterium | reverse complement strand
CGATGATGGTTTTCTTCAGATAAACCTGCAGTGGAATCTTGTCTTCCGTGCGCAGCAGGATCATCGACCAGAAATAGCCATTCCAGCGCGAGATGGCACACAGGAGCGCCACCGTCGCGAGTGCGGGTTTGGAGAGGGGGATAAACACCTTCCACAGGATTTGAAGATCGTTGGCGCCGTCCATGCGCGCGGCTTCTTCGAACGAAGGAGAAATCGACTCGAAGTAGTTGCGCATCAGGATGAGGTTGAAGGCGTTGCAGGCGAAACCGATAAGGATGCCCAGGCGCGAATCCAGCAAGCCCAGATCGCGCATGTTCAGATAGAAAGGAATCATGCCCGCCTGGAACCACATGGTGAAGGCAATGAAGAAGCCGATTACACGTCTTCCGCGTAAGCGTTTCTTGGACAGTGCGTATGCGCCCGGAATAATGAATATCAGGCTCGTCAGCGTACCGAAGATCGTATAGAAGAAAGTATTGGCGTAAGAGGTCCAGAACAGATGATCCTGGAAGACCCGCTTGTAGGCCGAAAAGTCGATATCGACCGGGAACAGAAACACCCGGCCGGTCGTGACGGACGTGCCGGTACTGATCGATACCGATATCACATAGATGATCGGGTAAAGCGTGGTGAGGACGAACAGCAGGAGCAGCGCAGCATTGGCTCTGCCGAACCAGCGGTCATTGCGTGAATATATGGGGGTGGCAAGCATTTCGATCTTTCTGTAATGCGGCGGTCAGGTGCCGGACACGGCGTTCAGAAAACGCCGGTACGCGCGAATTTACGGCTTAGCCGGTTCGCGGCCAGGACGAGAATCAAGGCAACGCCAGCGTTGAACACGCCGGCTGCCGTCGCAACGTCATAACGCGCGCCTTGCATGCCGAGCCGATAGATATAAGTGCTGATGACGTCGGCCGTGTCATAGGTCGTGGGCTGGTAGAGCAGGATGATGTATTCGAAGCCGACCTCCAGGACACTGCCCAGGCGGATGACAAGCAGCACTGCGATGGTCGGGACAATGCTCGGCAAGGTGATACGCGTAATCATCTGCCAACGCGTCGCGCCGTCGACCTGCGCCGATTCGTACAGGGCGGGGTTGATGCTCATGATCGACGCCAGAAAGACGATGGAGTTGAAGCCAGCCTCTTTCCAGATATTGGAACTGATATAGATCGAGCGAAACCAGTCGGGCTGGGTGAGGAAATAGATGCGTGGCATGCCCATGTGCGACAGGATGTTATTGACCACTCCCGTTGCGGGCGACAGGAAGCTCACCACCAGACCGGCAACAATGACGACAGAGATGAAGTGCGGCAAATAAACGATAGTCTGCACGGCCTTGCGATAGCCCTGCGATTGGATTTCGTTCACCATCACGGCCAACAGGATGGGGATAGGGAACGCAAATACAATGGAATAAAAACTGATTACCAGCGTGTTTTTGATCGCACGCAGAAACTGGTCGCTCTGAAACAGGGTGAGGAAGTGTTTCGCGCCGATCCAGTCGCTACCGGCGATGCCTTTGAACAGGCTGAACTGCTTGAATGCAATCTGCAGACCGCCCAAGGGGAGATAGCTGAAAATCAGGAACCATACAATGACCGGCAGCAGCATCAGATAAAGCATGTGGTCGCGCCGCATGTCCTGCCGGAAATTGAGCCATGCCCGCGAGACCCTGCCAGGACGGGAGGCGCGACTTGCTGCGTCGTGCAGCGCTGGAGAGGGATTTGTGTTCACGATGCGTCTCTCAACGGAATCGTCAATTGAGTTTCCGCATCGAAAAGATGAACGTGCCCGGCGTCAATGGTCAACGAAATCGGCTGACCGATATCGAACCGTACCAAACCGTCCACCATGACGGTCACTGCGGCTTCGCCCAGTCGTGTATGCAAAATAGATTGTGCGCCCAAGGGTTCGACGATGTCGATTTCACCCGTCAATCGGGCTTTGCCTGCTTGCGAGCTTGCGTCGCCACCGTGAATGGCCAGATGCTCGGGACGGATGCCGACAATGACTTTTTGTCCTTCGGTGAGCGCTGGCAAGCGGGTTTCGTCGAGACGCAGACTATTGCGCTCGTCGAGGATCGCAAACACCGCGCCATCACGAATGCTCAGTGTGGCGGGCAGTAGATTCATCTGTGGCGAGCCAATGAAGGCGGCAACGAACGTGTTGGCCGGGCGATGAAATAGCGCCATGGGCGCACCGATCTGCTCGATGCGGCCGTCGCGCATGACGACGATACGGTCGGCCAAGGTCATCGCTTCGATTTGATCATGCGTCACATACGCCACGGTGGTGCCCAATCGCACGTGCAGGCGCTTGATTTCCGCGCGCATTTGCGTGCGGAGTTTTGCATCCAGATTGGATAAGGGCTCGTCGAACAGGAAAACCTTGGGTTGACGCACGATCGCACGCCCCATGGCAACACGTTGACGCTGGCCTCCAGACAGATCGGCGGGCTTGCGATGCAAGAGATCTTGCAGGCTGAGTATTTCCGACGCGGTACGCACGGCCTCCTTGACGACGTTTTTTTTAGCGCCATTGAGCCGAAGGCCAAAGGAGATGTTGTCGGCGACGTTGAGGTGAGGATAGAGCGCGTAGTTCTGGAAGACCATGGCGACATTGCGGTCCTTGGGCGCCAGGTTATTGACGCGGACACTATCGATGTAGACATCGCCGTCGGAGATTTCTTCCAGGCCGGCTATCATTCGCAACATGGTTGACTTGCCGCAACCAGAAGGGCCGACGAGAACCACGAACTCGCCGGGCTTTATATCAAGATTGACGCCGTGAACGACGGTGTGCGCCTCATAGCGTTTGTACACATTGCGGATACTGACTTCTGCGGCCACTGGTTTGTCCCCTTACGCCACGGCTGCCGAAAGCGCGCCTGATCAGATTTGTTGTCTGTAGCCGAACTTCTTGCACAGAAGACGGAATTTCTTTGTTGCGTAGAATATTCTAAAAATTCCGTTCCTTCGCAAGAGTTGCGAACAATTTGTTCGACGAGCGCATAGTGTTTCGAATTCGTGACTGGAAACGTGACTGGAAACACGTAGCCCAGCGCATTGCTTACAATGGTCGTCGAGCTCCTTCGGGGGCTTGAAGATCCTCATCTTTTATCGAGTTGGCTAAGTAACGCATGAACCTAGACTACAAAAACATGGCTGGTGGGGAGCATCGGATGCGTCAATCTGACGTAGCAAAGCTAGCCGGTGTCTCGCCCAGTACAGTTTCCAAGGTAATCAGCGGCAGTCCAGGCATTAGCCAGCAGGCGCGGGATCGCGTGCTGAAAGCGATTCAGGAGATCGGCTTTCCGGTTACCGAAACGCGTCTGCGTGGGAGCTTGCAGGTTCGGCGCGTAAAGCTTGTGACGTTCTATCAATTTTTTGTGCAGGACAGCAATTACTTTCATGCCGAGACTTTGCACAGCATTCGCGCGGAATGCGAAAAGCAGGGTTTGCAAATCGACGCGGTGCTTTTGAGCCGCGACGAACCGAATGACCAGCAGGTCTATCGCGCGCAGCTTGCCGAGGGTCAGTCGGATGGCATCATTTTCGTGGGCATCGACTCTGCGGAGTTCCTGGACGCCGCGCGCGAGTCCGGGCTGCCGACAGTGATCGTCAATGGCAACGATCCTGAATGTGTGTTTGACAGTGTTTCGCCCAGTTTTCGTGATGGAAGCCGTCTCGCGACACGCTATCTCATCGAACAGGGCCATCGGGAGATCGTCCATGTCACGCATCTTTATCGCCGGTTCATACATCGCCGGCTCGAGGGCTTTCGCGAAGCCATTGAGGATGCCGGCATCGACTTCTCTTTTGAGCGCAACGTCATAGACGTCGCTTATTCGCCGATGTTTTCTACGGAAAATGCGGCCGAGGCCATATATGAGCGGATCACGAGCGGCAAGATGAAGGCGACGGCCTTTTTCTGCGTAACGGATTACACGGCGTTCGGGGTCATTCAAGGGATCAAACGTGCCGGATTCCGCGTGCCGGAAGATTATTCGGTGGTCAGTTTCGACGACCTGCCCCTGGCGCAGGTTTGTCGCCCGGCGATTACCGCCGTCGGTGTCGACAGGGAGGCGCTGGGACGCCTCAGTGCGCAGCGCCTGATGGAACGCATTCAGAATGATCCGACCGGCCCGAGCTTGCGCCTCGAAATCGGCCCTCGCTTGACCGTACGTGACAGCGTCAGGTCATTAAATGCCCCAGAAGTAAAGGAGCCGTGAGTCGGGCACGGGTTTTCCTATAGAAAAAATGGTGTGCCGCCCCCGGCTCGCCCCGACGCAGAATCTTCCTCCCCGCCCAGGAAGCGCACTACAGCACTGCAGGTTTCCTGGCGCGACTGAGGGCTGCTTCCACGCCTGCCTGGTTGCCGGCAGGCGTTTCCCTTTCCGTTCTTCAAGCCTGATCGAGCAAGGTAGAAGCGACGCTTCGTCGATCTGAATGATCACCATTTGCCCCATTGATTGGCGCGCAGCGGGCGTTCTGCCGATTCGCGTCCGCATCTGTCCCGTAGCATCCCGCGCATAATTTACGAATGTACGCATGAATTATAGAAATATTCATGAACATTCCGAACTTTGTTGTATTCTGCAACATTCGTGGCGAGGAAATTATTCGACCACAGCGAGCTCCGTGATCTGCAAAGATCTGAATGCGGGAGCAAGTTTTCTCTTTGTGCGCCCCGGTTACGACACTGCAAGTGCGTATTCCGAAGTAGCCATTACCAAACGTCTCTGTGTCTCCGCAGTAACGCCGGCGATCTTTGCCTGCTTCCCCCGCAGCCCTTCGAGTTCGAGGGCTGCGGGTTTTTTTTGATTGTGCGGTGGCCACGTCGAGTGTGTGGCGCCAGAGTTATTCTGCGAGCCGCCACACGGGGCGCGAATCGGTGGCGGTGGCTATCTGGTCGCCGATCACGGCGAGCGCAAGTATCCGTGCATGTTGATGCCGACGCGCATCAGGGCGCGCCGACCGCCATGTCGACGTTGCTCTGTGCCTGCTCCAGCAGCTTCTCCTTGACCTTTTCCTTGATCGCCGCTTCCACCGCGCTCTGCTCGGAGGGAGACATCTTCTTGATGTCATCCTCGGTCAGACCCATTTCCTTGAGAATGGCGTCGCGCATGCGTTGCTCGGGTGTTTTGCTGAGGTATTCGTGAAGGTCTTTCACGGCTGTCTCGTAATCAGTGGCTGGCTTGGCGGGTTTGCTGACGGATGCTGTTCCGTCTGTTGCCGGTGCGGTACCGGTGCCGCCACTGGACAGGCCGCGAAGGGCTGCGTCGAGCGTTGCCTGGAAGCCGGTTTGCGCATCGTTGTTACTGTTGCCTGGTGCAGTCAGCAGCCATGTGTCGAAGCGGGTGTCGATTTTCATCTGGAATCTCCTTGCAGGCGCGTGCGAGGGATTTGCAAGATGCATACCATTGCTCAAGGTGTTGTCTTGACGAGGGATTCCCGTCTTCAGGAGGGCAGTTCTTGCCGCTTTCCAGGCTCTGTACGGCAATAGCAACCGCGGCCCGTCATTCCCGCGAAGGCGGGAATAACGGTGCTTATTGAGCCAAGCCCGTGAGGAGCTCTGCTGCAAGCGTCCCGATCTCCTCGGCCGAGGATGCCGGTGTGTTGAAATCGCTGCGTGCGCGGTGACCGTTCACCGTGTAATCGACGCCATGGCAATCCACGCCGAGCAGGCGAATCTCGCCGTGCAGATTCTTCGCCAGATCTTGCAGAAGGAAGGCCTCCTCCGCCAGTGGTATGCCCGGAGAGCCGCACCAGTATTCACTCTCCAGCCATCCCATCCTGCCGATGCCGCCGATGAAACGCACTCGTTGTGGCTGCATGCGGAAGAAAGTGAAATCGAGCGCGAGGTATTGCTCGGCGTCGGGGTGATAGCGCAGGTAGCGGGCGATCATTTCGGGCGAAGGTTCGAGGCGTTCGGTGTCGCCGAGCAGGGTCAGGCGCGCCGTGGTCTGTGCATTGCCCTCTGCCCGCATGACCGACAGGCTGGTGCGCGCATCGGCAAGCAGGTTCTTCGTGTGCTCGGCGAGCTGGCTGACCAGAAAGATCGGGCGATGCATTTCGTCGACGACGCAGGGCACGACAGTGGCATACGGGTAGCCGCGCAGTTGCAGGGATTGCGTCGCCAGCGTGGCGTGATCGGCCGTGTGGAGCAGACTGATGATTTCGGCGATGGAGATTTTCATGCGGACTCCCGGGTTCCTTGCGTCATTGCTGCACCGTTACAGCAGTGTGATGCCGGGCAGCGTGAGGAAGCAGCTCTCGCGTGTCATGCTGACGAAATCGGTCAGGTAAGGGCGCTGTGAAGTTTCCGCGACGCAGCTCGCGTAGAGCTTGCCGAAAAGGCCGTGCTCGCCGATTTTCACCGCGCTCACATAACGCCGCTCCAGGTAGTTCTGCACGGCCCAGAGCGGCAGCGCCGCGATGCCCCGACCACTGGCGACGAGTTGCAACATGGCGACGGTGAGCTCGGTGCTGCGCCGGGCGAGCTTGATGCCGGCAGGTGTGAGTACCTGACGCAGGATGTCGAGCATCTCGTCGGGCACCGGATAGGTGATCAGCGTCTGGCCGACGAAGTCCTGCGCGCCGATCCAGTTGCGGCTCGCCAGCGCGCTGTCGTTGGCAACGATGGCGACGATCTCGTACTGGAACAGCGGGTGGAAGTCGATGCCTTGCCCCGCGTCGCTCTCGTCATGTTCCGAAACGATGGCGAGGTCGGCACGGTTCTGGTGGATCAGCCCGACCGGGTCGGCGTGGAAACCGGAAACGATGTCCAGCTCGACCTCCGGCCAGCGGTGGCGAAAGATGTCCATCGCCGGCATCAGCCAGTCGAAGCAGGTATGACATTCGACTGCGATGCGCAAGCTGCCGGCGACGCCTTGTACCTGCCGGCTGATGTCGCGCTCGGCTTCGTCGACGGCCGGCAGGACTGTTCCGGCGAGCGCCAACAGGCGCTCGCCCGGCGCAGTGAAACGCAACGGCAGCGACTTGCGCTCGAACAGCGGGGCACCGTACTGCTCCTCCAGCGCCTTGAGCTGATGCGACAGGGCAGACTGCGTGAGATTGAGCAATTGCGCGGCGCGCACCAGGCTGCCGGCGTTGCGCAGGGCTTGCACGGTCTTGAGATGGCGCAGTTCGAGAAGGGATTGCATGGGCATACCTTTTTGATGCGGATTGGTCGAACGCCAGAACACCGTCATTCCCGCGAAAGCGGGAATCCACTTTCAAGTTACCAACTTGCCTCGTGCTGTGCAGTGGATTCCCGCTTTCGCGGGAATGACGGCGTGTGAGCGTGCGATCTCATGAATGTATTTCATGTTAATCCACAAAATATAGCGTTTGGATAATATTCATTGCAAGGCGACCATCTCCCGTCCAATAAAGAAACAAGGACAGGTCATGACCCGTGCTCACGCAAGCACTCACATCCTCGGCTACCCGCGCATCGGCGCGAAGCGCGAGCTCAAGCAGGCACTGGAGTCGTTCTGGTCGGGTCAGAGCGATGAATCGGCATTGAAGGCAACCGGCCGCGCATTGCGGGCGCGCCATTGGCAGACGCAGCAGGCCGCGGGGCTGGACTTCGTCACCGTGGGTGACTTCGCCTGGTACGACCAGGTATTGCAGACGCTGGCGCTGTTCAACGCGTTGCCGACACGCTTCGGTTTCGATGCGCAAACGCTCGACCTCGGACAGCTGTTCACTTGCGCACGTGGCAACGCCGATCATTTCGCCATGGAGATGACCAAGTGGTTCGACACCAACTACCACTACCTCGTGCCCGAATACACGCCGGACACGCGCTTCGGCGGCGGAGCACGCTGGTTGCTCGAAGAGCTTGCCGAAGCGCGCGCTGCCGGGTACTCCACCAAGGTGGCACTGATCGGGCCGCTGAGCCTGCTTTATCTCGGCAAGGAAAAACGTGGCCTGGCGGACCGGCTGAGGCTGCTGCCCGATCTGCTCAATGCTTATGGGATATTGCTCGCCGAGCTGCACGAAACTGGCGTGACCTGGGTGCAGATCGATGAGCCGATTCTCGCACTGGATCTGCCTGCTGTGTGGCTTGCAGCCTTCCTGCCGAGCTATTCGCAGCTTGCCGTGCAGGCGCCGCCGCTTCTGCTGACGACCTATTTCGGTAGTGTTGCGCAGCATGCTGAATTGCTGCGCAGTCTGCCGGTCGCCGGTCTGCACCTCGACCTTGTGCGAGCGCCCGAACAGCTCGCTGCTTTCATCAACGGCTACCCTTCGGATCGTGTGCTCTCGTTAGGCCTGATCGATGGCCGCAACATCTGGCGCAGCGACCTGGACCGCACGCTGGTTACGGTGCAGCAGGCCTACGCGCAACTCGGCGAGCGACTGTGGCTGTCGGCCAGTTGCTCCCTGTTGCATGTGCCGGTCGATCTCGCGCATGAAGAAAAGCTCGATGCGGAGTTGAAGAGCTGGCTGGCGTTCGCACGACAGAAGCTCGATGAAATCGTCTTGCTGTCGCGTGCGCTCGGCGAACGCAGTCATGTGGTCGAGGCCGCCTTGACCGCATCGCGTGCGGCGTTGAGCTCGCGCCGCCAGTCGACCCGCGTCACCAATGCGCAAGTGCAGAAGCGGCTCGACAAGGTCACGGCAGGCGATGCGGAACGCATTTCTCCATTCTCGCAAAGACAGCTTGCACAGCGTGAAGCCCTGAATCTGCCGTTGCTGCCGACGACGACCATCGGCTCCTTTCCGCAGACGCCGGATATCCGTGCGCTGCGCGCCGCTTACAAGCGCGGCGAGCTTGGCAACCTGGCATATCTTGAAGGCATGCGCGCGCAGATTCGCCTCGCCGTCGACAAGCAGAACGAATACGGTCTGGATGTGCTGGTGCATGGCGAAGCAGAGCGCAACGACATGGTCGAGTATTTCGGCGAGCAGTTGTGGGGCTACGCCTTCAGCGAGAACGGCTGGGTGCAGAGTTATGGCTCACGCTGTGTGAAGCCACCCATCCTCTACGGTGATGTGCTGCGGCCGGAAGCCATGACGGTTGGCTGGACACGCTATGCACAAAGCCTCACCGACAAGCCGATGAAGGGCATGCTCAGCGGCCCCATCACCATGCTGCAATGGTCTTTCGTGCGCGACGATCAGCCGCGTGCGACGACGGCATTGCAGATCGCGCTGGCGTTACGCGATGAAGTGCGCGACCTGGAAAATGCGGGTATTCGCGTGATCCAGATCGACGAACCGGCGCTGCGCGAAGGTTTGCCGCTGTGCCGCGAAGACTGGGCGGTGTACCTGGACTGGGCGGTACGCGCGTTCCGGATCACTGCTGGCGGGGTGAGCGATGCGACGCAGATTCACACGCACATGTGTTACGCCGAGTTCAACGACATCCTGCCGGCGATTGCCGCCATGGATGCGGATGTCATTACCATAGAGACTTCGCGTTCCGATATGGAGTTGCTGGAAGGCTTCGGCGAATTCAGCTATCCGAACGAGATCGGGCCGGGCGTGTATGACATTCATTCACCCCGCACGCCGACCGCGGACGAAATGGAGCGGCTGTTGCGGCGCGCGTTGAAGGTGATACCGGTCAAGCGGCTATGGGTCAATCCGGATTGCGGACTGAAGACGCGCATCTGGTCGCAGGTCGATCCCGCACTGACCGCGATGGTTGCGGCAGCGAAGCGCTTGCGCGAAGAGTTTGCGGTGCAGGCGTCCTGATTTGTCATTCCCGCGAAAGCGGGAATCCACTTCTACGCGATGCTAGCCCGTGCCACAAAGTGGATTCCCGCTTTCGCGGGAATGACGAGGTGAGAGCTTTTTCTGCTGCATGAGGCTCCGTGCGAAACGCCAGATTCATTACGGACAGTTTCGCGGGAATGACGATCTGCGTCAGGCCGTCAGCATCGACATCGCGGCAGCGCGCTGCACGCGTGCCTCGTCGAGCAGGTGGTTGACCACTTCGCGATCCACACCGGCGAAGGCGTCCTGGCGCTGCAGAATCTGCATTTCCAGCGACAGGGTGCTGAAGGGATTCGGCGTGCCGGCCGCGCTGTTGGCCAGGTAGATGACGTCAGAGAGCGTGTTGGGCGGCCACACGCCGCTAGGGTTCTCCTGCTCGTCGAGTGCGTGCACGATCAGATCCGGCGTGCCGAGCGCCTTGAGCACCTGCTGCCCCACTTGCTTCTGCCAGCTGAGGATGAACTCCGACATTTCGTCCTGCTCCTGCAGCAGCTCGGGGTAGGCATGCACGCGCGCCAGCAGGAAGAACTGGCCGATGTCGTGGACCATGCCGGCCAGCAGCGCGGTGTCTGGCGAAACGCCGTTGAGCTGTAGCGCAATGGCATAGGCCAGCGAGGCCACGTCGAGCGTGTGGCGCCAGAGTTGCTCTGCGAGCCGCCACACGGGCGCGAATTCGGTGGCGGTGGCCATCTGGTCGCCGATCACGGCGAGCGCAAGTATCCGTGCATTGTTGATGCCGACGCGCATCAGGGCGCGATGAACGTCCGTCACTTCGGAGCCGCTGGTGTTGAAAAACGCCGAGTTGGCCATACGTAACATCTTGACGGACAGCAACGGCTCGAGATTGATGATGCGCGCCACGGTGGATGTGCTGGCGTCTTCCTCGTCCAGTGCGCGCCGGATCTTCACGGCTGCCTGCATGCTGGTGGGAAACACGAATTCGCCGGAGGCAAGCTCGCGCTCGAGATCGGCAGCAAATTTGGCGCATCTGTCCGTGGTGGGCGTTATCTTGTCGATGCCTGTATCCAGGCTTGCGGTGGCGGTCATTTGTTTCTCCGGGCTGTGCCGCCGTCGCGCTTGCTGGCGCTGGAACGAAGGCTTGGTGATGACGTCTGAGCTGTCTGTCAGGTGCCTATGGGCTTGATAGATTGTTTTCGGCACCATCCCCGTGTAACTTCAGTCGCCATATCGATTTGATTGCTCGCCCGCTCTTGATTTCAGCAATCCACATGATGTACGGCCGATGGCCAGCATCTCTTCCAGAAGAGCCAAAATGACCAATCCCCTGCTTGAAACCCAAGGTCTGCCGCGTTTTGACGCTGTATTGCCCGAACATGTTGCACCCGCCGTCGAAACCTTGTTGAACGAGAACCGTGAGCTGGTTGCGCGCCTGGAATCCGACACCGCACCGCCCGACTGGGACAATTTCGTCGCGCCGATGATCGACGCGGGCGAGCGTTTTGGCCGCGCCTGGGGCGTGGTCGGGCATCTGCACGGCGTCATGGATACGCCGGCCTGGCGCGAGGCGTACAACGCTTTGCTGCCCGAGGTGTCGCGCTATTACGCTGAACTCGGGCAGAACCTCAAGCTGTTCTCGCGCTATCGCCAGTTGCGTGACAGCGCGGCGTTCGCGCAGCTGAGCCCGGTACGCCAGCGCATTGTCGACAATGAAGTGCGCGATTTCCGTTTGTCGGGCGCCGAGCTGGCGGAAGAGCAGAAGCCGCGCTTCCAGGCCATTGCCGAAGAGCAGGCCAGCCTGGGGGCGAAGTTCTCCGAGAACGTGCTCGACGCGACCAATCATCATGTCGAGCATGTCACCGACGAAACCGTGTTGCAGGGCATTCCCGAAGACGCCGTCGCGGCGGCGCGTGCCGCTGCAGAAAAGGCCGGCAAGGAAGGCTGGATTTTCACGCTGCACATGCCTTCGTATCTGCCCGTGATGCAGTACGCCGAAAACCGTGGGCTACGCGAACGTGTCTATCGCGCCTATGCCACACGGGCCTCCGAGTTCGACGCCGATGGCGTGTCGCCAACGCTCTTCCCCGAACGCAACAACACGCCGAATATCGACCGCATCCTGTCCTTGCGTGCCGAAGCAGCACACATGCTGGGCTACCGCAATTTTGCCGAGGTTTCGCTGGTGCCGAAGATGGCCGAAACACCGGCGGAAGTGCTCGATTTCCTGCGCGATCTAGGCCGCCGCGCCAAACCTTTTGCCGAGCGCGATCTTGCCGAGTTGCGAGGATTCGCCGCGCGCGATCTCGGTATTGACGATGTGCAGCCCTGGGACATTACCTGGGCTTCGGAGAAGCTGCGTCAGGCGCGCTATGCGTTTTCCGAGCAGGAAGTGAAGCATTACTTCCCCGAGCCGATGGTGCTGCGCGGCCTGTTCAGCGTGGTGGAGAATCTTTATGGCGTCAGCATTTCGCCCGATACGGCGCCGGTGTGGCATGAAGATGTGCGTTTCTTCCGCATCGAGCGCGAGGGCGCCAGCGGTGGCAAGGAACTCGTCGGTCAGTTCTACCTCGATCTGTATGCACGCGACACCAAGCGTGGCGGCGCATGGATGGATAGCGCCATCACACGGCGGCGTTTGCAGCGTGGCGTGCAGACGCCGGTGGCTTACCTGGTCTGCAATTTTCCCGGGCCCGTAGACGGAAAATCCCCGACCTTCAATCACGACGACGTCATAACCCTGTTTCACGAATGCGGCCATGGCCTGCACCACCTGCTGACGCGCGTCGACGAGCTGCCGGTATCGGGCATCGCCGGTGTCGAGTGGGACGCGGTCGAGCTGCCGAGCCAGTTCATGGAAAATTTCTGCTGGGAGTGGGACGTGTTACAGGACATGACGGCGCACGTCGACAGCAGCCAGAAGCTGCCGCGTCAGCTCTACGACAAGATGATCGCCGCCAAGAACTTCCAGAGCGGCATGCAGACCGTTCGGCAGGTCGAGTTTTCGCTGTTCGACATGCGCCTGCATCATGATTACCAGCCGGGCGGTAGCAAGAGCGTGCAGGATGTGCTGAAGGAAGTGCGCGACGAAGTATCGGTGATCATTCCACCGGCATGGCATCGTTTCCCCAACAGCTTCAGCCACATCTTCGCCGGTGGCTATTGCGCGGGCTACTACAGTTACAAGTGGGCCGAAGTCTTGTCGGCCGATGCTTTCGAGGCTTTCGAGGAAGCGGCGACGCAGGGTAGCGGCAGGCGTTCGGGCAGCGTGCTCGACCGCGCAACGGGTCAGCGCTTTGCCGATGAAGTGCTGGCCGTCGGCGGCTCGCGCCCGGCGCTGGAATCCTTCAAGGCATTCCGCGGTCGGGCGCCAAAGGTCGATGCATTATTGCGTCACAGCGGCATGGTTGCTGGTTGAGCGGGATCAGGTACAGGAGGCAAAAGATGAAAGGATTCGCGGCGCAAGCCCTGCTGTTGAGCATTCTCCTGGTGTTATGCGCGGGCAGTGCACAGGCCGAAATTTTTCGCTGGACCGACACGGACGGCAAGGTGCATTACTCGGATAACCCGCCGCCCGAGGCGAAGGTGCAGCAGCGCAAGCTGCGCGACAACAAGGTCGAGTCCACCAAGGAGAGTTACGAGACCAGACAGGCTGCACAGGTCGCGCCAGTCTCGCTCTTCGTGGCGACAGACTGCAAGGAAATTTGCGATCAGGCGCGCAAGCTGTTGAGCACCCGCAAGGTGCCGTTCAGCGAACGCATGGTCAAGACCAAGGAAGATGTCGAAGCGCTGGCCAGGCTGACTGGCAAGAAAGAGCCACGTGCGCCCACCTTGCTGGTCGGCAGCAAGCCGCTGGAAGGCTTCGAGGCTGATTCCTGGAACGGCGCACTGGACGTGGCTGGTTATCCCAAAGCGCCGTGACGCGCTCTTACTGAAGGCAAACCATGACCGGCTACATCGAAGGCTCATTGACCAAGGATGAGAAAGTGCTTCACGTCGGCCACATCAGCATGTGGTTCCTGACGCCATACATCCTCGGAGGTCTGCTGCTATTGCCGCTGTTCGGCGCGGGCCTGCTGGTCTGGCTGGTGGGCTATATCCGTTACAAGACGACCGAGCTGGCCATCACCAATAAACGTGTCATCGTCAAGCTGGGCTTCATCAAGCGCAAGACAGTCGAGATCAATCTGAGCAAGGTCGAGAGCATCCAGGTCGATCAGGGGCTGTGGGGCCGTGTCTTCGATTTCGGCTCGCTGGTGATCACCGGCTCGGGCACCTCGCAGGCGCCGCTTCACGCCATCTCCGACCCGATGGGATTTCGGCGTGCGTTTGTCGAAGCGCAGGATGTGCCTGCCTGAATTTGAACGGTAGCTTGCGCGTTCGTCAGAGCCTGCCTCGATACGCCGCTACGCGGCACTCGGCACGAACGGTTCGGGTTGATAGACACACCAAATTCTGTCGTTCACCCGAGTGCCTGCCAGTTACCTCTGCGTAGGGCGGAGTGCCAACTCCGCCGCATTCAAATGTCATGATGGTGATAAGGCGTTTACGGCGTAGTTCGCTTCGCTCACTGACGCCCTGCGTGGCTCACTCCCGCCCCATCAATTGATCCATCACCCAAGAGGTCCGCGCGCCGCTCGCGCCATCGCTGGGGCATTCGCCCTTGCCGAGCAAGGTGTCGACGATCGTCTGGATGAGCGGCTGATGCACGTGCAGTGGATTGGCGATGGCGATGCTTTCGGTATTGCCATTGGCATATAGCTGCAACGGACTGTCGTCAAAGACGGAGAAACGTACGCTGCCATGCGAGCCGAGAATCTCGGTCTGGTCCTGCTGCTCGGCCACCGTGTAACACCATTGCCCGGTGCCCTGCACGCCGGATGCGAAGCGGAAGCTGCCGCTGACGACGTCTTCCGCCGCATAGCGCCCGCCGAGATTGCCGGCAAAGCCCGAGGCCTGGGCAATAGGCCCGAGCACGAAATCGAGGAAGTCCAGCGCGTGTCCTGCCATATCGATGAAGTAGCCGCCGCCAGCCAGTGCCGGATCGACACGCCAGTACTGCGAAGGGTCGTTTTCTCTTTCCAGCGGCGGCCGATGAAAGCGCGTGTTCACCATGCGTACTTCGCCAATCGCACCGCTGTCGACGAGCGCCTTGATCTTGAGATAGCGCGGCAGCGCGCGCCGGTAGTAGGCAACGAATAGCGGTACGTCGGCGGCGCGGCAGGCCGTATTCATGTCGAGGCATTCGGCATGACTCATCGCCATCGGTTTCTCGACCAGCACCGGTTTGCCCGCTGCGGCGCAGCGCAGCACGTAGTCCTTGTGCGTCGACGGCGGCGTGGCGACGTAGACGGCATCCACGTCAGCATCGGCGATCAGTGCATCGGCGTCGTCATACCATCTCGGTACGCCGTGACGTGCGGCGTAGTCGGCTGCCAGCGCGCCATTGCGCCGCATGACGGCGACAAGCTGCGAGCCTTCCGCCTTCTGGAAGCCGGGCCCGCTCTTGACTTCGGTGACATCGCCACAACCGATGATTCCCCAGCGGATCGACTGCATGTCTTGCCTCTCCTATGTGTCTTGCTGCCTCACGCTGTCAGTGCATCTGGCCCTGCGGCAAGAAGCCCACTTCCTCATTATTCACGCGCCTTACGCTGTCGGCCACGAGGTCGGCTCCTTCGCGTCGTATCAGAACCCCCTTGAGCATATCGCCCTTCAGCGTGAGCGTGGCATCCGCCGTGGATACCGCGGCCTCCAGCACGGCGCCGTCGAATTTCTGCTGGCTGCGTGCGGCCAGGATGCGCGAGCGGAATGCGGCAAATGCCTTGTCGTCGTTGAGGCCTTCGGCAACCGAAGCCCATGCGGCGAAAGTGCCGCGGCCTTCGCTGCGCACAGCGCTGTGCGTTGCGGTCAGCCGCATGGCATGTAGAGCGAGGCCGTCGTTGACGAGGACGACGTTGATCGCGTTGTTGCTCACGTCCCAGGCGCCGAGCGGCCGCAGCGCCAGTGCCACGTCCTGGCGACGTACGAACAGGGTCTGGCCTGACGGAATCTCCACGCGCTCGGGCACAAAACTCCTGAAGTCGAATCCACCCAGCTGCGTAGTGTTGCCCTGCTCATCGAGCGCCTCGAAGCGCAGATCGCTCAGTTCGATATTCGTCTGGCCCGAGATTGTCGAATACAGCCACGCCCGGCAGGCAACTGCACCGGCCGGAGCGGTCTGGGTAAAGCTCTGCGCGCTGTAGTCGGCGCCACCCGAAATCTTCTGGTTATGCTCTGTGCCGACGAGGCGCTTTCCCGCATCCACGAAGTTGAGGTAGAGCATCATGTCGCCGCCCTTGAGCCGCGTGCTGATGCGGTACCGCTTGCCCGGCGATATCGGAAAATAACGCGAAATGCCGACGCCTTGCCGGTTGTCCTGATCCACGAGATTGACAATGTCATGGCCGTTCTCCGGACGGATATCGATCTGCGTGAGCTTGCCGTCTGCCGCGGGTTCGAACTGCCATGCGCTGGTGTGGGTGAACAGATCGAGTTTCCTGTCGCCCAGCCAGTACTCGGCGTCCGACGGCAGCGTGATGACGGATTCGAGCGCCGTGTTGTCGTTGCCGTCGTTCCTGCCCGAGGCCACGAACAATACATCGGGGCCGCGCTGCACGCTGCTCACGAATGGCCGCAGGTGCAGTGCCTTGAGGTGGCCGGAACCGGACTCCACGATGCGCTTGATGCCGTAATAATCACGTCGTCCATCCATCAGATAACTTATGACGGGAACATCCTGGCCACTGCCGAGATTGATGGCCAGCGGCGAGGTATCGATCGTGTTGTAGCCGGACTCGGCTGAGGCTATAGCGACGTTGCGGCCAAGGTAGTGGCTCATGCGCTGCTGATGAACCGCGGCAGCGGGCCGGCCAGCCAGCGCGAGGCCGCTGCCGAGGGCGGCGAGTAAGCAAAGTGGGCATAGGGACCATCGGCGTTGCCGGTGGTCCTGGCCTGCTTGCCCGGCACCCAGCCGGCGCTCGCCGCCAGCTCATTGATGCCACCGACATTGAACAGCCGGTCGTAATCCCGGCTGTGGGTACCGCCGAGGCGTTCAGCAGGCGCATACCAGTTGAGCGCCATGTCGCCCCACACCACATCGAGGCCATCGCGTGCGAGTTGCCGTGTGACGGGGTCGTGCGCAAGATTGGCGATCAGTGCGAGGGATTCCAGGGAGATCGCGTAATAGGTCGGGCTCAGGTACTCGGTAATGCCGAAGCGCGCGGTGTAGGCCAGCCAGTCGCGCAGCATCGCCTGGGCTTGCGCACTCAAGTCGGCGTCATGCAGGCCGTCACCCAGCGCAACCAGATTCCAGGTTTTCATCAGATGAATGTTCGTATAGCTCACCGCCACGCCATGACGCGTGATGCCGGTCTTCGCCAGTTCCAGCATCTGTTGCAATGGCGCCCGCTGGGCAGGGCTCAGTTGATCGGCGTACAGCAGCCATAGCAGGCCGGCCTGACGCACGACAAACTCCACCCCGTTGCGATCGGTGATCTGTTTGTCGCCGGAATACCAGTGGATATTGCCGTAGGTCTTGCTCAACGGATTGGCGTCCTGCATGCCGCGCAGGGCTTCGAGTGCCTGCGTGATGTGATCTGCATCGTAGCCGCTGGCGATACCGTCAAGTGCCAGTGCGACCAGATCGACGGAGGTCGTGCGGGGCACCAGCGTGCCTTTGTCGAAGCTGCGCTTCCAGCGCACGTCAGCCGTATTGCGCAATTGCTCCAGCGCTTCGGGCGCGGACGACCACCCGGCCGCCGCAGTCGCGCTCAACGAAATCAGGCATGCCATCACAAGCACAATGCAGCGCATCAACTCTCCCTTAAACTAGGACCATGTTCACATTCATCTGGTCCGGATCTGCCGATACCCATCATGAAAATTGCTACCTGGAACGTCAATTCCCTGAAGGTCCGCCTGCCGCATTTGCTGGACTGGCTTGCCGCCACACAAACCGACGTGGTTTGCCTGCAGGAGCTCAAGTGCGAGGATAAATCCTTCCCCGTTGCCGAACTGGAGGAGGCCGGCTATCAGGCCGCTTTCAACGGTCAGAAGACTTATAACGGCGTGGCAATTCTCAGCCGTAAGGAAACTTGTGGCGAGATGACTGACGTGCAGCAAAACATCCCGGGTTTTGCTGACGAGCAGCGGCGAATCATCGCGGCAACAGTCAAGGATGTAAGAGTGATTTCAGCCTATTTTCCGAACGGTCAGGCGGTGGGCTCCGAGAAGTTCGAATACAAGCTGCGCTGGTTGAACGCACTGACCGACTGGCTGCGCGACGAGATCGCACTACACCCGAGGCTGGTGTTGGCGGGCGACTACAACATCGCGCCGGAAGACCGCGACGTCACGCCGGAGTGGCATGACGAGATTCATGTCTCGGTGCCGGAGCGCGATGCCTTCAAGGGCCTGATCGGCCTTGGCATGACGGATGCATTCCGCATGTTCGAGCAGCCGGCGAAACTTTACTCGTGGTGGGACTACCGGATGATGGCGTTCCGCCGCAACGTCGGCCTGCGCATCGACCACCTGCTGGTGACGCCACCACTGGTCGAGCTGGTGCGCAGTTGTGTGATCGACAAGGCGCCACGCAAACTCGAACGGCCTTCCGATCATGCGCCTGTCATCGTAGAGCTGGCGTGACACGCCCTTGTGGGTGAAGCGCCTGATATGTCCGAAGCATTGGCGAAGTGGGCTATCTCCGCACCAGACGCTCGGTTTCGACCTGTTCTTCGCGGATCTTCCACTCGCCTGATTGTTTGACCAGGGTCAGGCGTTTACGCGCCGTACTCATCTGGTCCAGGTCGAGATAGTGCTGGGTGAAACGGGCGCGTGCCGTATCGGCGCTGACGTCTACCTGAACGTCCCGCAGCATCACATGACGAATCGCCGTGATTTTCAGGCGCATGCGGCGTTGCTGTTCCCATTGCTGCCGCGTGAGGCCGCCAGCAGGAACGAAATTGTCCGCGTAATGGGAGAGGTATTGCGGCACATCGCCTCTGTCCCAGGAAGCCGCCCACGCGTGCACAGCTTCGTCGACGAGCTCCTGATCACGCGCCGGGGCAGACGGCATCGGCGCCGCGTTTGCGGCGACGACGCAGATCGACCCTGCCAACGCGACACACCAATGCCTTGTGCTTTGAAACATGACATCCCCTGCTGGCTGGTTCTTATTGCCGCCAAGCTAGCCGAGAAGATTGTCAGACGGTGCCGCGATATTCAACGGTGCGTGACTTGTTCGACGGCAATACCAGGGAAATTCGCATGCCCTGTGAATTGCGTCACGTCAGTCGGTTACCGGATAGGCCGACAGACCTGCGGCAAGCACGGGTTCGCGGCGCAACAGGCGGAAGCTGACGGTGTCGTACTGGTAGCGACCGCTACTGCTTTCCACGCTCAGTACCTTCCCCGCTTCATCGAGCGAGATGGCCAGGACGTTGCCACGTTGCCGATCGTGCAGCCGCGCAATCTCGCTGACGCCACTACGCACATTGAGTACCCGCACGTCGCCGGTGGCAGGCTGGGCATCGAAGACCAGCGCGCGTGCCGTGTCCACCGCGCGCAGCGGGTTGTCGGATTCGCTGAATGACTGCATGCGCGCCGCGCTGCCGACCCAGATGGCTACTGCCAGCAACAAGGCGCCGATCAATATGCCGAGCAGGCCTAGTGCGGGAGATGGCGGGGCGAGGCGCAGTGCCGGATCGGCAAGCATGTGTGGGGATTTGACTCTCATTGTCTTTCTCCTTGAAGGGGGCTGTGCAAATCGGCACAGAGCAAGAAACCGTTTCTTGATCTATCCTTCTGGAGCGGACAATACCGAACACTTTAAATATTTAACCGATACACTTTCACGTACGGTTTCTTGCACTGTACTGGCGAGTACACCGTGACAGTCATGGCGTCGAGTACGAACAAGGGGTAAATCCAATGCAGCTGAGCCTTTCCACGCAAAACGCGGTGCCATTGGTGGAGCAGATCGTCGGCGCCCTGCGCGGGCAGATCGATGACCGTCTGCTACGACCGGGGGCGCGACTGCCGGCGATCCGCCAGCTCGCCGAGCACCATGGCATCAGCCGCTTCACCGTGGTCGAGGCTTATGACCGCCTCGTCGCCCAAGGCTATCTGTTGTCCAAGCGTGGCGCCGGTTTTTTCGTGGCACCGCGTGAAGAAACCGTAGCGGCAGCCTTGCCGGCAGTGCAGCGGCAACGCGCCATCGATGTGGCCTGGCTGATGCGTCGTGCGCTCTCCGATGCGCCCGACATGCTCAAGGCCAGCGTGGGGTGGCTGCCGCCAAACTGGCTCGATAACGAGGCCGTCAGCAAAGCGGTGCGGCAGCTTTCGCGTGGCGATCAGGCCGCCCGGTTTGGCTGCTACGGCGAGCCGAATGGTTACCGCCCACTGCGTGAGCATCTGCGGGTCATGCTGGCGGCGCAGGGCATCGAAGCGCATCCTGACCAGATCGTGCTGACCCAGGGCGCCACGCAGGCGCTCGACATCGTGGCGCGCTTCTACATCCGCCCCGGCGATACGGTGCTGGTCGACGATCCGGGCTACTTCAATCTTTTCGGTGCCTTGCGTTTGCTTGGCGCGCATCTCATCGGCGTGCCGCGTGGCGAAGGCGGGCCGGATGCGGAAGTGCTGGAGCAGCTCGCGGCGCAGCACAAGCCCAAGCTCTTCATCACGCATTCGGTGATGCACAACCCGACTGGCATAAACCTGAATGCCGCGACGGCCTATCGCGTATTGCAGGTTGCCGAGCGTCACGATTTCACGATTGTCGAGGACGACACTTATGCTGACCTCTATGCTGGCCAGGCTACGCGAATGGCATCTCTCGATCAGCTCAAGCGGGTCATCTTCATCGGCAGTTTTTCCAAAACTTTATCGGCCAATGTGCGCGTCGGCTATCTGGCGTGTGCGCAGGATCTGGCCACGGAATTGTGCGACGTCAAGCTTCTGACTTCGGTGAGTACGTCCGAGTTTACCGAGCAGGTCATTCATCGCCTGCTGACGGAGGGGCATCACCGCAAACACGTCGAGCGTCTGCAAGGCCGCCTTGCAGAGAGCATGGCCCGCACGGCACGCATGCTCGAATCGGCCGGATTGAGCTTTCGCTACCCGGATGGTGGCGTGTTTATCTGGGCCTGCGTGCCGAACACCGATGACGCGACGCCACTGGCCGAACTCGCGGAAAAATCCAATATCGTGCTGGCGCCCGGCAAGATATTCAGACCGCAGCTGCAGCCATCTCCTTGCCTGCGCATCAACGTGGCCTATGCAAATGACGTAAGGATGGAGCGCTTCCTCGGTACGGCCCTGAAGTAGTCTACTTGGTGGCATGGGCTGAACAGCCGTAGGGCGGAGTGGAACTCCGCCGTTGTGACGCAACTCATGTATGTAGTCAAATAACAGAGCGTGGACGGCGGAGTTTGCACTCCGCCCTTGTATCTTAAGGAGTGTAGCGAATAGCTCCCGCTACACGAGGCGAAGGATAGCTTCTCTCCGCCCTGAAGGCCTTGACCTTGTGACGTAGATCAAGCCCT
>JAQGMG010000043.1 GCA_028292485.1 Rhodocyclales bacterium | reverse complement strand
CTCCTGAAACACCCTGCAATCGAACCGCCTGGTCATCTGCCACGACCATGGGACCAGTCTGGCGCGGTAGCGGCACAGGGCGCCATTGGTGCCGAGGCGTTCGATCTGGCTGATGTAGCCGCTGCGCACAAAATCGCTGCCGTCGGCGAGGCGCGTGGTCAGGCGCACCTGGCGCCCGGTCAGGGGTTTGAGCGCGATGTGGGCGTTGGTCGAGAGCAGCAGCAGGTCGAAGTGGTAGAGGCTCGACAGGGATTCTTCGCCGGTGAAGGCTTCGAGCTGCAGCGGCGTGGTGGCAGCGCTGAGGCCGTCTATCTCGATGTCATACAGGCGCGTGGCGGAGTCGAGGCTGAGCAGCTGCGCGAGGGATGCGATGCTGGGGAGGGCGGGCAGGCTCATGGAAGAAGTTCAGCAATGGGGGAGTGTGCGGACGCAAAGACAGGTGGAATGCCGTCTCACGTGGGAGGCGCGATTATGGCATTGTGGTTGGGCGCCCCGGATGAATACGGCCTTACGTGCAGGTGGTTTTTCGACGGGCGGTGAGAAATCGCAAAGCCCATTGGTATTTGCGCTGATTTCGGTGATTTTGGTGAATCAATGAAATTGGCAGACCGCTTAGGCCAAGGCCCTGCCAGTCACATTCGCAGATGAACGACCGCAGAGGGCGAATGATTGCCTACGCCCTTCAGTGTGACTCTACTTTCGACCACTAGGCCAAGGGGGCGCGAGCAAAGTTTTCATCAAATCTCAAGATTTTCAGAACAAGTATTGGCGCGGGCCTACAAGATAATCGCCTTGAAACCCGCGCCAGCTATAGCTGTCGACTCTCAAATTCAGTGGCAAACGACACTTGGACTGGGGTTCATCGCAGCTTCCCTGTCACTACCCAAGTGTGAGCGGCCAGAATCATGAAGAGGAAAAATTCAGGCGCGCCGGATGCGCGCTGTACCAGCGTCACTGAGTGATTCGAAGCCGAGTGGCGTACTCCCGTTGGCCGCTACGCGAGTCGCGATGACGCGATGGATTTCTTCCGGATTCATCGGTTTGGTGAAGTGGTGATCGAAGCCTGCCTGTTTGGCGAGCAGCTGGTCTTCTTTCTGGCCGTATCCCGTCAAGGCGATCAGCAGCATGCGCGCGCCTTCGGGCGTGGCGCGCAGACGCTGGGCCACATCGTAGCCGCTCAAACCCGGTAAACCGATGTCTATGACGGCAACATCCGGGTTGAAGCTGCTGCAGAGTTCGATTGCCTGCATGCCGTCCAGGGCCGTTGTCGTTTCGTGGCCTTCAAGGCGCAGGAAAAGCGCGACGCTGTCTGCGGCGTCGGCATTATCGTCGACCACAAGCACGCGCACCCGACCGGGAGCCAGCAAGTCCGTCGCAGTTTTCACCGACGCGCGTGGAATGAAGGACTTGTCACTCAGACAGGGCAGGGTGACGGTAATTTCCGCTCCATGTCCGAGCCCATCGCTATGCGCCGAGACCTGGCCGTCATGCTGTTCCACCAGCCGCTGCACCAGCGTCAGCCCGACGCCAAGGCCACCCTGGCTGCGGTCCAGCGAACGCTCGCCCTGGGCAAACAGTTCAAAAATGCGCGGCAACAGTTCCGGGGCAATGCCCATGCCATCGTCCTTGACCGAGATGACGACATTGCCTTTCTGAGCCGAAGCAACGAGGGCGATCTTGCCGCCTTCCGCGGTGTACTTCGCTGCGTTGTTGAGAAGATTTGCAATGACCTGCGCCAGGCGTGCAAAGTCACCTTCAAGCCACACCTCGGAGGATGGCAATTCGACGGTCATGTCATGGCGTCGCGCCTCGATCAAGGGCCGTACCGTTTCGACACCATGGGCAATGACCTTGCTGAGTTCGACGGCTTCTTTCTTCAGCGCAATCTTGCCCTGGCTGATGCGCGAGACATCAAGCAGATCCTCGATCAGTCGCGCCATGTGGGCAGTCTGCCGATCCACGACATCACGCGCCCAGGTAAGCGTCGGCTCGGGTGGCGCTACACGACGAATGACTTCCACCGCGTTGCGAATCGGCGCCAGCGGGTTGCGCAGTTCGTGCGACAGCATGGCCAGAAACTCGTCCTTGCGGCGATTCGATTCCTGTAGCTTTTCTTCGGCCTGGCGGGACTTGAGTATCTCGCGCTGCAGGCTCAGGTAGAGGTGGGCGTTCTCGAAGGCAATGGCGGCGCGGCTGGCCAGTTCCTCGACCGTGGCGATATCGGAGGGGCTGAACGATGGCGCAGCCAGGGCCAGGACGCCCAGCGGCCGCTCACTGAGGCGTAGTGGCACGACCAGAATATTTTTCAGGTCGGTGCTCCAGGCGTTGGTGCCGATCGAGGCGGGGCGATCCGCAATGTTGTTGTCATCCCAGGACAGCTGCAGGCTCTTCCCCTCATGGCTGGCCTGGACGAAAGCCTCTACCATTTCGACAGGGAGATCCTGGTACGGCGTCATGACCTGCGTTTCGGCAAGGTAGCGCATGCCGGCGGAAGAGCGTACGAGCATCGCGCCCGGTTCGTCATCCATGTCGATCAGCAGCACGGCAAGATCGGCGAGTTCGGGCGTGACGAGCTCCATCAGACGGTGCATGGCCGCGTTCATCTCGAGCGATGCGCTGAGCTCACGGCTGGCACGCGACAGGAAGTTGGAGCGGCGTGTCGTCTCCTCGGCCGCTTCCCGTGCGGCTTGCGCCTGCACGAAGCTGACGCGCTCTTCTGCAAGAACGCGTGTGCGTCGCTGAGCTTCGTAGAGCTGCACGAATACCATCACCTTGCTGCGCAGTACTTCCGGCACGACCGGCGACAGGATGTAGTCGACGGCGCCCAGAGAATAGCCGCGCGCCGTCTGTATCTCATCGGCATACGAGGTGATGAAAATGATCGGCGTATGCGCTGTCCGCTTGTAGCGGCGGATCATGCTCGCCGTCTCGAGCCCGTCGATGTCGGGCATATTGACATCGAGCAGGATCACCGCAAATTCGCGGTTGAGAATTTCGCGCAAGGCCTCGGCACCGGATCGCACCATGACGAGGTTCTGGCCGAGGTCCTCCAGCACTGTCTTGAAGACAAGCAGCTTTTCGCTGAGATCGTCGACGATGAGGATATTGGCGGGCTCGTTATCCGGGCCGCTGCCGCCACGATCATTACCCGGAGCCATCGATTGGGTTTCCATTTTCAGCGGTACAACCATCCGCGCAGCACGGCCAGCAGGTGAATGGTATCGACCGGTTTGGACAGATAATCCCAGGCGCCCGCTTCGATACAACGCTCACGGTCACCCTTCATCGCCTTGGCCGTCACAGCAATCATCGGCAGGTCGCGGCCACCCGGCAACTTGCGGATTTCCTGCATGGTCGTGATGCCATCCATCTCCGGCATCATGATGTCCATCAGCACGATGTCGATATCCGGATCGCTCTCCACCAGGCGGATTGCTTCGCGGCCATTATTGGCAGACACGATTACCATGCCTTGCTCATCGAGCACCGTCGCCAGCGCGAAGATGTTACGCATATCATCATCGACGATGAGTGCCTTCTTGCCGGCCAGCAGCTCGTTGGAGGAATGCAGCGTCTCAATGGCGCGACGTTCGTCCTCGGACATCGACGCCGTGCTCCGATGCAGGAAGAATGATGTCTGATCGATGAGACGATCCAGTGAGTGCGCTTCGCGCAGCGCAAACGCGCCATCACTACGTTTCCACTGTGCGCCAAATGCGCTATCGGTCTTGCAGAACAGCACCACCGGCAACTGTCGCGTCAGCGCTTGTTCTTCGAGCGCATCGAGCACATCCTGCGGATGGAAGTCCTTGAAGCTCTCGTCGATGACGAGGCAGTCCACACGGTCCTTGCGAAGCGCTTCGCGTGCGGCATCGATGTTACTCAATACGCGGGCATCGACCTCGTCGGTAGACAGATGCTTGCGCAACTCGTCGCGGGTCGCACCCTCGGGTACCAGCATGAGCAGCGTCTTGCGCTGGCGCGAGACGAAGTCATTAAGTTGGTCGATGGCCTGATCCACCACGTCGCGCGACTTGATCGGCTTGGCGATGAAACCAATGGCACCCGAGTTGAGGGCGCGCTCGCGCGAATCGTCGGTCGATACCACGCAGACGGGAATGTGACGTGTCGACAGGTCGGCCTTCAAACGATCGAGAATGCGCCAGCCCTGCATGTCTGGCAGGAAGATATCGAGGGTGATGACTGCCGGCAGATATTCGCGCGTCATTGCCAGACCGGCGGCACCGCTGGTGCTGACAACACCCTTGAAACCTTGTTGCCGCGCCGAGTCGAGCAGCACCTTGGCAAAGGCCAGATCATTCTCGACGATCAGGAAAACCTTGTCTTCGGAAGAGATGCTGTCGCGGTCGTCGTCGGCTTCATTGACGAACTCGTAGACAAAATCACGATCGTCGGCGATGGCTTCAACATGCGAAGGAAGCAGCGATTGACGCTCTTCATTGCGCGGTTTGCTCTTGTCGGTTTCCCTGCGTGCTTCCGGCGAGTTATTGACCCAGCGCGAACGGGCCGTGCGTGGTGACGAATAGCTCTGTGGCAGGTACAGCGTGAAGGTGCTGCCGTGGCCCGGCGAGCTGACCAGCCGGATTTCGCCACCGAGCAGCTTGGCCAGTTCGCGGCTGATGGCGAGGCCCAGACCCGTACCGCCGTACTTCCGCGAAGTCGAACCGTCGGCTTGCTGGAAGGCTTCAAAAATGATCTGCTGCTTGTCGGCCGAGATACCGATGCCGGTATCGCTGACCGAGAAGGCAATCACCTGCACGCTGCGATTGAGTTCTTCGTTTTCTGCGGACCAGCCTGAATCTGCCGGCGCGACATTGAACGAGACCTGACCGGAGTGCGTGAACTTGAAGGCGTTCGACAGCAGGTTCTTGACGATCTGTTGCAAGCGCTTGATGTCGGTGAGCACGGTCTTCGGCAGGCCCGGCGCCAGCGACACCTTGAAGTCGACCTGTTTGCCATCGGCGAAGTGGGCGAAGCTGCGTTCGACGTAGCGATGCAGATCGTCCGGACGCAACTCGCTGATATCCACCGCGACCGTACCCGATTCGATTTTCGACAGGTCGAGAATGTCGTTGATGAGCGCCAGCAAGTCGTTGCCGGATGCGTGGATGGTCTTCGAGAACTCGACCTGTTTGCCGGTCAGGTTGCCATCGACGTTCTTGCACAACTGGTCGGAGAGAATCAGCAAGCTGTTGAGCGGCGTGCGCAATTCGTGCGACATGTTCGCCAGGAACTCGGACTTGTACTTGGAGGTGAGGGCCAGCTGCTCGGCTTTTTCTTCCAGCGCCTGACGGGCTTGTTCCACTTCCGTGTTCTTGCGTTCCACTTCCTGGTTCTGGTGAGCCAGAAGGCGGGCTTTTTCCTGCAGTTCCTCGTTGGTGGTCTGCAACTCTTGCTGGCGGCTTTGTAATTCTTCCGCCAGGGATTGCGATTGCGTAAGCAGATTTTCCGTTCGCGTATTCGCTTCGATGGTGTTGATAACGATACCGATCGATTCCGTCAGCTGATCGAGGAAAGCCTGGTGGGAAGGGTTAAAACGCTCAAGCGAAGCGAGTTCGACGACACCGCGCACCTTGCCTTCAAACACCACCGGCAGCACCAGCACATCGAGAGCGGCTGTTTCGCTGAGGCCGCTCGCGATACGGAAGGCTTCGGAAGGCACGTTGGTGAGCAGGATCTTTTCCTTCTCCAGCGCGCACTGTCCGACGAGTCCCTCGCCGAGATGCACTTCCTTGCCATGCGCTTGCTGACCGCCGGATGCATAGCTGGCGAGCAGCTTCAGGTTGGGTATGTCGGCCGCACTATTGAGCACATAGAACTCGGCCTGGTGGGCGCCGACCACAGGTGCCAGCTCGGAGAGAATTAGCTGACCCACCGTGACCAGATCCTTCTGGCCCTGCAGCATCCGCGAGAACTTCGCCAGATTGGTCTTGAGCCAATCCTGCTCGGTGTTCTTCTGCGTCGTGTCCTTCAGGTTACGGATCATCTCGTTGATGGTGTCTTTCAGTGCCGCCACTTCACCCTGCGTTTCAACGGTGATGGATCGCGTCAAGTCGCCCTGCGTCACGGCGGTCGCCACCTCGGCAATCGCGCGCACCTGGGTGGTCAGGTTGGCGGCGAGTTCATTCACGTTTTCCGTGAGGCCCTTCCACGTACCTGCGGCGCCCGGCACCTTGGCTTGTCCGCCGAGCTTGCCTTCCACACCCACTTCGCGGGCCACTGTCGTCACCTGGTCGGCGAAAGTCGCCAATGTATCCGTCATACCGTTGATGGTGTCGGCCAGCGCGGCAATTTCGCCTTTCGCTTCCACGGTGAGTTTCTGCTTCAAGTCGCCGTTGGCCACAGCGGTCACGACTTTCGCAATACCGCGCACCTGACCGGTCAGGTTACCGGCCATGAAGTTCACGTTGTCGGTCAGATCCTTCCAGGTACCCGATACACCTTGCACCTGCGCCTGACCACCGAGACGACCTTCGGTACCCACTTCCCGTGCCACTCGCGTCACTTCCGCAGCGAAGGAGGAGAGCTGGTCCACCATGGTGTTGATGGTGGCTTTCAGTTCGAGAATTTCGCCCTTCACATCCACGGTGATTTTCTTCGACAAGTCGCCTGCGGCCACGGCCTTGGTCACGTCGGCGATGTTCCGTACTTGCGACGTGAGGTTCGAACCCATCGAGTTCACCGAATCGGTCAAGTCCTTCCAGGTACCAGCCACACCCTGCACGTCGGCCTGTCCGCCCAATTTCCCTTCAGTACCCACTTCACGCGCCACGCGGGTCACTTCAGCAGCGAAGCTTCGAAGCTGGTCCACCATGGTGTTAACCGTGTTCTTCAGTTCGAGAATTTCACCCTTCACATCCACGGTGATCTTCTTCGACAAGTCGCCTGCGGCCACGGCCTTGGTCACGTCGGCGATGTTCCGCACTTGCGAGGTCAGGTTACCGGCCATGAAGTTCACCGACTCGGTCAGATCCTTCCAGGTACCGGCCACACCCTGCACGTCGGCCTGACCACCGAGTTTCCCTTCCGTACCCACTTCACGCGCCACCCGGGTCACTTCCGCGGCGAAGCTTCGCAACTGGTCAACCATGGTGTTGATGGTGGCTTTCAGTTCGAGAATTTCACCCTTCACATCCACGGTGATTTTCTTGGACAAGTCGCCCGCGGCCACGGCTTTGGTCACGTCGGCGATGTTCCGCACTTGCGAGGTTAGGTTACCGGCCATGAAGTTCACCGACTCGGTCAGATCCTTCCAGGTGCCGGCCACACCTTGCACGTCAGCCTGTCCGCCGAGTTTCCCTTCGGTGCCCACTTCACGCGCCACCCGCGTCACTTCGGCGGCGAAGGAGGAAAGCTGATCCACCATCGTATTGACCGTGTTTTTCAGTTCGAGAATTTCACCCTTCACATCGACGGTGATCTTCTTGGACAAGTCACCGGCAGCCACGGCCTTGGTCACGTCGGCGATATTCCGCACTTGCGAGGTCAGGTTACCCGCCATGAAGTTCACCGACTCGGTCAAGTCCTTCCACGTGCCGGCCACGCCCTGCACGTCGGCCTGTCCGCCGAGTTTTCCTTCCGTACCCACTTCACGCGCTACGCGAGTCACTTCAGCAGCGAAGCTTCGCAGCTGGTCCACCATGGTATTCACTGTGGCTTTCAGTTCGAGAATTTCACCCTTCACATCCACGGTGATTTTCTTGGACAAGTCGCCCGCGGCCACGGCCTTGGTCACGTCGGCGATATTCCGCACCTGTGACGTCAAATTACCGGCCATGAAATTCACGTTGTCGGTCAGATCCTTCCACGTGCCCGATACACCGCGTACTTCCGCCTGACCCCCAAGCCGGCCTTCCGTGCCGACCTCCCGCGCCACCCGTGTCACTTCGGCCGCGAAGGAGGAGAGTTGGTCCACCATGGTATTGATGGTGGCTTTCAGCTCGAGAATTTCACCCTTCACATCCACGGTGATTTTCTTCGACAAGTCACCGGCCGCCACCGCCTTCGTCACGTCGGCAATGTTCCGCACTTGAGACGTCAAGTTAGACGCCATCGAGTTCACCGAATCGGTCAAATCCTTCCACGTACCGGCCACACCTTGCACGTCGGCCTGTCCGCCGAGTTTCCCTTCCGTACCCACCTCTCGCGCAACCCGCGTCACTTCCGCAGCGAAGGATCGCAACTGGTCCACCATGGTGTTGATCGTATTTTTTAGTTCGAGAATTTCGCCCTTCACATCCACGGTGATCTTCTTCGACAAGTCACCGGCCGCCACAGCGGTCGTCACTTCCGCGATGTTTCGCACCTGCGACGTCAGGTTGCCGGCCATGAAGTTCACCGACTCTGTCAGATCCTTCCAGGTACCGGCCACACCCTGCACGTCGGCCTGTCCGCCCAGAATCCCTTCGGTGCCCACCTCGCGCGCCACGCGCGTCACTTCAGCGGCAAAGCTTCGCAGCTGGTCCACCAAGGTGTTAACCGTGCTCTTCAATTCCAGAATTTCGCCCTTGCCATCCACCGTAATTTTCTTGGACAAGTCACCTGCCGCAACGGCCTTCGTCACGTCCGCGATGTTCCGCACCTGTGAGGTCAGATTGCCGGCCATCGAGTTCACCGAGTCGGTAAGATCCTTCCAAGTACCCGACACACCTTCCACCCGCGCCTGACCGCCGAGAATCCCTTCCGTACCCACTTCACGCGCCACCCGCGTCACTTCCGAAGCGAAGGAGCGCAGCTGGTCAACCATGGTGTTGATGGTGTTCTTCAGGGTCAGGAATTCACCCTTGACGTCCACTTCAATTTTCTTGGAAAGGTCGCCCTTGGCCACGGCGGTTGTCACGTCAGCGATGTTCCGCACCTGGTCGGTCAGGTTACCGGCCATCGAGTTCACCGAGTCGGTCAAATCCTTCCACGTACCGGCCACGCCCTTCACGCGCGCTTGTCCGCCGAGCTTGCCTTCGGTACCCACCTCGCGCGCCACCCGCGTCACTTCGGCGGAGAAGTTACCGAGCTGTTCCACCATCTTGTTAATCGTTTTGGATGTCTTCAGGAACTCACCCTCGAGTGGGCGACCATCCACTTCCAGGGCCATCGACTTCGACAAGTCACCTTGCGCCACAGCGCCGATCACGCGCGCCACTTCGGAGGTCGGGTGCACCAGGTCGTCGATCAGCGAGTTGATGTTATCGACCGAAGCCGCCCAGAAGCCTCTCGCCCCCGGCAGCGAAGCGCGTTGCTTGAGCTTGCCTTCCTTGCCGACCACCTGGCTCAGCCGCGCCAACTCATCGGCCATGCTCGCGTTCTGCTCGACCAGCTCGTTGAACACTTCGGCTACCTTGCCGAAGAGGCCTGCGGCTCCGTCAGGTAATCGCGCCTTCGCATCGCCGCGCCGCAATGCGGTAAGGGCAGTCAGCATAAGCGACATGGCTTCGGAATTGGCCAGAACGGACGGGTCTTCTAGAACTTGCATGACAGGCTCCGATAGCGGGTGAGTAGGGATGGCAAAGAAGAAGAATTGCGAGAAGAGCGGCGCGCAGAATCAGTGACAACAGATTGCTAAGAGAGAAGCTGAAAATACAGTTCGATCCGCTGGTCGATGGAAAACTGGCGGATGAGCGGATGAGTCGCTGCGGCTCATGTAGAAATGACGCACGGGAAGAACTTTCAGCACCGAAGTGGCCCCGAAATTTCTTTCCTGAATATGCGTGCAGCCGCGCAAAGCGAGTGGGCATCGGGGTTTTCAGATACGCGATCCAAGCGGGAACACTTGATGCTAGAAGGAAGGTGAGGCGATGAAAACCGTGGGTATTGCTTGAACGCAGCCTGAACGCCTGATTAACCAAACAGAAAGGTTCACCATGACCCCAAGCTTTGATTACTCCGACGCCAAGCATCTTTCCGCCAGTGCTTCGAATGCTGAAGAACAGGAACGTGAGGCTTACCTCAATGAAGTGACGCAACGCAGCACGCAGTTTGGCTGCGGCAGCTGGCAGTACCAGGGAACGTTCGACTTCAACGAAGACTGAGTCCGCCGCTTCTGACGAAGTCCTCCGCGAGAGAAGGGTGTGTCCCGGTAAATTTTTCAAGGCCGGGAGAATTTCCACACACTTTCTTACCTCGCGGAGCCTGCGTTTTCCCTGTGTGACTGTGTTGCGGTCCGCCCGGGATCGCATCATTCCTCCGGCCTCTGCAGCGAAAGCGCTGTAGTGCTGATGATTGTCCTGACGACCGCGACTTCTCGCCGCCAGCACTCGTCTATCCTTGCAAACCCGCGCCAGCATTGAGTCTCCGGTCGATCTGGAATTGACCATGCGACAGGTTCGCAGCCAGTATTGCCGGCTTTCAGCCTTGAGCCACAAGCGACAGACATCGGGTGTACGGTGTCCCACAGAACTCCCTTGCAAGCCTTTCAGAGCTCGTCTCGTTCGAGCCGGACAGCGGCTCGCCGCTTTGTTTTGCAATATGTGTGCCTGCCAAACAATTGGGGGGAGGGAATTGGATATCTGACTTGCCGGGCCGATTCCGTCATTCCCGCGAAAGCGGGAATCCACTTCTCCGCTGAACCTGTGCCATTGAGTGGATTCCCGCTTTCGCGGGAATGACGGATTTGAAAAGCCAGGCATATAAGTCCTCAAAAAAAGCCCTTCTGCCTGTGAGGCAGAAGGGCTTTTTTGTAATGGTGCAGTGGACTTATGTGTCCTGCGTCAGCTCACGCCGACCTGATGCATTGTCTCGCGCTCGAGATCCGCATTCCATTCACGATAGAAGCGCTGACGATCAGCTTCGGTTTTAGGTTCGAAACCGAGGACGATGTCGCCGTTGCGCAAGTGCTCCTCATAGCGCTTGATGTGTTCTTCCGGAATGTTCCAGCCCACCAGCGCGCCGACAAGTCCGCCGGTGGCCGCTCCGGCGCCCGCGCCCGCCAGACCCGCCGCAATCGGTCCTGCCACGACCAGCCCCAGGCCCGGAATCACGAGTGAAGTTCCGACGGCGGCAATGGCTGCAGCAATGGCGCCGATGGTGCCACCGATCGCTCCGCCGATACCGGCTCCCTCGGATGCCTTGTTGCCTAATTCCGTCTGCACGGCATCTTTCGGGAATTGACGTTCGCGCGTTTTTTCAGACATCAATACGTTGATGTCTTCGGAGCCATAGCCACTTTCGGTGAGCGCGTCGTAGGCACGCTCGGCGCTATTGCGGTCACTGAAAACGCCTGTTACCCAAGATGATTCGTTCATGTCGTTTCTCCTGATTCACAAAGACCTCGGCAGGCCCTTGTTACAGCATCCGCAATATTGAGGCCCAAAGTCGGACGGGACAGGAACGTCGATTGCTCAATGAACCATACCGTTGCACTTCGCCACGGGACAGAAAATTCAGGAGAAGAACATGTTGAAACGTAACGTCATGATGGTGTCCATTGTTGCCATTGGCATGATGACATCGGCAAGCCTGTTTGCCGCAACGCTCAGCCACGGCGACAAGAAGTTCCTGGATGCAGCGGCGCATGCCGGGCATACCGAAGTCGAAGGCAGCAAGCTTGCGCAATCCAAATCATCCAGCAGCGATGTGAAGTCGTTCGCGGATCAGATGATCAAGGATCACACCAAGGTCGGCGACGAACTCGATCAGCTTGCCGCCAGCAAGGGCGTCAAGGTCCCCACCGAGCCATCGATCACGCAGAAGGCCAAGCTGAAGATGCTGGGCGCATACAGCGGTGCGAATTTTGACAAGCACTACGCAAAATCGATCGGTGTCGAAGCGCACGAAGACACCGTGAAGTTGTTCCGCAAGGCCAGCAAGGACGTGAAAGATCCCGACGTGAAGGCATTCGCCGACAAGACCTTGCCGGGCCTCGAGCATCACCTGGAGATGGCGAAGACACTGGCATCCACCACGGCTTCGGCAAAGTAAGGCGATTGGCTTTGATGTAGGTTGGGGTGAGCGAAGCGATGCCCAACGCGGACGTCCGTTGTTGGGCTTCGCTTCGCTCAGCACCAACCTACGCCTACGTCATTCCCGCGAAGGCGGGAATCCACCTGATGGCTCGGGCCCCACGTAGAAGCGGCGTAGGTTGGGGTGAGCTACGTTTGGCAAATGAGGATGCCCGACACGAAACGTTGAGTCTGTTCTGTACGATTTTCGCGACCGATGTTGGGCATCGCTTCGCTCACCCCAACCTACCGGAGTGACGGCTCATACCCAGCGCATCAATCCCATCTCCAACGGATGTGTCAGCAACTCATGATGCGGATAGATGCGGATGCGGTAGTCGAGACGGCCGCACCATTCCGGCTTGAGCTGTACGCTGTAGTGCGTCTCGCCATTGCCGATGTCGCCCTGGTTGACTGTGAGTGCAAAGCTTTGTGCAAGGTGATCGATCGGGTCGTTGAGGCCGCGCGTGAGCAGCAACTCGACCACGACATCCTGCGGCGTCAGGCCGTTGAGGCTTACCGCGATATCGAGTGCCACGCCTTCGCCGAAATCGATGCGCGGTTGTGGAATCTGCATTGCGCGCAACGCCACGCCCGGCCAGGCGTGTAGCACCCTGGCTTTCCATTCGGCCATCGCCACTGCGCCCTGGAACCCGTTGTCGACGTAGCGGTGCCCCTGGCGGCTGGCCGGCAGGTAGGAGTCGTTGATGTATTCCTTGACCATGCGCGAGGCGCTGTAAGTTGGCAGCAGCGATGCGATCGAATGCTTGGCCATCTTGATCCACTCCGGTGAGTGGCCCATATTGTTGGTGCGGTAGTACATTGGAATGATCTGGTCCTGTAACAGCTCGTACAGGGTTTGCGCCTCTTCATCGTCACGCCGCTCGGCCTCGACTTCTTCGGGCGAGGGGGGAATCGCCCAGCCGTTCTTGCCGTCGTAGCCTTCGCCCCACCAGCCGTCGAGCACCGAGAGATTGAGTACGCCGTTCATGGCGGCCTTCATGCCCGAGGTGCCAGATGCTTCGAGCGGATAGATCGGCGTGTTGAGCCACACGTCCACACCGCTGACCATGCGCCGCGCTAGTCGCAGGTCATAACCTTCGACCAGCAATACGCGGCCAAGGAATTCCGGCATGTGCGAGATCGCGTGGATCGTCTTGATCAGGTCCTGCCCCGGCCGGTCCGCCGGATGCGCCTTGCCGGCGAACAGGAACAGTATGGGACGGTCCGCGTCGCTGACCAGCTTGCGCATGTAGTCGAGATTGCGGAACAGCAGGGTGGCGCGTTTGTAGGTGGCGAAGCGGCGGCCGAAGCCTATGGTCAGCACACGCGGCGAGTCCGGGTCGGTCAGCCTGAGCATGCGATCCAGGTGCGACTGGCTACCGTGATTGCGATAATGCTGTTGGGTTACGCGGTGGCGCACCAGGTGCAACATCTGCGACTTCAGATCCTGGCGCACATTCCAGAAAATGTGATCGGGTATATCGTCGATGGACGCCCAGGTCTCGGCGTCATGGATGCGCTGGCTCCAGCCGAAGCCGAGGTAACGGTCGAATACGTCGCGCCATTGCGAGGCGAGAAAGGTAGGTACGTGGACGCCGTTGGTGACATAGGTCACCGGGTTTTCCTCTCGTGGCACGTCGGGCCAGAAGTCGCTCAATATCTGCGACGACACACGTCCATGGATACGCGAGACGCCGTTCTGGAAACGCGAGCCGCGTACCGCCAGTGCGGTCATGTTGAAATCCGAACTGCCGCCCATCGTGCCGAGTGCCAGCAAGCGGTCATTGTTGATGCCCAGCTCGCGGACATAGTGCGAAAAATACTGATTGATCATTTCCTGCGGGAAGTGATCGTGCCCGGCGGGTACCGGTGTATGCGTAGTGAATACCGTATTGGCAGCGACCGCTTCCAGCGCCGGTTCGAATGTCAGGCCCCCTGAAACGAGCGCACGTATCCGCTCCAGCAACAGAAAGGCTGCGTGGCCTTCGTTGATATGCCATACCGTCGGCTTGAGCCCGACCGCAGTCAGGGCACGCACGCCGCCGATGCCGAGAATGATTTCCTGCTCGATGCGTGTCGTGCGGTCGCCGCCATAAAGCTGGTGGGCGATGTCGCGGTCGTGGTCGGAATTGATCGGCAGGTCCGTGTCGAGCAGGAACAGGCGTATGTGCCCGATGCGCGCTTCCCATACCTTTACGATGACGTCATGATCGACCAGCGGGACCTGCACCAGCAATTCGCTGGCATCGACATTGAGCACCGGGTTGATCGGCAGGTCTTCGAAATCGGAGTCGGCATAGGCTGCTTGCTGCGTTCCGTCCTTGTCGATCATCTGGCTGAAGTAGCCTTGCCGATATAGCAGGCCGACAGCCACGAAGGGCAGGCGGTTGTCGCTGGCCGCCTTGCAGTGATCGCCAGCGAGAATGCCCAGGCCGCCGGAATAGATCGGCAGGCTGGCGTGAAAGCCGAACTCGGCGCAGAAATAGGCAATCAGTTCGTCTTCGCCCAACGCCGCACCTGCGCCGCGCGGCTGGGGATCGTTCTGGTAGCTGTCGAAGGCCGACAATACACGGTTGAGGCTGTTGAGGTAAACCGGATCGGCCGCCGCTTCCAGCAGGCGCTGCTCGTCGATGCGCTTGAGCATGGCCTTCGGACTATGGCCGACGGCGTTCCACAAGGCAGGGTGCAGGCGGGCGAAGAGTGTGCGGGTCGGCCGGTCCCAGCCGTACCAGAGGTTGCCGGCGAGCTCTTCGAGACGGCTCAGTTTCGATGGAATGGTGGGGCGGACTTCTAGCTGGAAAATATGAACGTCTTTTTGCATGACTTTCCCTGGCTGGGTTTTCGAACCGGAATGGACGTGTGTCGAGATGTCAGACCTTGAATGGCCTTTGAGTCTTGTGATTATTCATGTGGCGCAGGGTGGGTTCGACGCACAGCGCCAACCCACCCTCGTTCTTGTTCATAGACCTTCAGACATTGTCTTCGCGGTTCCAGACTCGTCCTTTCTTTGCAGCTTCGATGAAGTCTTTCAACGATATCGTCTTGCCCGATTTTTTCAATAGGATGACACCCGCATCCGGCTTGATATTGGCCTTGGTGACAAGCGTCTCGACACCCAGGAGCGCAATGCACTTCAGATGCACGAAGGCGTTCTTCAGCCATTCCACCGCTGGCGCTTGTCCGGACAGGACGACATCACCGGCGGGGCCGGCAAGTATGACAACCGCGTCGAACAAGACCGATGGCGCAGCCTTCAAGGCCATATCCACCGCAAGCACTTCATCATTGACGTCAGGCACACCGCCGACTTTGGCTGCGATCGTGGCAACGTCTGCCTGCTCCTTGACGATAGCTGCCCTGATTGCAGCAAGGTCGGCCGGGTCGTAACCCTCACCGAGCAGGATGCCGACTTTACGGCCCTTCAAGGTGGCAGGCGCCTTGGCAAGGATGCTGAGGGCTGGCGAGGGCGGCAGGTCCACCGGCGTCACCCTGGGTGCAATGGCGTCAGCCTGGCCCTGCATGCCCAGCAGGTCCGCGACTTTGGCACCGAGGTCGGCAGAGATGTTGTCGAGGTGTCCAAGCACGCGACGACGGATCTGCACGCTCTCCACCTTGCCCAGCTCGAAAGCGTAGGCACTGACGATGTGGTTCTGTTCCGGCGGCGTCATGGAATTGAAAAACTGCCGCGCTTGTGAATAGTGATCGGAAAACGATTCAGGCCTCAGGCGCACGCGCTCGCCACTTTCTTTTGCGCCAAAACTTGCAAAGCCCCCGGCAGATTCGCGCGGCCCTTGCGGATCCAGCGAATTTGGCTCGTAGGCGACGCGGCCTTTCGGCACGCCCATCTGCATGATGCCGTCACGCTGGAGGTTATGCATGGGGCATTTAGGCTGATTGATCGGGATCTGGTTGAAGTTCGGGCCGCCGAGACGGCTCAGCTGTGTATCCAGATAAGAGAAAAGGCGGCCCTGGAGGAGCGGGTCGTTGCTGAAGTCCAGGCCCGGTACGATGTTGGCGGGGCAGAAGGCCACCTGCTCGGTCTCGGCGAAGAAGTTGTCGGGGTTGCGATTGAGCACCAGCTTGCCGACGACTTCGAGCGGGATGATTTCTTCAGGGATGATCTTGGTCGGATCGAGCACGTCGAACTGCAGCTTGTCGGCCGTAGCCTGATCGAAGACCTGCAGCGCCAGCTCGTATTCCGGGAAGCTGCCCTTGTCGATGGCTTCCCACAGATCGCGGCGATGAAAGTCGGGATCGGCGCCATTGATCTTGACCGCTTCGTCCCACACGACCGAAGCGCTGCCGATGGTGGGCCGCCAGTGGAACTTGACGAAGAAGCTTTCGTTGGCCGCATTGACGAGGCGGAAGGTGTGCACGCCAAAACCTTCCATCATGCGATATGACCTTGGTATGGCACGATCCGACATGGCCCAGGTGACCATGTGGATGCTCTCGGGCATCAGCGACACGAAATCCCAGAAGGTGTCGTGCGCCGATGCTGCCTGCGGAAAGCCGCGATCGGGCTCCGGCTTGACGGCATGGATGAGGTCCGGAAACTTGATTGCGTCCTGGATGAAGAACACCGGGATGTTGTTGCCGACCAGGTCAAAGTTACCTTCTTCGGTGTAAAACTTCACCGCAAAGCCGCGCACATCGCGCGCCAGGTCGAAAGAACCGCGTTCGCCCGCCACCGTCGAGAAGCGCACGAAAACCGGCGTCTGTTTCTTCGGGTCCTGCAGGAAAGCAGCCCTGGTCCATTTGGCCAGCGACTTATAGGGCTGGAAGTAGCCATGGGCAGCCGAGCCGCGCGCATGCACGATGCGCTCCGGAATACGCTCATGGTCGAAGTGCGTGATCTTCTCGCGCAACACGAAATCTTCGAGCAGCGTCGGGCCACGCGCGCCGACACGCAGCGAGTTCTGATTGTCGGAAACGGGAATGCCCTGATTGGTCGTCAATACCGGCTGCCCGGCCCCGGCCTGTTGGTGAAGCTCGGCGGTTGAACCGGAGCTTGAGACAGACGGGGAGGAACGGGATTTCTTGCCCGTTGGATTAGCGGGGACTGAACGTGTAGCGCACATCCGATGCTCCTTGCATGAATGGGATGGAAAGAGGTGGGGTAGAACGGGGTGGGTGAATAAGGTGGGAGGAATAAGCTGGAAGAACGGTCAGACGTGGCAACACGGCGGAAGCTTGCAAAGGCAGTCCGCCGCGCGTTTGCCAGACCAGCAATTCAAATGTGGTGATGGTGGCAATCGCCATGATGCGAAGGCATCAGGCGTTGCGTTTCGCGCTTGACCACCGCGTAGCATTCGCAGACATGGGATTCGAGAGCAGACCGATCGAGCACCGTGATACGGCCGCGACTGCAACATATGACACCCAGTTTTTGCAGCTTGCCGACGGCCTGCGTCACGCCGACACGGCGCACGCCTATCGTGTTGGCAATGAGTTCGTGGGTGGTGTGCACATTGTTGCCAGGCAGGCGATCGAGGCTCAGCAGCAGCCAGCGGCAAAGCTGTTGCTCGAGCGAGTGATGGCGATTGCAGACGGCGGTCTGGGCCATCTGCGTGATCAGCGAGAGGCTGTACCGCAGCAGCATCTGGGCGACCGGACCGCCGTGATCGAATTCCTGTTTGAGGATGTGCCCCCGCAGGCGATAGGCCTGACCGGCGCGCTGTACGACCGAGCGGCAGTTGCTCTCACCACCCATCAATAGCGAGACGCCTGCGACACCTTCATCACCGACACGCGCTACTTCTGCCGACGCGCCATCGTGGGTTTCGTACATCACCGAGATAACGGCAGTGGTGGGGAAGTAGACGTTTTTCAAAGCCGTGCCCGGCTCATACAGCACCGTGCCGAGGCCAAAGCTCATCAATTGCAGATGCGGTGCGAGGCGATCCCACACGTCGTCGGGAACGAGATCGAGCAGGCCATTGTGTCGCGGCAGGCGTTCCTGAAACGCAGGCAGCTGCGGAGCAGGCATGAAAGCATGTTGCGTTCTGTACATGCTTGGGATGGCAGCGACCATTGTCATGAGTTATTGCTCCGCGAGTAGTTAGAGTCTTTTCCGTTACACCCCCGTGACGGCCGGGGTGGAGGTGAGGGTGTCTCAGCAAACGACGTGCCCGGTGGTGTATGGACCGCCGCATGTAGCGCGTGGGGCTAGCGCACGCATGGCGCAGGGGGCAGAATTGCCGGGAACGATTCTTGTGTAACAGCCGTGTTCGCTTGCTCTGTGGGGCGGTGAACAACTATTGGGAAGAGAGTGCAAAAGCATGGAAATGAATGTTGCGGGGAATGGTGAAAAAAGAGGCGCAGAAAGAGGTGCAGAGAAGGGCGTTGCCGGGGCAATGACGACGGGATCGACCAATACGGCTTCGGTTGCCGTTCCGAAACGCGAGACGGCGCGCCGCGCGATGCCTGAGGCGCGGCCAGGCAAGCTGCCGCCGCATGCCTTGCTGACAAATATTCCCCGGCTCATCAGTGCCTATTACACGGGCTTGCCGGACGTATCGGTGGCGGCGCAACAGGTCGCATTCGGCACCTCCGGCCACCGCGGTTCATCGCTCCTGCAGAGCTTCAACGAGTGGCACGTCCTGGCCATCGCCCAGGCAGTGTGCGACTACCGCGCGCAGCAGGGTATTGATGGCCCCTTGTTCCTTGGCATCGACACGCATGCATTGTCCGAGCCGGCCTATGCCAGCACGCTGGAAGTGCTTGCGGCCAATGGCGTGGAAGTAATGATTGCGCAGAACGACGAGTACACGCCGACCCCTGTGGTGTCGCATGCAATCCTGACTTACAACCGCGGGCGCAAGAGCGGACTCGCCGATGGCATCATCATTTCGCCTTCGCACAACCCGCCCGATAACGGCGGCATGAAATACAACCCGCCCAATGGCGGCCCGGCCGATACCGACATCACCGGCTGGATGCAGGCGCGCGCCAACGAGTTCTTGCGCAACAGTCTGCAGGGGGTCAAGCGTGTCACCTTCGAGCGTGCATTGAAGGCCGCCACCACCCATCGCCATGACTACCTGGACCACTATGTCGGCGATCTTGGTCAGGTCATCGATATGGATGCGATTCGAGGCGCCGACATCCGCATGGGCGTCGATCCGCTAGGGGGCGCCGGCGTGCGTTACTGGGGCGAGATTGCGGAGCGCTACCAGCTCAACCTGAAAGTGATCAATGAAGACGTGGACCCCACGTTCCGCTTCATGACGCTTGATTGGGACGGACGCATCCGCATGGATCCATCTTCGCCGTCTGCCATGCAGAGCCTGATCGGACTGAAGGATGGTTTCGACATCGCCTTCGCCTGCGACACGGATCATGACCGTCACGGCATTGTGGCGCCGAGCGTCGGCCTGCTGCCGCCCAATCACTACCTTGCCGTATGTATCGACTACCTCTTTCAGCACCGCCCGCACTGGAGTGCCAACGCAGCAATAGGCAAGACGCTGGTCAGCAGCCAGATGATCGACCGTGTGGGCGCTCGGCTCGGCCGCCAGGTGTATGAGGTACCAGTGGGCTTCAAATGGTTCGTGCAGGGGCTCACCGACGGTTCGCTCGGCTTCGTTGGCGAGGAAAGCGCGGGTGCTTCCTTCCTGCGCCGCGATGGCTCCGTGTGGACCACCGACAAGGATGGCATCACAGCCGCCTTGCTCGCAGCGGAAATCACCGCCAGCACCGGCCGCGACCCGGGCGAGCTGTATCGCCAGCTGGGTCAGGAATTTGGAGATCCGGTCTTCGAACGCATCGACGCGGTCGCCACACCGCAACAGAAAAAACTGCTTGCCGCGCTCTCGCCGGAACAGGTGCATTCAACGCAGCTGGCCGGCGAAGCCATCGAGAGCATCCTGACGCGTGCACCAGGCAATGGCGCAGGTATTGGAGGCTTGAAGGTTGTCACGAAGAACGGCTGGTTCGCTGCGCGCCCTTCAGGCACCGAGGATATTTACAAGATTTACGCAGAAAGTTTTCTCGGCGCAGATCACCTCCGGCTGGTCATCGCAGAGGCGCAGGCAATCGTCAGCGACGCGCTGGAGCACGGCAAGGCGGCTACGTAGCAGGTTTGCAGACGGATAGTAAAAATTTGTATTGCATATAACCAACGACAAGATCAAGAAACTAAGGATTTCTGATGATGTTTTCAAACGACGACAAGGCATGCACGGGGATCGAAGGGCTCGACGACGTGCTGGCGGGCGGTTTGCACCGCAACCGGCTCTATCTGCTCGAAGGCAATCCCGGTACGGGAAAAACGACGCTGGCATTGAAGTTCCTGCTGGAGGGCAGGGACCGCGGCGAGCGGGTTCTTTATTTCACTCTTGCCGAGACGGCCGAAGAGCTGCGCCACTGCGCAGAATCGCACGGCTGGTCGCTCGACGGGATCGAGATATTCGAGGTCATTCCTGCCGATGCGCTGCTCGACGAGAGTCAGCGACAAAGCCTGCTGTATTCGTCCGATCTCGAGCTCGGTGAAACGACCAAGACCATCTTCGAGAAGGTCGATGAATTCAAGCCTGCGCGCGTGGTGTTGGACAGCCTGTCGGAGATCCGCTTGCTGGCACAGAGCTCGCTGCGCTATCGGCGCCAGGTGCTGGCGATGAAGCATCGCTTTTCGCAGCAGGGCGCCACGGTTCTGCTGCTCGATGACATGACCAGCGAAGCGCTCGACAAGACCGTGCACAGCGTGGCGCACGGCGTCATCAAACTCGAGGAGCTGGCGCCCGATTACGGTGCCGAACGGCGACGTCTGCGCATCGTCAAGTATCGCGGCCAGCGCTATCGTGGTGGCTATCATGACTTCAATATCGCTGTGGGCGGCATCGTGGTGTTCCCGGCACTGGTTGCGGGAGAGCATCGCATGCGTTTCGGCCGCGACAAGGTCGGTAGCGGCATCGAGACCTTCGACGAATTGCTCGGCGGAGGGCTGGAGCGTGGCACCAGTGCACTCGTGCTCGGCCCCGCAGGCGCGGGCAAGACCTTGTTGACGCTGTCTTTCGTTGTCGCCGCCATCCGGCGTGGCGAACGGGCCGCGATTTTTGCCTTTGACGAAGACATCGGCCTGCTTGCGGCGCGCGCTTTTAACATGGGCATGGACCTGGTGCAGTACACCGAAAGCGGCCAGCTCATCCTGGAGCAGGTAGACGCGGCGGAGCACTCTCCCGGCGAGTTTGCGCATCGCGTACGCGACTGCGTGGAAAAGCACAATGTCACCACCGTGCTGATCGACAGCCTGAACGGCTACCAGCTCGCAATGCCGGAGGAGCGCTATCTCATCCTGCATATGCACGAGTTGCTGACCTACCTCAACCGCAGCGGCATCGTGACCTTCCTGACGGTTGCACAGCATGGTCTTGTCGGCAGCGATATGCAGTCGCCGGTCGACCTGACCTATCTTTCCGACACCGTGATCCTGCTGCGCTACTTCGAAGCGATGGGACGCGTGCGGCGTGCCATCTCGGTCATCAAGAAGCGCGATGGCTTTCATGAAAATGCGATACGGGAGTTGCTGATTTCCAGCAAGGGTGTCCAGGTCGGCGCCGCACTCGAAGCGTTTCAGGGGGTCCTGCGCGGCATACCGGAATATATCGGTCGCGACAATGCGTTGCTGGATACCGACGGAGCGAAATGAACACCGATTCGGAACGGGCACTGGTATTTGCCTCGATGGGGCGCGATGCGCCGATTGCTGCGCAGATACTGAAAGAAGCAAATATTGCCTCGATGATCTGTCACGACGTTCTGTGTCTGGTCGAAGAGCTGGATCGCGGCGTGGCGTTCGCGGTCGTGACGGAAGATGCGCTTGCCAATATCAATCTCAAGCCGCTGTACGAATGGATCGGTCGGCAGCCGTTCTGGTCGGACTTGCCGTTTCTGGTGCTGACTACACGCGGCGGCGGCGTTGAGCGCAATCCGGTTGCGCAGCGCCTGACCGAGACACTTGGCAATGCAACCTTTCTTGAGCGGCCGTTTCATCCGACAACCTTCATTTCCGTTGCGCGTAGTGCGGTGCGCAGCCGCTTGCGCCAGTACAAGGCGCGCGACGACCAGCTGGCCATTCGCGAAAGCGAAACACGCCTGCGTTTTGCGCTCGAAGCCGGGCAACTCGGTTCCTGGCAACTCGACGTTGCAAACGATGTCCTGCATTGCTCGCCGACCTTCAAGGCTGCTTTCGGACGCACTGCAGATGAGCCATTGAGCCGTGCGCAATTGCTGGCCTCGATACACCCGGAAGACGTGGAACACGTCGTCGCGGCAACGAGCGCGGCAGTCGCGGGACACGGCGATTACCGCACGGAATACCGCGTGATATGGCCCGACAGCTCCCTGCATCATGTCGAGGTGCGCGGGCGTACCCTGGTCGCACCGAATGGCGACGTCACATTGCTTGGCGTGGCACTCGATACGACAGAGCGCAGGCTTTCCGAAAGTGCCTTGCAAGCCAGTGAAGAGCGCTACCGGACGCTCACGGAGACACTGCCGCAACTCGTATGGACCTGTCTGCCCGACGGGCGCTGCAATTATCTGAGCGGGCAGTGGACGGATTTCACGGGGAGGGGGCGCGAGGAACAGCTTGACCTGAACTGGCTGGACGTAGCCGTCCATGCCGACGACCGTGAGCGAACCTTGCAGCACTGGATGGGCGCTCTGGCGCAGTTGCATCCGTATGACATAGAGTTTCGCGTCCGCCGCCGCGACGGCGTCTATCACTGGTTCAAGGTACGCGGCATTCCAATCCGCGACGATCGCGGCACGATCATTTCGTGGTTCGGGACCTGCACCGATATCCAGGACATCGTCGAAGCGCGGGAAATTCTTACGCGCGACAGCGAAGCGCTTTCACAACTCGTTGCGCATCGCACACTGGCGCTGGAGGCCTCCATGGCCGAGCGTCAACGCGTCGAAGAGGCCCTGCGCCAGAGCCAGAAAATGGAGGCGGTCGGCCAGCTCACCGGCGGCCTTGCGCACGACTTCAACAATCTCATCCAGGTCATCAGTGGTGGTCTGGAAATCATCCGCCTCGGCGATGGCCAGCCTGCGCGCACGCGGATTCTCGAAGGCATGCGTCGCGCGGCAGACCGTGCCAGCGAATTGACGCGACAGCTCCTCGCTTTTTCGCGCAAACAGACGCTCAAACCGGAACAGATCAGGATCGAGGCGCAACTCGCCGCGATGCGAGAACTGCTCGACCGGTCGCTGCGTGGCGACATCCGTGTCGAGGCGTACTTCGACGAGGCGCTATGGACCGTGGAAGTGGACCCGACGCAACTGGAACTGGCCATTATCAACATTGCAGTCAACGCGCGCGACGCCATGCCGCGTGGAGGCACGTTGACCATCAGGGCGAGCAACGAGGCGGGTGGTGAGAGTGGCAGTATCGAGCCGGGCTTTGTGTGTTTGTCGTTTACCGACACGGGCGTCGGCATGGACACGTCGACCCTGCAACGTATCTTCGAGCCTTTTTACACGACCAAGGAAGTTGGCAAGGGCTCGGGCCTGGGGCTGCCGCAGGTCTACGGCTTCGCACAGCAATCGGGCGGTGATGTGCGCGTGGAAAGTCACCCGCAGCAGGGCACCACGGTGAGCCTGCTTCTGCCGCGTTCGACCAGGCCTTACCAGCAAGGTATCGAAGCGATTCCCGATATTACGGAAAATCTCATGCAGGAGCTGGTGCAGGCACGCTGGTCCGTATTGCTGGTTGAAGACGATGACGAAGTAGCAGCATTGACGGCAGAAATGCTCGCCCAGCTTGGCTATGAAGCAACACGCGTTTCCAACGCAGCGGCAGCGCTCGGTGCGCTAGCCAATGACCGCCATATCGATGTCGTATTTACCGATGTGATGATGCCTGGCGGCATGAACGGGGCGGAGCTCGCATGTGAGATCCGCCGACGCAGGCCCGATATCCCCATCATCCTGACCACCGGCTACGACGGTGATGCAGTTGCTGCTGCCAGGGCGCAGAACCTGCCGCTGCTACGCAAACCCTATCGGCTCGAAGCGCTGTCAGGCATCTTGAGTACAACCACGACAGCCGGTCGAGCACACTGAGCTGCTCGATCTGTCACTTATTTGCAATTCTACGAATACGCAAAACGCATGAAACGCATACTGATCGTTGAAGATAACCAGGACGTGGCCGAGATCTTCGCGCAGCTCATCGAAATCCTCGGATACGAATCAGCGATCGCCCATGACGTTTCGCAGGGATTGAGTCTGGCAAGTTCGTGGAAGCCACAGCTGGTGCTATGCGATCTCGGTTTGCCGGGTGATGGCCTGGAATTTGCGCGCGCCTGCAAGCGCGATGCGGCACTCAAGGACATAAGACTGCTGGCCGTATCGGGCCGCAGTCGTCCCGAGGACAAGCGGGCCGCGCTCGAGGCAGGGTTCGACGATCTGCTGGGCAAGCCAATCGAATTCGCTACGTTGCAGGCGGTTTGCGAGCTGGCCTAGCGGCAGAAGCCGGATGCATATTCACTTACTGCTCTCCAACTCGTAATCGTCATTCCCGCGAAAGCGGGAATCCACTTGGTGGCACAAGTCTGACGTAGAAGTGGATTCCCGCTTTCGCGGGAATGACGAAATAGAAGCCACTAGCAACCAACGCTAACGCGCTCAGGCCTCGGCCATCAGCAGTTCCGACTTTCTTTCCTTGAGCTGTTCGGCCACATCCTTGAGATCGATGCCGGCCTTGATGACCTGAACGAACAACTCGGTTTCTTCCTCTTCCACGTGGTGACCGACATACTCGGTCAGCACCTTGTATTCGGCTTCGAGCATCGCGTCGCCTTCATCGACTGCTTCCAGTTTTGCAATCAGGTCTTTGGCAACCTGATGCTCGACGGCCGCTTCGTTGAGCATGTCATCGATCTTGTCGCTTACGCCGCGCAGGGCGGGGTAAAAGATTTCTTCCTCGATCTGTGCGTGCACGCTGAGCATCTGACATGTCTTTTCCGAGATTGAAAATTTGGCAGCGTCGTCCTTGCTCTTCTCGAATTCGCCGAACAGTTTCTTCACTTCGCGATGGTCGTCCAGCAACAAGGCCAATGCGGCGCGTTGGGCTACGGGAATTTTTGCCTTATCCATGATTTTCTCCTGCCAGGTTTTCAAGATGGTTTCAAATTGAAGCCGCCGGGTAGCGTGCCCGTGGCATCCCGCAATGGTCATGCCCGACCCATGCCCGATTCATGCCTGGCGAGCCAGGAAGGCCATTCGACGCGCAACACGACAGCGGGAGCGCTTATTGCTCGAATCGACTTGATGAATGCCATTACTTCTTGCGTAGCCTTTGTTTTGCCCTGACACAACGGAATGACGATGCAAGCAACACTAGAAAAAATCGGCTCTCGAAGCGGGAAGCCAAACATCGCAGCAGTGACATCCTTGTCACTCAAGATACTGACCGTAAACGTCCACAAGGGCTTCACGGTGTTCAATCGCAAATTCATCCTGCCGGAGCTGCGCGACGCGGTACGTGCCGAACACGTCGACGTCGTGTTTCTGCAGGAGGTGCTGGGCAGTCACGAAAAGCATTCCGTGCGTTTTGCCAACTGGCCGGAGCGGCCGCAATACGAATTTCTTGCCGATTCGATCTGGACGGATTTTGCCTATGGCAAGAACGCGGTGTATCCACATGGTCACCATGGCAACGCCGTGCTGTCGAAATTCCCGATCCTGCATTTTGAAAATCGCGATGTGTCGATGAACACGCACGAGAAACGCGGATTGCTGCACTGCGTGGTGGAAGTGCCGGGCAAGATAGAACATCTGCATGTCATATGTGCTCACCTGGGCTTGCGCGAAAATCATCGCCACCAGCAATTGCTGCTGCTCGAGCGCCTGATCGAACTGAAAGTGCCCGCTACGGCACCGCTGATCATTGCCGGCGATTTCAACGATTGGCGCATGAGCGGTCACGAACTCATCACCCATCGCTTCAAGCTGCAGGAGGTTTTTGCCGGTCTGCATGGCAAACCGGCGCGGACGTTTCCGGCACGCTGGCCACGGCTGCGCCTTGACCGGATATATACGCGCAACGTCACCGTCACCAATGCCAAGGTATTGGCGCGCCGGCCATGGTCACACCTGTCAGATCACGCAGCGCTGATGACCGAGGTGGCGATATGAGTCCTCCGGCTCAGGAAGCATGGCAGGGCGAGCAGGCGAGGGGCTGGAAGCCCGGCCACGATCTTCGCCTGCTGGAAAATGGCGAGGAGTATTTCCCGCGTGTCTTCGAAGCCATTCGCGGCGCGAAGCGCGAGGTACTGATCGAAACCTTCATCCTGTTCCAGGACAAGATCGGCAACGAGCTCCACGCCGCGGTAATCGATGCGGCCAAACGTGGCGTGCGTGTCGAGCTGACCGTCGATGGTTACGGCTCGCCGGATCTCACCAGCGAATTCATCGGCGCCATGACCGACGCCGGCGTCACGGTGCACATCTTCGACCCTCAGCCCCGGCTGCTCGGCATGCGCACCAACCTGTTCCGCCGCCTGCATCGCAAACTGGTTGTGGTGGATCGTGAGCGTGCGTTTGTCGGCGGCATCAATTTCTCGCACGACCATGTGGCCGAATTCGGCCCGGAAGCGAAGCAGGATTATGCCGTCGAGATACAGGGCCCGGTCGTCGAGGATATCCGCCTGTTCATGGAGTCAGCGCTGGGTGGCAAGCCAGTCAGGCGTCAGCGCCGCTGGCTGCGCAAACAACCGATGCCGCAGGACAGCAGTTGCTCGGTCCTGTTCGTGACACGCGACAACGACCGGCATCCGACCGACATCGAGCAGCACTATCGTGAAGCGATTCGCACTGCCCGCCACGAAGTGGTGATTGCCAATGCCTATTTCTTTCCGGGCTTTCGCCTGTTGCGCGAGCTGCGCCTTGCTGCGCGCCGTGGTGTGCGTGTCGTGCTGATCCTGCAAGGCCAGCCCGACATGGCGATGGCCAAATGGGCACCGCGCATGTTGTTCTCCTACCTGCTCAAAGCCGGCGTCGAGATTCATGAGTACTGCGAGCGTCCTTTGCACGGCAAGGTGGCAATCGTCGACTCGAAATGGTCGACGGTGGGTTCCAGCAATCTGGATCCGCTGAGTCTTTCCTTCAATCTCGAATCGAACGTCTTCATTCTCGACCGGCCATTCAACCGTTACCTGCGCGAGCGTCTCGATGTGCTGTTGCAAAACCATTGCAAGCAATTCAAGCCTGAACACATTACACGCACGAACTGGCAGGCCTTCATGAGCTTTCTGGCGTTTCACTTCATGCGCCGTTATCCGATGCTGCTGGGCTGGATACCATTTCACGTCCCGCACATGAAAACAGTCGGCTCCAGGACCGATACGCAAGCGGAGCAGGGCGACAAGGCGCCAGAAAAGCACGACACGGATGGCGACGGCCATGCCGAACGCATGCCGGCGACGCCGATCAACGAAGGACGTGCTCAGGAGTTGCACGCGTGATGAACCTGCGAGAACTGACCTTGCCTACCGTGCTTCCATCCGACATGAAGAATCGCATCAACTGGGTCCAGCTCGGAAAATGGCTCACCGTTGTCCTGCTCGCTGCGGCCGCCGTCATGGTGGTTTCCTATGCACGCCACGTGGACTGGCACGCCGTGCTCAACGCATTGCGCAGCTATGCAGCTCCCCAGATTGCCGTTGCCGCCACGCTCACTCTGGGCAGCTTCCTGCTGTACAGCTGTTTCGATCTGTTCGGTCGTCACTACACGGGCTATGCATTACCGACCTGGCGCGTCATGCTCATCACCGCCATCAGCTATGCATTCAACCTGACGCTCGGCTCCATCGTCGGCGCAGCGGGCATGCGCCTGCGCCTGTATCAGCAACAGGGCGTCAAGGCGGCCGACGTGGCGCGCATCATCGGTATCAGCGTAGGCATCAACTGGCTGGGCTATGCCATCGTGGCCGGCGTGCTTTTCGCAGCCGACATGGTGCGCCTGCCTGCCGCATGGGATGTGAGCCCGACGACCCTGCCGCTCATTGGCTGGGCGTTGATCTCTACCGTGGCTGCCTATCTCACTGCAACCCTCGTTTTCGGTGACAGGAACTTCACCCTGCGCGGTCGCCGCATGTGCCTGCCCAAGACCTCCACCGCCCTGTTGCAGCTTGTGCTGGCCAGCTGCAACTGGATGCTGATGGGCGCGGTGTTCTACTGCCTGCTGCAACAGTGCATCAGCTATCCATTGACACTTGCCGTTGTCATGGTCTCGAGCGTGGCGGGCATCATCTCGCGTATTCCCGGAGGCATCGGCGTGCTCGAGGCGGTGTCGATCGCCATACTTGCGCCACAACTTACCGAGACAAAAGTGCTTGCCGGCGTCCTCGCATATCGCGCGATCTACTACTTTTCACCGCTACTGCTCGCCACGCTGGGATTCTTCACACTCGAAGCGCTGGACCGCAGACAGGCACGAAGCATCCTGTAAATTTTGAGGGTAGGTTGGGGTGAGCGAAGCGATGCCCAACATCGGTCGCGGAAATCGTACGGTGCTGGATCAACGTTTCGCGTTGGGCATCGCTTCGCTCACCCCAACCTTCGTGTTCAGGCCGCCGACTCGGCGAGCAGATCATCAGGTTCGGTCCCGCCAGACACATCCTTTTCCGGAGACCCTTCGCCCGTATCCGCAACAGGTTTCCGCGCTCGTGCCGTCTTCACATAGTCACTGCGAAAATCGCGCGACATGCCATCTGCAAACTTCACGGTCACGATGCCTGCCGCGATGGCACTGACTTCGCCCTTGCCGTACTTTGCGACACGCACGGCATCACCCGGGCCATAAGGCAGGCTTGCGATGGGCGTTGCCACGACAGGCGTCTGCAAAGCTTCAGGCTCCATCGCAGGGGCACGCAGGCAGTTATCGCAATTACCGCAACGCTCGCGGTCCGGTGTGGCATGAAAGTAGGCCAGCAGCGGTAGCCAGCGGCATGCAGTGCTTTGCGCATAGGCTTCCATCTGCAACAGCACGCGTTGATCATGTTCGGCACGCTCACGATAAGTGACGAGCAGGTTCTCCAGATCGTCGGGCGTGAGCTGCGCTTTCAGCAATTTGTAGCGCCCCCTGGCGTCATGGCTGACAAGCTTGTGCGTGGTGAGCAGCCGCAATGCCACCTGCAGTTTGCTCACGCGCAGGCGGCCTTCGAGCTGTTGCTCGATGCGTTTCTGATTCACGCCCTCCTGCGTGCCGAGCGCGAGCAGGGCGGCATAGACCTGAACGAGGTCTGGCAGATCGGGGTAGCGGCCGCCCATGAAGAAGCGATGAATGCGTGCGTCGCTCAGGCAGTAGAGAAGTACGCAGCGCGCCGGCTCGCCATCGCGGCCGGCCCGCCCCGATTCCTGGTAGTAGGACTCGAGGCTGCCGGGCATCTGGTAATGCACGACGAGGCGAATGTCGGGTTTGTCTATGCCCATGCCAAAGGCATTGGTGGCAACCATCAGCCGGCAATCTCCGCTCATGAAGCGCTCCTGGCTCGCGCTGCGCTCGGCAGCTGACAGGCGACCGTGATACAGCGCCACATCCAGTCCGCTTGCGAGCAAGGCCTGATGCAGATCGGTGGCCGCTTTTACCGTGGCGGTGTAGAGGATACCGGCGCCTTGCGTCTCATCGATCACGCCTCGGGCTGCTTCGAGACGATCCTGTTCATTGGTGACGGGGATGACATCGTAATGCAGGTTTTCACGGTAGAGATCGGTGCGCACCAGGTTCATGCCGCGCGGCGATAGTTGCTTGCGAATGTCGTCGATGACACGATCAGTCGCTGTGGCGGTAAGGGCCAGCACACGCGGATTGCCGAGCGCTTCGACAGCCCGGCCTATCTGCAGGAAGGCCGGGCGGAAATCGTGGCCCCATTGCGAGATGCAGTGCGCTTCATCAACCACCAGCATGCTGACCGAGCGCTGTTTGAGTACGGCCAGAAATTCGGGATCGGCCAGTCGCTCAGGCGTCGTGAAAATGAACTCGCCGCGTTCTTCGGCGATGTCGCGCAAGGCAGATATCTGCTCGCGCTCGCTGATGGCGCTGTTCAGCTGTGCGGCCGCAAGTCCGACCTCGACGAGTTTTTCCGTCTGGTCTTTCATGAGTGAAATCAGCGGTGACACCACCACGGTCAAGCCTGGAATCAGCAGGCCGGTGAGCTGATAGCAAAGCGATTTGCCCGCCCCGGTCGGCATCACCGCCAGCGTGTTATGGCCGGCCAGCACGCTTTCGATGACACGCTCCTGGCCTTCGCGAAACTCTGTCAGGCCAAAGGTGCGATCGAGCATTGCACGCATGCGGCGCAGATTGGGCGCCAGCGCGTCGTTCAGATCCAGTTCGTTGATTCTTTTCATGGTCATGACTTTGCCGGGAGCAGGCGCTACGGACGCCAGTTGCGGTGGTCCCCGCAGCAATCATTCCCGCTCATTTCTCGGTGACTTCCCGTCATGCGGCACGACGTTTGCAAGAGCGTATTGCCAGGTCGTGCTCACACCGTAAGGCGCAGTATCCTGATGGGGACTTCGGCGTCCGGAAGAAGAAGTGGCGCGTGGGCATGCGCTACCGAGACAGGATCTACAACATGGAATACCTTGACCTGATTCAATGGCCAGCCATGCTGGTCACCGTCTACGCCGCATATCTGGTTGCCTCTCAAGGCAAGCGCCGACGTGAGGCCGGATTCTGGGTATTCCTCGTGAGTAATGTGTTGTGGATTGCATGGGGACTGCATGACCACGCCTACGCCCTGGTCGCGCTGCAGGTAGCACTGGCGGCGATGAATATTCGTGGTGTGTGCAAGAACGAGAGTGCTCAGGCTGCATCGCAAGAAGCGTAGATGACGCGCAACGTCCCCAAAGCCGTCATTCCCGCGAAAGCGGGAATCCACTTCTACGTGATACTCCATTCTTCGTGCCAATAAGTGGATTCCCGCTTTCGCGGGAATGACGGGACGAGAGTTGATCTGTCCCATGCAACTTCCGTGATTGCCGCATTATTACGAACGGTCGTGCGACTTCTCGGGAATGGCCTGGTTTCGAATGGGGCCGAGCACACGCTCCTCGAGCGCCGCGTAATAGCTTGTTCCAGCTGTCATCTCCAGTGCATGCATGCCTGTAAAAGCACCAAAGGCTGGAAGAATCGTCATGCGCTCACTGACGGCGAAGCACGGCACGCGAATCCGGTCGTGCTGCGTGCTCAGAACGATTGCTGGATGCACGTGCCCCGCTAGAACGTAACCACTATCAATGCCTTCTTCATTTCTTGGTGGTTCGTGCCGCAAGCTGAATGGTCCGTCCAGATGCGGGTCCTCATGTACTGTCACTCGCAAGACTTCCGGCACGCCCGCATGGCGGTCATGGTTGCCGCGAACCAATTCGATGTGCATATCAGGATGCTGCTCGCGAAAGTCGCCAAGCCTGGCGACAAGCTGTGGCGTATGGCCACTGCGGGCATGTGTGAGATCGCCGAGACAAAGCAGCCGCTGTGCCGGATAGCGTGCGATACAGGCATTCAGGCGTGCAAGATTGTCATCCGTGCTACCGGCAGGCACCGGCACGCCGTGAGTACGGAATACTGATGACTTGCCGAAATGCACATCGGCAACGATGAGTGTGTGCCGTCCGGGCCACCACAGGGCACGTTCCGGCAGGAGTACGAGCGTTTCGCCCGCCACTTCGATGGCCATGTCTGCCGGACTACCTGCTGTATTCATCTGTCGGGTCATCACGATTCGGCGTTGTTCTTGCGTTTTGGCTTGACGGCATCGTCTGCAGCCTTCTCAAGCGTCTGAACCATGCGTGCAACGCGGTCGGAAAGCTTCTCGCTGCTCAGCCTTTCGCGGAAGCGCTCGACCATCAACGGGAAAGCAAAGGGTGTCGGGTTCCTCGTCACGCGCAGATCGAGCCGGCGCTTCTGCATGCTCTTCATGCTGCGCTCGAGTCGCGCCAGTTCGAGCTCCTGCGCCAGCGCTTCGTCATACGCCTGACGCAACAATCTGTTTTGTGGATCGTAGCGCTCGAATACATCGAACAGCAGTTCGCTACTCGCTTGCAGCTGTCGCGCGAATTTCATCTGCCCGGGGAAGCCCTGGAAGACGAGACCGGCGACACGCGCAATCTCGCGGAATTTGCGACGCGCAAGCTGCCCTGCATTCAGGCTGGCGCCGATGTGTTCGTGCAGATTGCGCGTGGATAGCAAATCGGCATCGAACTCGGCTTGCCAATCGACCGGATCGGCTGACAGCAGCTCGAAGCCATAGTCGTTGAATGACATGGAGAAGGTGATCGGCGTATGCCGCGCCACGCGCCAGGCGAACAGTGCCGCCAGGCCGCTATGCACCTGTCTGCCCGCAAAGGGGAAAAAGAAAGCGTGGTGACCTTCGCGCGAGCGTGTCGTCTCTACCAGCAACACGTCGCGGCCGGGCAGGGCAGACCAGCGTGCCTGTAGATCGAGCAGCGGGCGCAAGAACCGTGTTTCGGGTTCCTGGTCGTTGCCATCGCGCACCTCGTCCATCAAATCGAGCACGGCGCCCGCCAGCTCCGATGACAAAGGCATTCGCCCGCCTTGCCAGCGCGGCACGGCCGGCCGGTTGACGCGCACGGCTTTCACGTAGGCCGTCATCTCGCGGGTGCGTATCAGCTCCAGCAGTCGCCCGCCAAACATGAAGCAGTCGCCAGGTGTAAGGCGCGCAATGAAGGACTCTTCGACCGTGCCGAGCTTGGTGCCGCCTAGAAAGCTGACCGTCATCGCAGAGTCGGAGGTAATGGTGCCGATCGACATGCGATGCCGTTTGGCGATCGCTGCCGACGGCACGCGATAAACGCCCTGGTCGTCCACCGCGACACGCTGATACTCCGGGTAGGCATCCAGCGCTTCGCCGCCGTGTACGATGAATTTCAGTGCCCACTGCCAGTCGTCGTCGCCAAGCTCGCGATATGCCCAGGTGCTGCGCATTTCGGCGAGCAGCTCGTCAGGCGTGAAGCCGCCACCGACAGCGATGGTCACGAGATGCTGGATGAGTACGTCCAGGGGCGCTGCGGGTGAGAAGCGTGGTTCGATCAAGCCTGCTTCAGCCGAGCGTCGCGCAGCTGCGGCTTCGAGCAACTCCATGCCTTGCGCCGGTACGCAGGTCACACGCGAGATGCGGCCCGGTGCATGACCGCTGCGGCCGGCGCGCTGCATGAGGCGCGCGACGCCTTTCGGCGAACCGAGCTGTAGCACACGCTCGACCGGTAGAAAGTCGACGCCCAGGTCGAGGCTGGAGGTACACACCACTGCGCGCAAAGTGCCGGCCTTCAAGCCATTCTCGACCCAGATGCGCACCTCGGCATCGAGCGAGCCGTGATGCAGGGCGATGAGTCCGGCCCAGTCTGGCCGCACGCTGAGAATCGCCTGGTACCAGAGCTCGGCCTGCGAGCGTGTGTTGGTGAACAGCAGGCTGGTGCCGCTGATGTCCAGCTCTTCGACGACCTGCTCGAGCATGTTCATGCCGAGATGCCCGCCCCATGGAAAACGCTCGACCGAGTGCGGCAGCAGCGAATCGATGCGCAAGGTCTTCGGTACTGCGCCACGTACCAGTACGCTATTGTCATGTGCGAGAACTTGCCGTGCGTGATCGAGATCGCCCAGCGTGGCGGACAGGCCCCACACCAGCAGATCGGGATTCCACTTGCGCAGCCGCGCCAGCGCTAGCTGTACCTGCACACCGCGCTTGTTGCCAAGCAGTTCGTGCCATTCGTCGACGACGATGGCAGCAACATTGCCAAGCCGTTCGTGCGCGTCTTCGTGCGAGAGCATCAACGACAGACTTTCCGGCGTCGTCACCAGCGCATCCGGCAGCCTCTCGCGCTGACGTGTGCGCTCCGCTGATGAGGTATCGCCAGTGCGCATGCCGACTTCCCACTCCACATCAAGCGCAGGCAGCGGGTCGGCGAGGGCACGCTGCGTGTCCTGTGCCAGTGCGCGCATCGGCGTGATCCACAAGACGCGCAATCCATCCTTCGGCTGGCGTGAAGCTGCGATCAGCGCAGCGCCCCACGCCGCCCAGGTCTTGCCCGCGCCGGTGGTGGCGTGCAACAGGCCGCTGCGACCGTTGGCGGCGTGGTCCCACACTTCGCGCTGGAAAGAGAAGATATGCCAGCCGCGTGAGGAGAACCAATGATCGAGCTGCGCTTGCATCATGCCCGCGCTTGGCATGCGACCGCTGGAGCGCACTCGTGGGCGGCGGGGTTTGATGGGCTCGCCGGTTATATCAGTCAGTGCCGTCGCAGTGCGGTTGCGTGTACGGGCGCGCTTGAGTTGTCGCGCCAGCGAGCTCTGTTGCGAAGGTTGCTCGGGCGCATTCCAGACGTGATAGCGCTCGCTCAACGTGGTATCAGAGAGCATGTCGGTGGCATTTTCGCCGTCGGGGTCGAGAGTGGCATCGGCCGGTGGCTTTTTTGACCTCACGATGCAAGGCCCCAACCGTCTACGGGAGGCGTACGCTCAGCCGTTCCCTCTCCCTGAGGGAGAGGGTGGCCGGAGGCCGGGAGAGGGGGAAGGGTGGTGCTCAATGAAAATTTATCTGGGGCCACGATTTCCCCCTCTCCCGCTGCTGACGCAGCACCCTCTCCCTCAGGGTGAGGGAACGGCAACGACCGGACGCAGACGCATATTCTTTCCCCACATCGCACGGCAGAGAAGAACTGCGTATCAAGTTCGGCATTGGCATCACTACCCCACCCCCGCCAACGCCTTCAGACTCTCCAGCGTATCTGCCTCTTCCATCGGCTTGTCATTCCTCACTCGCAAAATGCGCGGGAAGCGCACGGCAACGCCGCTCTTATGACGTTTGCTGACCTGGATGCCTTCAAAGCCGATCTCCATCACTAGCTCGGGTTTTACCGTGCGCACCGGGCCGAACTTTTCCAGCGTGTTGCGGCGAACGAAAGCATCCACCTCACGGATCTCCGCGTCGGTAAGACCTGAATACGCTTTCGCAAAAGGCACGAGCTTGCGCTCGTCGCTATCCGGATTATTGTCGTCCCACACGGCGAAGCTGTAGTCGGTGTAAAGGCTTGCGCGCCGCCCATGGCCACGCTGCGCATAGATGAGCACGGCATCTACGCTCATCGGATCGAGCTTCCACTTCCACCACTCACCGCGCGTCTGGCGCTTCGTGCGGCCAACACCATAAGCGCTGTCCAGCCGCTTGAGCATGAGCCCCTCAGCGCCGCGCTCACGCGCTTCGCGGCGCACTTCGGCAAGCTGCGCCCAGCTCGTCACCTGGATCGCCGCAGACAGCTTGAGACGTGGCTCGTTGACGGCATCCACCAAGCCAACCAGCAGCGCGCGACGCGTCGCCATGGTCTCGCTGCGGATGTCTACACCCTGATATTCGAGCAGGTCGTAGGCGATGAATACGATGGGTACGTCGGCCATCAGCTTGGCACCGACCTTCTTGCGCGCCATGCGCGTCTGCAGTTTGGCGAAGGGCAGGGGCGCATCACTTTGAGAATCCCAACCGATGACTTCACCATCCAGCACGCAACCATCCGGCAGCGCCGCTGCCATTTCCATGAGCTCGGGAAAGCGCTCGCTGATCAGCTCGTCGCCACGCGACCACAACTGCGCCGAGCCACCGCGTTTGACGAGCTGGCCGCGCATGCCGTCCCACTTCCACTCGACCAGCCATTCCGTCGCTTCGCCGAGCGAGTTTTCAGGCGGGCTTTGCAGCGATTGCGCAAGGAAGAAGGGGAAGGGCTGGGCATCTGGCTCATGCGCATTGTGCGACGCCGTCAACTTCAGATAGTCGTCAGCAGTCGGTTGGGCGTTGCTGGCGAGATAGCCCATCATGCGCTGCGCGATGATATTGGCATCCACTTCGCTGAGTTTGGCTAACGCCTGGGTGACGAGGAGGCGCGACACACCGACGCGAAAACTGCCGGTAATGAGCTTGTTGAAAACGAAGCGACTGGCGCTGTCGAGGCGGCTCCAGGCCGTGCGCAAACCTGCCATCTGTGCTTCGAGCGGCAACAAGCGCAACGGCAGGATCAGCGTCGTTATGCATTCGGCAAGCGGGATGTCGGAGGTCTCGCTGGCATCGGGTAGCAGCAGCGCAATGGTTTCGGCCATGTCGCCCACCGCGTCGTAGCATTCCTCGAACAGCCATTCCGGAATGGCGGCAGCCTCGGCAGCAGCAAAACGCAGCGCCGAGGACTTGACCGACTGGCGTGGCTTGCCACCCGCGAGAAAGTAGGTGGCCCACGCCGCATTCGCCGGTGCGGCTTGGGCGAAGTAGCGCCCGAGCGCGGCAAGCTTGCGCTGCGTCGAGGTCGCGCTGTCGAGCTCCGTATAGAGCGCGGCAAAGGCTTTCATGCGCCGCGCTCCTCTGTGGAATCGTCGATGCTGTCTCCGCTGACCACCTTGCCGATAACGTCGTCTGCAGCGACAGGCGCGCCATCCGGGTCGCCGGCTGCCGATGAGGGCGCCAGTTCGCCGTCGGCTGCCTCATCATTCTCATCACCGAACTCTGTCTTGAAGCTGCGGCCATCGATGCCATGTTCGTTGAGCCAGCGTACCAGCGGCTCGACATAGCCATGGGTGACGTAAACCTGCGAGGCACCGGTGGATTCGATGGCAGACAGCAGGCCAGGCCAGTCCGCGTGATCCGACAGCACGAAGCCGCGATCCAGCGCCCGCCGGCGACGTGCCCCGCGAATCTGCATCCAGCCCGATGCAAAGGCGTCGGAGTATTCGCCGAAGCGGTTGAGCCAGCGGCTGCCCTGCGTCGATGGCGGCGCGATGACCATTGCGCGGCGCAGGGCGCTCTTGTCGGTCACATCCGTGACCATGCGGGTCTCGGGCAACGCTACGCCGCAGGCGCGATAGGCATCGTTGAGCGTCTCCACGGCGCCGTGGCAGACGATGGGGCCTATCGACGGATTCAAACCTGCGAGCAGTCGTTGCGCCTTGCCAAATGCATACGCGTAAATCACCGAGACGCGACCCGCCTCGGCATTCATCGCCCACCAGGCATTGATCTCGGCCATCAAGGCGGACTCTTCGCGCCAGCGATAGATCGGCAAGCCAAATGTCGATTCGGTCACAAAGGTGTGGCACGGCACGACCTCGAAGGCCGCACAGGTTGGATCAGGCTGCACCTTGTAGTCGCCCGACAGCACACACACTTGCCCGTCGACTTCGATGCGCACCTGCGCCGAGCCGAGCACGTGACCGGCGGGGTGCAGCGATACCGTGGCCTCGCCGATACGCAAGCGCTCGCTGTAGTCGAGCGTCTGCAGAGAGATGTCACCAAGCCGCGAACGCATGACGCCTTCCGATTGGCGCGAAGCGAGGTAGTGCTTGTTGCCCCAGCGCGAGTGGTCACTGTGGGCGTGCGTGATCACTGCACGATCGACAGGCTTCCACGGGTCGACATAGAAGTCACCCGCAGCACAATAAAGGCCGGCGGCTTTGAGTTCGATGAGCGGAGCGGGTCTATCGTTGGGCATGTATACGTCAGTCGAAAATGAACTAGAGCTGACTGCCGAACAATGATGTGAAATGTTCGAACAGCTTCTGCCGCAGTGGTCGCGACTTCCATTGCGCAAACGTGATGCGATTCGCTCGCGCCAGATCCTTTTCGAACAGCTTCGTCGCAGTCAGTGCGAATGCATGATCGTAGATATTCAGATTGGCCTCATCGTTGAGACGGAACGAACGATTGTCGAAATTGGTCGAGCCAACCGAGACCAGGAGGTCGTCCACGATCATCACCTTGCAGTGATACATGGTGGGCGCGTATTCATGGATTTCAACGCCTGCCTGCAACAGATCGCCCCAGCGTGCTCGCGAAGCGCCACGTACGATATGCGTATCGGTATGCTTGCCCGGAACGATGATCTGGACTTTGACGCCGCGCTGCCTGGCTGCAACCAGGGCGCGTATCGCCAGATCATCGGGTACGAAGTAGGCACTGGACAACCGTATGCTCCGCGCTGCCGCGGCAATCGACAGCAGATACATCAACTGCATGCTTTCGCTGCCACCGCTGGGTGAGCTGCTGAACATCTGCGCAGGTGTCGAGCCACGGCTCGCGACCTTCGGGAAGTAGTCGGCGCCATGCAGGATGCGACCTGTGGCTTTCGACCAGTTGTCTGCAAAAACCGCCTGGAATTGTGCGGCAACCGGCCCCTCGATCTGGAAGTGGGAATCGCGCCAATGCTCGGGATCCTGCGCATGCCCGGTCCATTCATCGGCGATACCGACACCACCGGTAAAAGCAATCTGCCCGTCGACTACCAGCAACTTGCGGTGCGTGCGATTGTTCATGCGGGTGAGGTTGTACCAGTGTGGCTTGTGATAACGCTCAACCTCGACGCCAGCATTGCGCATGGCGTCGATCATGCTGCCATCCATCTTCGCGCTGCCAACCCAATCCAGCAGCACATGTACTTTCACCCCGGCGCGTGAGCGCTCCGCAAGTGCGTCGCGGAATTTCCGGCCGACGTCGCCGGACCAATAGATGTAGGTCTCGAAGGTAATCGTCTTGTGCGCGCCGTGAATGGCGCCGAGCATCGCAGGGAATATCTGGTCACCGTCTTCGAGCTGCACGGCGTGATTGCCGGCAAGAATCGCCGGGCCAAGCAGCACGCCCATCGATTGCATGAATTGCGGGTCATTGACTGCGTACAGGTGCGCGATGTCGCGTGAAATCTTCTTCTCGCCGCTGGAAAAGTTTGCGGCGATCAATATCAATACGACTGTCACAACAAAGGTAAGCGCTACTGCGACACGCAGTCTTGTTCTTGGCATGCTGACAGGTCCGACGGTCTCCAAAAGGGGAACAAGCCTCCTGCGCAATGCGCGTGCCCGGTTGATGTCGCGGGAATGCTGCTTGCGTGGAACGCCGTCATGAACGCCGACGACATCATGGACCACCAGTCCCCCGACAAGCACCAGGACGCACTGTACGAGCTTGGTAGATTGCTGCTGGACAGCAACTACGATTTCACCACCATTACACCGCTAAGCCACGCCCGTGTTCTGAGCCGCTGCGTCACGGATAGCAGTTACTGCACAGATGAGGGCAGGACATTGCGCGACATTTTTGGCTGGAGCAAACCGTTCGAGCGCGCAGCCTTGCCGCCGAAAATGATTTCGCTGCTCGAAGCAGCCAATGTCATCGAACATGCAGTCGAGTGTGCTGTCGGGCAAACGGCGAAGCTGCGTTGCAATGTGCGCTTCTCGACGATCCGCCATGCGCAAGACTCGCGCAAGACCATCTACGTGCATTCGTCATATCCGACTACCCGGTCGGACGCCGTATTCTTCGGCCCCGATACTTATCGATTCGTTGCGCTGGTTGAACACGAGCTTCAACGCGGGGCTAGAGCTAGCCAGCGCAACGCACTGAAACGCATTGTCGATATAGGCTGCGGGGCAGGGCCGGGCGGCATTGCTGCGGCCTTGAAACACCCGGGTGCCGCGCTTTTCCTGGCTGACATCAATCCGACTGCGCTGCAGTATGCCAGTGTCAATGCGCACCTGGCCGGCATCGCCAGCGTCACGATGGTACAGAGCGACCTCTTCGCTCAACTTGACGGGCAATTCGACCTGATTGTCTCCAACCCACCCTATCTGCTGGACGCCGATGCGCGCGTCTATCGACATGGCGGTGGCGCATATGGCTCGGGCCTGGCCACACGCATCGTGCTCGAAGGTCTTCCACGCCTGTCACCCGATGGCACGCTGATCCTTTACTCAGGCGTTCCCATTGTCGATGGCAAGGACGTCTTCCGGGCTTCGGTCGAATCGACGCTGCGCGAGGCAGGCGTGGACTACACCTATACCGAGCTCGATCCGGATGTGTTCGGCGAAGAACTGGAGAGTCCAGGCTATGAAAATGTCGAACGCATTGCCGCAATCGCCCTGGTGATACGACGCGCGACTCAAGGGCAAGCCACGCAAGAACGTGCAGCGCAATGAGGTGTCTCGGCATCGGCGAGTATTGCGATCTCGGCGATATGTATTACCGCCTGGCCGCTGCAGGGCATGAGGTTCGCGTATTCGTCGAGCACCCGGACGCACAGGATATTTTCGGCGGCATGCTCCAGTTTACGCACGATTGGCGCAATGAACTGGACTGGATCCGTGAAGCCGGTCAGGACGGCATCGTGCTTTTCGAGTCTTCACTCAAAGGTACGTGCCAGGACGATCTTCGCCGCGAGGGCTACCAGGTGATCGGCGGCAGCGCGTTCGGGGATCGAATCGAAGGTGACCGCGAATTTGGCCAACAGGTTCTGCACCGGCTCGGGCTGCCCATAGCAGCGAGCCATGGCTTTACGGACTTCGACGCGGCCATGGATTTCGTACGCGATACACGACGCCGCTACGTATTCAAGAGCAATGGTGCCGACAGTGCACGTACCCGCAACTACATCGGCGAGCTCGAAGACGGGCGTGACATGATTGCGCTGCTGATCGAGCATCGCGATCACTGGCATGAGTCGGCACAGCCCGACTTCGTATTGATGGAGCATATCGAGGGCGTTGAAGTAGGCGTGGGTGCCTATTTCAACGGCCGCGAATTCTTGCAACCGGCGTGTCTCGACTTCGAACACAAGCGCCTGTTCAATGGCAATCTTGGCGAGCTGACAGGTGAGATGGGGACCGTGGTTACGTATCGCGGTGCCGAACGCATCTTCGACGCTACGCTGGCGCGGATGGTCAGCCAGCTGGGGGCCAGCGGCTATTGCGGTTACATCAACCTTAATCTCATTGCCAATGAGCATGGCCTGTGGCCGCTGGAGTTTACGAGCCGCTTTGGCTATCCGGGTTTCGCGATCTGCGAGGCGCTGCACACCGAGCCGTGGGACGCGATCTTCCGCAAAATGCTGCGGCAATCCGAAATGCGGCAAGTGGCCACACGCACCGGTTTTGCAACCGGAGTAGTGCTGACGGTCCCGCCCTTTCCCTATCGCTACGGTTATGAAGAACTATCGAAAGGCTCGCCGATCATGTTCCGTGCGGGCATGACAGAGGCAGATCGCGCTGCCCTGCATTTCGCCGAAGTCGCCATGCGTGAGTCCCGGCTCGTGACGAGCGGAATGACCGGTTACGTGGGTGTGGCAACCGGCGTCGGTGAGTCGCTTGCCGATGCAAGCGCCTGTGCTTACGAACTGGCACGCAAGGTAGTCGTGCCGAATCTCCGCTACCGCACCGATATCGGCGAGCGTGTGATCAAACACGATCTTGCGCGCCTGCAAGCGTTGGGTTACTACGCCGTGTAATGACACGACGTAGTAACCGCCACGCCTTGGTCGATGCAGCGCTGGCAAGCGGGTGCGCTCAGTCAAGGCCCGGCGAGGCGGCGAGACCGAAGTGCTCTCGATATCGCCTGAAGCAGCGCGCACCGCTTGCCAGACGCATCAACGCGCCTTCGGCCAATGGTTTTGCGGCACGCGGATCCACCTCGACCAGGCTGTACAGCACCTCGGCATTCCAGGCCTTCGAGTGCTCGATATCGAGGCCGGCGTGCAATTGAAAATACAGGCGGGCGCTGGTAGGGGCCTTGAGGCGAATGAGCCCTTCGTTGACAAGCGAAACGCGGCCAGGTGCCGTCATTTCGATGGCGCCAAGTGCGCCAATGGATTGATATGCATAACGCCTGTTTGTCGCCAATGCCACCATCAGATTGGCGAGCGCCAGCGATTCCCATACCGTGCTTTCAATCGTTGGTTCCAGCTCAAGCTCGGTGACCGCGTTGGCAAGCATCGGACCATGCATGCCGCGTTCATGACCGCGCCCCATTTCGTCCCAATAGTTGCGCGCCATCTCCAGCTTGGCCTGCACCGGCAGCTTGACCTGTGACATCGCCACAAGATCTTCGAAACCTGCTTCGCCTGCAGCTTCCTGCGTGAGAAACCAGCACATATCGGCATGCGTGGCGTGCTCCGCAAGCCAGGGGAACAGTGCATCACCCTGACCCGGTCCGCATTGTTTCAAGGTCTCGAACCAGGCCACGAAAGCGTGCGCTTCCATCGGCGCCTCGGCCGCCATGGTCTGTATTTCTGCGCGTTCCGTTTCGATGAACTTGCCTTCTTCGATGCGAGCTTCATATTCGTCGCGCAGCGCCGTCTGCCAGTCATCGCGGATGAATTCGGGACACAGGCGACGCGCGTTGAATCTCGCGAGTCGGGCATGGAGTTCATGCTGTGGGGTGGTTCGGCTTCTTGACGGTGTACGACCGGAAAAATTCGGTTCAATGTAGGGCTGCACTTTGGTCTCCAGAGAATTTAGCATCCTCCGCGATTCCGCAATCGGCATGCCTGCATGCAGGCCGCTTCGTGCAAATCCCGGCCAGTACGTATGCCGTACGTAAGTTTTACGCCAGCAGGAAGTTCATACAAGCATGCCGCAAAGCAAGCACTGGCGCGTCTCGGCATTGCCGACAGGGGAAGCCGATGGTCGGGAATGCTTTCTGCTGCGCAGTGAGGTATGCAAGACAACGGAGAGAACTCATGTCCTTGATTGTTGCTGCACGGTTCACGACGTTTGCCGAAGCAGAAAATGCAGCGCAGGCGTTATTCGACAATGGTTTTGATGAAGCCAATGTTTCAATTTTCTTCGTAAACCCTCCCGGTATGCATAATGCATTGCCTGCGGGCGGCGATCAGTACGCGGATCGCTCCGCCCAGTCCGCGCACGCGACTGTCATCATGGGGGCAGGGATTGGTGCAGCCATCGGTATCGCCATCGGCGCAGGGCTCGTCGCAGTGCTGGAACTGCAACCGGTCGTAGCGGCCATTGCCGGTGGTATCGGCGCATACGGCGGCTCCCTTATCGGCGCCCTGAATGGCATGCGGTCAACGCCGCAAACACGCGACCGCGGCGCAGCAATGGATACGCGTCCCAGCGGTGTGCTGCTCGCCGTTCATGTCGAACTCGGCACGGAGACCTTCGCATCGAATCTGCTGAAGAACCATGGCGGCAAGGACGTAGAGCGCGCCAGCGGACGCTGGCGCGATGGCAAGTGGAGCGATTTCGATCCAGTCGTGCCTCCGGTACTGAGCGACAAGGTCACGCCTAGCCAGGCATGATATGAGCACGCTTCAGACATGAAAATGGCTCGCCGCGGCGAGCCATTTTTGCGTCACTCTTGCTACAAGAAGGCACGCCGTTAACGACCGGGCGTACGCTCCGATTTCTCATCTGGCGCCAATGGCGATATCACCTTGTCCGGCGCGATATCCCGCTCGGTCTCGCTTGGCGCAATCGATTCCACCGACGAGCGCTCGCCGGTACCGGCCGAATCGCTATCGGTCTCTTCTGACTGCGTACCGATTACGTCGCTGGCGGAATCCGATGTATCGCTCGGACCATATTCACCGTGACGGCGTGGAAGGACTTCAACTGCATCGGGGTCGAGTGATGAAGACATGCGCGTTCTCCTGTCATGTGTACCGAGGAAATGTCGGCTCATGCCTTGATCCAGCAATCGGCATGCCGCCGAAAGAGCGTGTGCAATGGCGCCAGCATTCGAGCGTACCCACGGGACGACGTAAAAAGAGCTGCCCGCAGGCAGCTCTTTTCAGGTGATACGAAGATGTTCTTGTCAGTTGATATCCTGAATGGCCTTGAGCAGTGCGCGTTGCTTGTCGGTGGTGACGAACTTGTCGTATACCGGCCGCATGGCCATCTGGAACGGTCCTTTGTCGACGCCTGTCACGAAGTTCGATCCGGCCGCCATCAATGCCTTCTTCGTTGCGACTTCGCGCTCAGCCCAGAAGCGGCGCATGTGCGTTACTGATTCTTTGGCGACATCCCTGATGATCTTCCGGTCTTCTTCGGGGAGCGCATCCCAGCTCTTCTTCGAGAACACGATCAGGTCCGGTGCCATGGAGTGGTCGGTATGCGAGAAGTACTTGAACACCTGGTTGTGCTTGAAGCTTTCGTAGGCCAGCAGGTTGTTTTCTGCGCCATCGATCAGGCCCATCTGTGCGCCGGCAACGATCTCGTCAATCGACATCGGCGTAGGGGTTGCGCCCATTGCGGCAGCCACGGCGATCCACAGGTCGGACTGCGGCACGCGCAGCTTCATGCCACGCATGTCGGACATCGATCTGATCGGCTTGTTCGTATAAACGCAGCGCACGCCAGCGTCATAGAAGGCAAGGCCCACGTAGCCTTCATTGGCACAGGATGCGAGGATCGCGTCGCCCTGTGCGCCGTCGAGCGCTTTCTGCCTGTGCTCGATGGAGCGGAACAGAAAGGGCAGGGTAGGGATGATCGTTTCCGGGCAGCTCTTGTTGAGCGGCGAGATGTTGATACGCGCCATGTCCAGGCCGCCGCTCTTCATCTGTTCGAGCGCTTCCTTTTCGGAACCGAACGAGCCACCTGAATAGACCTTCAGGCTGATGCGCCCGTTGGTGCGCTGGCTCAGCATCTCGCTCATCGTCTTGAGGGCGCGAACGGTCGGGAAGTCGTCACTCTGGATGTCGGCCACGCGCAGCTGGATCTTCTGTTGCGCATTGGCATCGACCCTGTAGGCAGAAAGCGCGCGTGCGATTTCGCGGCTCATGCTCGACATGCGTCCGATGGCCTCGGCCGATGCGGCCGCGGCTGCGGAATTCTGTTCGCTCATCTGCGCCATCTGCTCGATGTTCTGGGCAATCGCGGTACTGCCGGCCTGCTGCTCGCGGATCGCACCGGAGATATCTTCCACCACGCTGGCAGCAGCGCTGGAGCCATCCTTGATGCGGTCGATCGATTCGCCGGCTGCGCGGGCATTGACCACGCCCTGGCCGACCGCTTCTTCCGTGCTGACCATGCTGTTGACAGCCGCCTTGGCGCTGTCCTGCATGCGCGAGAGCAGGCTGCTGATTTCCTGTGTCGATTTGGCAGTGCGTTCGGCGAGTTTGCGCACTTCATCCGCAACCACGGCGAAGCCGCGCCCCTGTTCTCCTGCACGCGCTGCTTCGATGGCGGCATTGAGTGCCAGCAAATTGGTTTGTTCGGCGATTTCGCGAATCATCTTGGCGACAGTCGAGATGCTGTCGCAGTCGGTGCGCAGCGCCTTGATGCGGCCGGCGGCCTCGCGTACCGAATCGGAAATGGTCTGGATGCCAGTCAGCGTGGTGACGATGACCTCGGCGCTGTGCTCGGCGATATTGCGCGACTCCTGGGTGTGCGAACTGGCATCCTTGGCTTGCTGCGCGACCATCGAGATGCTGACGGTCATTTCCTCGACCGAGGCTGCCATATTGGTGGAGGCATCGCTCTGCATCTGCGAATTGCGTGCGATCTTGCGTGAGGAGCGATCGACCTCTTCGGTGACGTCGAGCATCTGCGCCGTCGAGGTCTGGATTTCCGTGAAACTGCTGCGCAATTTGCCGATCAGGCGGTTGTACGCTTCGACGATCCGGCCCAGCTCATCACTGGAGGTCACTTCAATCAGATCGGTAAAGTCGAGTTTGTCTGCGGTGCGGGTAATGGCGTTCTGCACATCCTCCAGCGGCTTGACGATGGCGCGTGCCATCAGCCAGCCCACGACAGCCATGACGCCAAGACCTATCACGCCGACCACCAGTGTCAGCGTCCGCGTTCCAACCAGGTCGTCGTGCACAGTCTGCGTGGCGACACTCAGGGCACTCGACACTCCCCATACGGCAACTCCCAATACGGCGGCAGTTGTCAGCAAGGCAATACAGATCAACACAAATATCTTGCGGGTAATGGTCATCCCATTTCTCCAGCTGCTTGAAGGACGCTCTCTCCGGACTTCGTGACGAATCGCCTGAGCGTTGCGGCACCACCTCGGGTTGTGATCTTCAACGGCTGGAGATACCGAAACCTTTAGCGGCAGATAGCCGACCAGGAGTCCCTCGCTACGGCATCCGCAGTGCGATGGATCAGCATCGAGACAGCTGCCGGGCGAGGCGGCGTGGTCTCGTACCGGCCCTGGGGGAAGGCCATACAATCCTGAAAAGCGAGCTGCGTGCCGCGCCTGCCATCAATATTTACGCTTTCGCGCGCGCTTGCCGGCCAGCAGGATGATGAAGCCGGTGCCGAGCAGCAGCGGGGCAGGGGGCTCGGGTACGTCTGCAGGATCAAAGACCAGGCTTGCAAGATAAACATCGCTCTCGATGCCGCCATGCGCCGCCAGATGCGCCAGCGAGCCGGAAAGATCGGCGGCCCCGCTGTGCAGTGAAGACAGGTCCAGGCCGTCGAAGAACGCACCGTCCAGACCTGCCAGCGTGAATGCAGCGCCCGCGCCATGAATGAAATACGAACTGAAGCGGATTGTCTGACCTGCGGCAGTGTCCTCGAGATCGACCCCGAGAACGCCAAAGCTGTTGACGTCGAAGCTCAGCCCGACAGATGGCACAAAGAAGCTGAAGTGTATCGGGTCAGGCGGGACGCCACCGTTGAACGTCTCGTAGTGCGCATGCGAAACGCCATCGGTTTCGATCAGGGTAAACGGGAAGCTGCTGTCAAAACGGAACGTGCCATTGACGGGCGTCCCGTCGGCAATGGTGCCCCATGTCGAGTTGGCGGCGACGCCGGTGAAGCTGCCTGAAAGCACGACGGCGTTGGCAAGGCCGGCATGCCACATCGTTGCCAGGAGCACGATGCTGCCTGGAAGCTTTGCGCTCATGGTTCCCGATGCGGACTTGATGCGGGCAATTGCGGCAGTGGCGCGTGTGACGATGGAACCCAGGGACCAGACAGGAGAAAAGGATTTCATTGCTCGCTCCTTGCAGCGGAACGCGTCTATTCGTGCTCGCTGCGTTGGACGCGAGAGTGCAGCATCACGCCACCAGCAGATAATGTGCCTGAAATTCATTTGACATGAATTTGACGTGATGATGCGCAAGGGCGCGCATAGGACGCGGCTGGATCGCGCCACAAAGCCCGACTGCTGTCAGGCCGGGTTGGGTTCGTTCGATGGGGCTGGCGGCGCGATGATGCGGTGGGGAACGCAATCGCCATCGAGCAGACGCTCGATACGGGCAAACACTTCAAAGCGGGAGAAGGGCTTCTTCATGAAATCATCGGCACCAATACGTGTGCCGAAGAACTGCTCCGTAGCCTGTTCGTTGCCGCTGATCATGATGATGGGAACATCGCGGGTAGCCGGGTCGCGTCGCAGGACGCGCAGCGCGGCGAAGCCGTTCATGCCGGGCAGAACGATATCGAGAAAAATCAACTCGGGCCGCTCGGCGCGCGCGATCTCGATACCGCGTTCTGCATCGCCTGCCTCGAGCGTGACGTAGCCAGCCGATCGCAGGAATTTCTTGAGCGCCGCGACAATCGTGGGAGAGTCGTCGATGATCAATGCGCGTGTACCTTCGCGTGCGTCGCGGCGCGTGCGGCCACGCCGGTCCATCGGCTCGAGAGATTCATCGAGCTGATCAATGCGCGGTTCCCCCGCCTTGGCAAAGATGGTCTTGAAAGTCTTGAAAATACTCACGATTTTTTCCCCTGATCGTCGCTCTCTCCCCCGAGAGGCGCAAACGCTTCGTTCTGGCAGATTAAAGCTGGTCTGCCCTCAGCAACAAAACCATTTCCTCTTCACTGGCCTGGCTCAGCCACACTGCCTCAAGCCCCGGAAACGCCTCTTCGAACTGGGCGCGATTGTGGCCGACTTCAATAATCAGTATGCCATCCGGTTTGAGGTATGTTGCCGCTTCAGCGATGATACGCCGCACGATATCCATTCCGTCCGCACCTGCCCCAAGGGCCATCGCAGGCTCATGCCGATACTCGTCGGGCAGCGCATCGACGGCCTGCTGGGTGACATAGGGCGGGTTCGACAGGATCAGGTCATAACGCGCATCTTCGCTCAGCGCATCGCCAAGGGCATCGAACACGTCGGACTGGATCAGGCGGATGCGGTCCTGCAAGTCATAATCTTCGACGTTGATACGCGCCACTTCCAGTGCTTCGGCCGAGAGATCGGCGGCATCGATCAGCGCGTCCGGATAGCGATGCGCCATGAGGATCGCCAGGCAACCACTGCCGGTGCACAGATCCAGCCCGCGCGCCACCGACTCATCATCGGGAATCCACGGCGACAGGCCTTCGCGCAGCAGCTCGGCGCAGAACGAGCGGGGCACAATGACGCGTTCATCCACATAGAAGCGGAAGTCGCCAAGCCAGGCTTCGCGCGTCAGGTACGCAGCCGGAATGCGCTCGTCACTGCGGCGATGAATGATGTCGATGACCTGCTGGCGCTCATCGGCCGGAATACAGGCGTCGAAGAACGGGTCGAGACGGTCGAGCGGCAGATGCAGCGTGTGCAGCACGAGATAGACAGCCTCGTCGTAGGCGTCCTGCAGGCCATGGCCGAAGAATATCTTCTTGCGGTTGAAGCGGCTGGTTGCATAGCGCACCAGATCGCGTACGGTAATCAGCTCATCGGCGGGCGAATGCTCATGTGAATGACCGTCGTGGTCGTGATCACAACTGTTATCGCACTCGTGTTCGCGCTCGTCTTGGTTATGCATATTGGTTTTCTGTTGGGAGCGCAGGAAAAAGCCGGGCAGGCGTGACTGTTCAGCTCGGCTCTTCCATGTGCAGCGTGAATGAGCTGAACGATGCGCCGTCATCTTCGGCGGCATCGAATTCGACAAGTGAGGCTGACTCGCCGGACGTCGGCGGCGCGTGATCGTCCTTGGCCTGCGAGTTGTTCACCAGCCACGAGAAATTCGTCGGCGAATCAGAATTGAGCAGGGCCTCGTCAAGCGTGATGACGTTTTCGCGGTACAGACGATACAGATCCTGCTCAAAAGTCTGCGAGCCCGGCGCCAGCGACTGCTCCATGGCTTCTTTCACGGCACCGAACTCGCCGCGTTCGATCAGATCGGCCACGTGACGCGTATTCATGAGGATTTCAACTGCCGGCACGCGACTGCCATCGGGCAGGCGAACCAGACGTTGCGAAACGATGGAGCGCAAGGCGACGGCAAGGTCGAGATAGAGCAAAGGCCGGTTCTCGAGCGGGAAGAAGCTCGATATACGATTGAGCGCGTGGTGCGAATTGTTGGCGTGCAGCGTTGCCACGACGAGGTGGCCGGATTGAGCATACGAGATGGCCAGCTTCATCGTCTCCAGATCGCGGATTTCACCGATGAGGATGACGTCCGGCGCCTGACGCAAGGCATTCTTGAGCGCATCGCCCCAGCTGTGGCTGTCGAAACCCACTTCACGCTGATTGACGATGGAGCGCTTGTGCTGGAACAGGTATTCGATGGGGTCTTCGACGGTCAGGATGTGGCCGGTCTGATGGATGTTGCGGTAATCGAGCATGGAGGCAATCGTCGTCGACTTGCCCGAGCCGGTGGCGCCGACCACCAGCATCAAGCCGCGCTTGTCCATGATCACTTCTTCGAGCACCGGCGGCAGTCCAAGCGAATGCAGGGCCGGTATCTGGCTCTGAATGAAACGCACGACAATGCCAATGCTCGAACGCTGCCAGAACAGGTTGATACGGAAATTGCCGACGTCCTTGCGGCCAAACGAGATATTGAGTTCGCGGTCCTTTTCGAAGCGTCCGACCTGCTCGGCGCTGAGCATCTCGTAGGCCATCTTCTGGATCACGGAAGGTTCCATGATCTGCTGGTTGATCGGCACGATGGCGCCATTGATCTTGATATGGATCGGCGCACCAGCGGTCACGAATATGTCCGAAGCCTGACGCTCCGCCATAAGCTGAAACAGACGATCAAAAATCATGGCAACTCCCCGGATTTAGGACTACCAGGACGGCAGCGCCGTCGTGGTACTTGCAGCTACCCTCTCCCCTGGCGGGAGAGGGGTTGGGGGAGAGGGAGCGAGCTACCGTCCCCCCTCCGTTTCAATCCCGCAGTAGTTCGTTAATCGACGTCTTGGCCCGGGTCTGCGCATCGACACGTTTGACGATGACGGCGCAATACAGCGAATACTTGCCGTCAGCCGATGGCAGATTACCAGAGACGACGACCGATCCAGACGGAATGCGTCCATAAGTGACTTCGCCCGTCGCGCGGTCATAGATCTTGGTGCTCTTGCCGAGATAAACGCCCATCGAGATGACCGAGTTTTCCTCGACGATCACGCCTTCGACCACTTCGGAGCGGGCACCGATGAAGCAGTTGTCCTCAATGATCGTCGGGTTGGCCTGCAGCGGCTCCAGCACGCCGCCGATACCTACGCCGCCAGACAGGTGAACGTTCTTGCCGATCTGCGCGCACGAACCCACGGTTGCCCAGGTATCCACCATCGTGCCTTCATCGACGTACGCGCCGATGTTGACGTAGGAGGGCATGAGCACCACGTTGCGGCCGATGAAAGTGCCTTTGCGCGCGACCGCTGAAGGCACGACGCGGAAGCCACCGTTGCGGAAATCCTCTTCCGAATAATCGCTGAACTTGGTTGGCACCTTGTCGAAGTAACGCAGATCGCCGCTGTTGACGACGTTGTTGTCATGCGTGCGGAAGTACAGCAGCACCGCTTTCTTGATCCACTGGTGCGTGACCCATTCGCCATTGATCTTCTCTGCGACGCGCAGGCGCCCGGTATCCAGGTCGGCAATGACTTGCGCAATAGCGGCGGCAAGCTCGCGGTCTGCGCAGCCGTGCGTAATTTCGGCACGGCGCTCGAAAGCTTCATCGATAAGGCCTTGCAGTGGATGTGACATTCTTGCTCCTCGTGTTTTTGGTTGAGAGCGTCATCCCGGCGAAGGCCGGGTCCAGGAGAACTTTCAAACTGGATGTCGGCCTTCGCCGGAATGACGATAAATATCCGTTCAGGTTTTCCTGAAAATTACTTGCAGAATCCGATGATGCGCTCGGCCGCTGCCACGCATTCGCCGCGCTCCGCAACCAGCGCAATGCGCACAAATCCCTTGCCAGGATTGACGCTGCGGCCTTCATTGGTCACAACATCGCGTGCCAGATATTGGCCTGGCAGTACTGTGACATGCGTCTGCGCGAACAGGGCACGCGCGAATTCCTCGTCGTTGCCACCCGGTACGCGTGCCCAAAGGTAGAAAGCGGCGTCCGGCATGTTCACGTCGAGCACGGGCTTGAGCATTGGCACCAGGGTGTCGAATTTTTCGCGATACAGGGCGCGGTTGTCGCGCACATGGCTTTCGTCATTCCAGGCGGCAATGCTGGCCAGTTGCACCGACTGGCTCATGGCGCAGCCGTGGTAGGTGCGATAAAGCAGGAATTTCTTGAGAACGGCCGCGTCGCCCGCCACGAAACCGGAGCGCAGCCCCGGTACGTTCGATCGCTTGGAAAGACTGTGAAATACAACAAGGCGTGGAAAACCTTCGCGCCCGAGTGCTTGCGCTGCCTGCAGCGCGCCCAGCGGTGGCCTGGCCTCATCGAAATAGATTTCTGAGTAGCATTCGTCCGCCGCAATCACGAAACCATACTTGTCGGAGAGGGCAAACAGCTGGCGCCACTCGTCCAGATCCAGTACGCGCCCGGTGGGGTTGCCCGGCGAGCATACATACAACAACTGCACTCGCGACCATTGCGCATTGTCGAGACTATCGAGATCCAGACCGAAATTGTTCTCTGGCGTCTGGTTGAGGAACACCGGCTCGGCGCCAGCCAGCAGCGCAGCGCCTTCGTAGATTTGGTAGAACGGATTCGGGCTGGCGACCAGGGCGCCGGGTCGCGAAGCATCGACAACGCATTGTGCAAACGCAAACAGCGCCTCCCGCGTGCCATTGACCGGCAACACCTGCGTTACCGGATTGATGGAAGGCAATGCGTAGCGCCGCTGCAACCATTGCGCAATCGAGTCGCGCAGCGCATCGACGCCGAGCGTGGTCGGATACACCGACAGTCCCCCTAGCGCATCGACCAGAGCCTGCTTTACCAGTGGCGGCGTCTCGTGCTGCGGCTCGCCGATGGAGAGACGGATTGGCGGCAGGGCTGGCGGAGTGATACCTGCGAACAGCGCGCGCAGCTTTTCAAAAGGGTAGGGGTGCAGCTTGTCGAGGAGGGGGTTCACTTGACGGTGACTCAATTCGGACTCAATTCGGTTTGGCAACGCCGGCCCGGTCATTCGGGCGCTCAGTCAGCGTTCGTTCGGGTGATATTATAGCCCGCCAAGTGGCGCGCTCCTTGCGCTTGCGAAGTTACGATCCGAGCTGGCTCGATCCAGCATCAAGGCAAAATCCAGGACTCCACCCGACTTTCTCCGGCCCGACGCGCAAACACACCCACACACCCAATTCACAAGTGCGCCTTTCGAAGCTCAAACTCGCCGGTTTCAAGTCTTTCGTTGACCCCACGACGGTGCTCACGCCGGGCCAGCTCGTCGGCATCGTTGGCCCCAACGGCTGCGGCAAATCCAACATCATCGACGCCGTGCGCTGGGTGCTCGGCGAATCGCGCGCCTCGGCGCTGCGCGGCGATTCGATGCAGGACGTGATTTTCAATGGGTCCAACACGCGCAAACCGGTGTCACGCGCCAGCGTCGAGCTGATTTTCGACAACGCCGACGGCCGCGCGGCAGGGCAGTGGTCCCAATACGCCGAGATTGCCGTCAAGCGCGTGCTCGACCGCTCGGGCGAATCGGACTACCTGATCAACAATGTCCGCGTGCGTCGCAAGGACGTCATCGACCTGTTCCTCGGCACCGGCCTTGGGCCGCGCGCCTACGCCATCATCGAGCAGGGCATGATTTCGCGGGTGATCGATGCGAGGCCGGAAGAAGTACGGGCGTTTCTCGAAGAAGCCGCCGGCATCACCAAGTACAAGGAACGACGCCGCGAGACGGAAGGTCGGCTCGCCGATGCCCGTGACAATCTTGCCCGGCTTGAAGACTTGCGTGCCGAGCTGGGCCAGCAGATCACGCGGTTGTCAGTGCAGGCCGAAGTTGCCCAGAAGTGGCGCGGCCTCAGCGATTCGCTGCTTGAGCGTCAAAGCCTGCTGTGGGTACTCAAGCTGCGCGAGGGCGAACGCGAACTGCAGCGCGCCGATGCTGCGGTTGCCGACAGTGGCCGCAGTCTGGAAGCCGCGCAGGAAAACCTGCGCCAGATTGAACAGCGTCTCGCCGCTGCGCGCGAGCAGCACACGCGCATGTCCGAGGCCGTCGGTGCGGCGCAGGGCGATGTATATGCCATCGCGGCCGAGGTTTCACGCATAGAGAATGAGCTGCGTGTCCTGCGCGAGCAACGCAGCCGCCTCGCGCAAAGAATCGAACAACTCACCGCCGCCGCAGCGCAATGGCAGGGGCGCGCAACAGCACTGGCAGCCGATCGCACGCGCTGGACCGAACAGGCGGTACTTGCCGAAAAGGGCCTCGGCGAAGCGCGGCAGGCGCATGCCGGCACGCAGGCGTTGCAACCGAATGCCGAGCAGGAGCTGGCGCAGGCGAGGGTGGCGCTGGATGCAATACGCCGCGAACTGGCACTCGCCGATCAGCAGACACGTATTGAAGAAACACGACGCAGCGCCAGCGAGCGCGCATTGCTGGCCCTTGAAGAGCGCCGCAAGCGCATACAGGAAGAGCTGACCCGCCTCGTCGCGCCGCCTGCCACAGAGCTCGATGCGGCCCAGACGAAGACACAGGCGCTGGCCACGGAAATTGCCACCGCTGAAACCCTGCTGGCACAACAAGGCGCTGCGCAGCAAGAACTGCAAACCCGCCTGCTTGCTGCACAAGAAGCCGAGAAGCAGGCAGGCAGTCATGCTACCGGCATTCGCGCACGCCTCGAGGCACTGCGCGCATTGCAAAGTCGCTTGCGCGATCAGGGCGATATGGCCGACTGGCTACGCGCCTCCGGCCTGGCCTCGCTTGATCCGGCATGGCAACACCTGTCAGTGGAAAGCGGCTGGGAGCTTGCCCTCGAAGCAACATTGCGCGAACGCCTTGGTGCCCGCGGGCCGCTATCGCCAGAGTTCGCCGCAGCAGCGCTATCACGAGCCGCGCCTGCGACGACGGTTCTGCTGCGCGAAGGCTTGGCAGATCAGCCTGCAACGGCAATTGTACCCACCGGTACGCGTGCCTTGCGTGAGCTGGTGAGCGTGCGTCAGTCGAGCCTGGCTCCAGTGCTCGACGCCTGGCTCGCCAACGTTTTCGTGGTCGATGACTTGTCTGAGTGGCTCGATGCTGCGCTTGCGCCCAACGTCACCCTGGTGAGCAAGGCCGGGCAATTACTGAGCGCGGGCGAGCTGATTCTTTTCGCGCCAGACGCCCGCACCCATGGCGCGCTGGAGCGGCAACGTGAAATGGAAGTGCTCGCGGCATCTCTGATCACAGCTGAACAGGCACACCTCGAACGGCAATCCGGACTCAACGAAGTCGATACAGCATTGCGTGTAGTCCAGGCCGATCTGGCAAATGGCCGGGCACAGGCCACGCAATTGCAGCAGGCTCAGCACGCGGCGCAGATTGCTCTGGTTCACCTGCAGCAAACCCAGGCGCGCTACGAAGAGCGCTCGGTGCAGTTGCGCAATGAGCTCGCTGAAGTAGAGCTTGGTACGCAGAACGAACTCGCTCAGAAAACGGCATCCGCACAGGCGCTCGACAGGCATCAACTCGCTGCCAACGGTTTGCGTGTGCAGCTATCGGGCGCCGAACAGACGCTAACGCAAGCCGAGCAGGGCCAGACACAGACGCGTGAAATGTCTGCTCGTCAATTGCGCAGCCTGCAGGAAGCCGAGTTTGCCCTGCGCGAATGCCAGAGCAAGCTTGACGACATTGCCCGAAACGAAGCGCTGGTGCGCGAAGAAATCTCGCGCGGCGAAATCGAGCTGGCGCATCAGATCGCCGAGCGCGAGAGCCTTGATGAAACGGGCCTGAACACTTCGCTGCAAACTGCGCTGCAATTGCGCGAGGCGCGCGAAGCCGAGTTGCTCAAACGACGCCAGGTGCAAGAGGAAATTGCTACCACGTTGCGCACCCAGGACGAATCACGACTGCGCTGCGAGCAAGGCTTGGAGCCGCTGCGCGAGGCGCAGGCGGCGGGGCGACTGGCTCGCCAGGCTGCCGAGATTGCGATTGTGCAAGCCAATGAACGTCTGGCCGAGCTCAATGTCGATGCCAGAAGCATTGCGGACGAACAACTGGAAGGGCTCAAGGAAACCAGCCTGGGCCGCGAAGTCTCTCGCCTGACACGCGAGATCGCCGAACTCGGGCCGGTGAATCTTGCAGCGCTGGATGAGCTGGGCAGTATCGCCGAACGAAAACGTTATCTCGATGCGCAATACGAAGACCTGATGCAGGCCATCGGGACGCTCGAAGACGCGATTCGGCGCATCGACCGGGATACGCGCGAGTCGATGTTGGCGACGTACAATACGGTCAATCGCCACTTCGGCGAGCTGTTCCCACAATTGTTTGGGGGCGGCGAAGCAGAGCTGGTGCTGATTGGCGACGATGTGCTCGACGCCGGTGTGCAGATCGTGGCGCGGCCACCGGGCAAGAAGAACACCTCGATCCACTTGTTGTCGGGTGGCGAGAAAGCGCTGACAGCCATCGCGCTCGTCTTCGCGATGTTCCAGCTCAACCCGGCGCCGTTCTGCATGCTCGACGAGGTGGATGCGCCGCTGGATGATACGAACACCGAGCGCTATTGTGAGATGGTCAAGCGCATGTCATCCGTGACGCAGTTCGTTTTCATCAGTCACAGCAAGATCACGATGGAGCGCGCGGAACAGCTTGTCGGTGTGACCATGCAGGAGCAGGGCGTATCGCGTGTAGTCGAGGTCGATATCGATGCAGCATTGAAGATGGCTGAACCTGGCGCAGCACTTGTACCGGCGACAGAGTCCGCTGCATGACGGGCAAGAACATACAGAACACAGGAGCCGGCACAAAGTCGGCCCGAAGAATTCAGAAAATGAGAGAGCAGTCGCAATCATGGCATTCAGTGATCTACAACTAGGTTTGGTCTGTGCAGGCGGCGCCGTCGTTGTCGCCGTCATTGGCTACAACCTTTGGCAGGAGCGCCGCGCGCGCAAGCATGCCGAGCAACTTTTCCGGCCGGCCGAGCGCGATGCGCTCCTCGATGCCGAGTCGGTGGACGCCATTCCACCAGCACCCGGCGGGCGCATGGAGCCCACGCTGTCTGGTGACAGCAGTGGCAGCTTTGACAGAGGCACCAATGAAAACGTCATGCAGGCACAGCCCGTCGTGCGCACCAAGCCCCAGGCTCCACGTACGCAGCCGACGCTGCCGGTGGACTCCCAGGCAATCGATTGCGTCGTAACGGTTGAAGCGCCCGCCGGTATCGCGGCTGCATCGCTGTTTACCGCGCAGCAGGCCTTGCTCGCCGGTTTCTCCAAACCATTGCGCTGGTTCGGCTGGGACGATGGCGCAAATCAGTGGATCGAACTCGATGCGCGCAGCCCGGGCAATCTCAACCGCGCCACTGCAGCGCTGCAACTGGCTGATCGTCGCGGCGCCGTGAGTGATGCCGACCTCGTGCGTTTCTACGATCAGGTGCAGCGCCTGTGCGACCAGTTCCTGGCCGTGCCGCGCCTGCCGGCCCGCAACGAAGTGCTGGAGCGCGCCAATGAGCTTGATCGCTTCTGCGCCGACGTGGACATTCAGATCGCCGTCAATGTCGCGGCCAAAGACGGCAGTTTCCCAGGCACCAAGATCCGCGGCCTCGCTGAAGCAGCCGGTCTGACCCTGCATGCAGACGGCGCCTATCACGCGCAGGACGATGACAGTCGCACGCTCTACACCCTCTCCAATCAGGAAGCCGCAACTTTCTCGGCCGAGCAATTGCGCAATCTCTATACGACTGGCATTACCGTCGCGCTGGATGTACCGCGCGCGCCGGACCCGGTGGCTTCGTTCGACAAGATGGTCGCCTTCGCGCAGAAACTTGCCGGCGCCCTCAATGGCGTGCTGGTCGATGACAACCGCGTATTGTTGTCGGAGCGCTCGATCAGCCTGATCCGCGGCCAGATCGCACAGTTCGACCAGCAGATGGAACGGCAGGGGATTCCTGCGGGCAGCGAAGTGGCGTTGCGCTTATTCCGTTAGGGCGTAGGTTGGGGTGAGCAAAGCGATGCCCAACATTCATTCGTCATGATTTTTTTGTTGGGCGTCCTTATTTGCCAATTTGGCTCATCCCAACCTACAGATACCATGCAACCCATCTCCGAACGCGCCGCCTGGCTCCGCGCCGAGCTCACACGCTATGCCGAGGCCTACTACACACTCGATGCGCCCATCGTTCCCGACGCGGAATACGACCGCTTGTTTCGTGAGCTGCAGGGCATCGAAAGCGAACATCCGGAACTGCTGACGCTGGATTCGCCAACACAGCGCGTTGGTGGAGCACCGCTCAAGTCATTGACACCAGTGCGACACAAAGTGCCGATGCTGTCGATCCAGACCGAGACCGACACGACCGAAGGCGGAGCGATTGCTTTCGATGCGCGTGTGCGTCGCAAGCTCGAGTTGTTCGCTGAAGCGCCTGCCATCGAATATGCAGCCGAGCTGAAGTTCGATGGCCTCGCCATCAATCTGCGTTACGAACAGGGCCTGCTGGTGCAGGCTGCTACGCGCGGCGATGGCGAGGTCGGTGAAGACGTTACACACAACGTGCGCACCATTCGCAACATTCCCTTGCGCTTGCGTGTCGGGGACATTCCCGTGCCGGCTGTGATCGAGATCCGCGGCGAGATCTACATGCGTCGCGACGAGTTCGACAAGCTCAACGAGCGGCAACGCGAGCGTGGCGAGAAGACTTTCATCAACCCGCGCAATACGGCTGCTGGCGCCATTCGTCAGCTCGATCCGACCATGGCCGCAGCGCGTCCGATGACCTTCTTCGCCTACGGTATTGGCGAAGTCGTCGGCTGGGGTTTCGCACCGGCCAGTCACGCAGGCTTGCTCGATGCGATGGTCGCGCTGGGACTTCCCGTCAGTGAAGACCGCTGTGTGGCCAAGGGCGCAGAAGGTCTGGTGGAATTCCACAAACAGATCGCAGCCAAGCGCGACAGCCTGCCTTTCGATATCGATGGCGTGGTCTACAAGGTCAATAGCCTGGCCCTGCAACGCGAGCTCGGCTTCCGCAATCGCGAGCCGAACTGGGCCGTGGCACACAAGTATCCCGCACAGGAAGAGCTGACCGAGTTGCTTGACATCGAGGTGCAGGTCGGCCGCACTGGTGCGATCACACCCGTTGCGCGCCTCAAGCCGGTGTTCGTTGGCGGTGTGACCGTCACCAATGCAACCCTGCACAATCAGGGCGAAATCGATCGCAAAGATGTGCGCATCGGTGACTGGGTCATCGTGCGGCGCGCTGGCGACGTGATTCCCGAAGTAGTCGGGCCCGTACTTGAGCGCCGCAAACCCGATGCCGTTCGCTACGACCTGATCGCGCAGTTCCCGACATGTCCGATATGTGGTTCGCATGTCGTGCGTGGTGAAGATGAAGCCGTGGCGCGTTGCACGGGCGGGCTCTTCTGCCCAGCCCAGCGCAAACAGGCCTTGCTGCATTTTGCCCAGCGCCGCGCAATGGACATCGAAGGTCTGGGCGACAAGCTGGTTGAGCAACTGGTCGATGGCGGTATCGTCAAGACGCCCGCCGACATCTACAAGCTCGGCCTGCTGGCGCTCTCTGGTCTCGAAAGAATGGCCGAAAAATCGGCGATGAATCTGCTTCAGGCCATCGAACACAGCAAGACCGCGCCGCTGCAGCGCTTCATCTTCGCACTGGGGATACGCAATGTCGGCGAGGCCACCGCGAAGGATCTGGCTCGGCGTTTTGGCAATATCCATGCGCTCATGGATGCCGATCTGGAAGCACTGCTTGCAGTGAACGATGTCGGTCCCATCGTCGCGCAAAGCATCGTCGATTTCTTTGCTGAACCGCACAATCGCGAAGTCGTCGAGCAGTTGCTGGCTGCCGGTTTGACGCTTGTGCAGGAAACCATCAACACGGGAGCAGGCGTACTCGCCGGCAAGACCTTCGTACTCACAGGCACTTTGCCCACGATGAGCCGCGACGAAGCAGGCGCGCTGATCGAAGAACATGGAGGCAAGGTCAGCGGCTCGGTTTCGAAGAAGACCAGCTACGTGGTCGCAGGCAGCGACGCCGGCTCCAAGCTGGACAAGGCGCGCGATCTTGGCGTTGCCGTGCTTGATGAAGAGGGATTGCAGCAACTGATCGCGACTGGGGCGAGTGGAGACGCGAGGTAGTGACGTTCTCGAAGGCGAGCATACCTTTGGAGCGAACCCGTCTGGATCTACTTAACTTTACATAATAAAGATTATCGCTACTCACCATTAACCATGGTGATTGTCACTGATCCCAAGTCAGCTCTCCTCGTATGTCGCCAACATGCGACAAACCGTCAAATTTGACAATCAAGGCGCCGCATCTGATTATCGCGGAGCACTGTCCAATTCAGAGAAATACATAAAGACGTCTGGGGGAAAAATGTCGTCGCAGTTTCAAATCGTGTTCAAGGGAGAATTACTCGACGGCTTCGATCTCGTCACGGTCAAGGCCAGTGCCGCCCGGCGCCTGAAGGCGGCGCCAGAACAGATTGATCGTGTGTTTTCAGGTACACGCGCCATTTTGAAAAAAGGCCTCACGGATGAACTCGCTCAGCGTTATCTGACGGAACTGCAGCGAATCGGCATGCGTGTGGCAATTGAAGCCGAAACGATCAAGGCTCCTGCTGTTGTCACTGAATCTGCTGCGGACTCTCCCGCAAGCGCCGCCGCGCCCCAGGCCGCTCCAAGAACCGAGCCGCAAAGAGTCACATCGCGTGATCAACCCGCTTTCGATCCGGCAAAAACGCAGATCGCATCGATGCAAGGCGATTCGCCATCACCTACCAGATGGTCGCAACCCACGATTGCAATATCGCAGCGGCATCTGAATGAAATGCAGCATGCTCCTGTGGCGGCTCATCATGCCAATAGCAGCATGGAGCCAACAATGATTGTTCCGCCGCGCAGCCGCGGCTCCTCGGAACCCACTATCGTTGTATCGCGCGGTTCTGCTGCTTCCCAGCCGACCATGATCGTGCCGCCAAGACAGACCAGCGCTTCATCCGATCAAACCATCGTTGTGCCACCGCGTCACAGCGCAGCCTCCGAACCCACCATGATCGTGCCACCGAGGCACGGCAGCAGTTCAGATCCGACCTTGATCGTGCCACCCCGTCGTAGTGCTGCGGCGGAACCCACCATGATTGTGCCGCCACGTCACTCCGCCTCATCCGAGCCGACGATGATCGTTCCGCCACGGCAATCGGCTTCGTCTGACGCGACCATGATCGTGGCACCACGTCACGCTCCGGCTGCGCAAGCAACCATCATTGTTCGCTCCAATCAGAAATTGCCACCTGCTGCCGGCACGTCAGAAAGCGGCTTCGATCCTGAAAGAACGTTGATCGCGAATTCGGAGATCATCGATGACTACTTGTCTGCCGCGCCCGATGAGTCGCACGACAGGCCGGCACCGCCCGAACCTCCTGCGGCAGCCCCACAGGCCGCGGCATTACCGGAAGTGCAATGCCCGACCTGCGGCGACAAACAGCCCAAGCGTGTCTACTGCCGACGCTGCGGTCATGCCCTCAGCTTGCCACCGAAATCCACCGTATCAGAGGCACCAGTTTCCCGACCTGCCACCATTCCTCACCATGGCGCAAACGACGAAACGGTTCTGTATGAGGAAGCTCCGGCGCTCGAACCCAAAAAGGAGATTGCGGGAGTTGGTCTGGGTGGCCCCGTCTTGTTGGTCATCGCACTTGTGTTCGTGCTGTTGCTGTCCGCTGCCGCGTGGCTGTTGATGTAGTGCCAGGTCAGGAGCGCGAAGAAACACATATTCACGGCGAATAGGGTTCATTCAGCACACATGGCGGGCTCGCGCGCCATGCGGCTGATAGTGTAAAATACAAAAACTATTAGTAAGAGGTACTTTAACCATGTTTGTGTATAGCGAAGAACGTCCACTCGAAGATCTGGGCGATGGTGTCAGCCGTAAAATCCTGGCACATGACGGTAGCCTGATGCAGGTGGAAGTCCATTTCGAAGAAGGTGCGATCGGCCCGCTACATAACCATCCGCACGAGCAGCTTACCTATGTGCTCTCCGGTGAGTTCAAGTTTACGATTGGCGACGAAACCAAGATGGTCAAAGCCGGTGACACGCTTTACAAGAAATCCGGTGTCATGCACGGTTGTCTGTGCACCAAGAAGGGCATCCTGCTGGACACTTTCACGCCGCAGCGCCAAGACTTTCTGGAGAAATAAGATACTCCTGAAACGTAAAAAGCCGGTTTGAAAACCGGCTTTTTTCTTGTCCGAACTCCGCTTCCCCGCCGCCCTTTCAACCCCCTATTCCAGACGCGCAATGCTGAGCAAAAAAAATCTTCATCTTGCGCTGGACCTGACATTCAACCTCGTACTGCCATGGCTTGCCTACAAACTGGCAGAGCCGCATTGGGGAGAGTTTGGAGGATTACTGTGCTCTGCCCTGCCGCCATTGCTGTGGAGTTGCGCCGAGCTGATTCGCCACAGGCGCCTTGATGCGTTGAGCATGATGATTCTCGCCGGCATCGGCCTGTCGCTGTTTGCGTTGTCTTTAGGCGGAAACCCCAGATTATTGCTGGTGCGCGAATCATTGATTTCGGGGCTCATCGGCATCGCCTTCCTCGTTTCTGCGCCGTTTTCCCGGCCCCTTGTCTTTCACTTGGCACGTGCCATGGCAAAGCGGCAGAGCACAGACGAAGCAGGCAGCGACTTTGATGAATGGTGGCAGTTGCAGGTCTCTCAGCGCATGCTGCGTGGAATCACCTGGGGTTGGGGCTTCGGGCTCACTGCCGAAGCGCTGCTGCGCGGCTGGCTGGCCTGGCACTGGAGCTCGGAGCGCTTTCTCATGCTCTCGCCGTTTGTGAGCTACGGCCTGATCGGTTTGTTGCTGCTGTGGACGCTCTGGTATCGCAAACGTTTTGACGTTTGCGATACCGAAGCGGCAAGCAAGCCCTGATTCAAGACCTGATCTGATTACTTGGTGCTGACAATCTGCAGTACGGTTTCCAGATCCTTGGGATCCTGCACGTAGCGCGAATACTGCCTGACCGCAAACGACTCGATCCCGGTCATCGAAAGCTGCGATTTATTAAGGACCGTCACGCCGTTTTTCCTGGCGAATGCCAGAGCGTCGCGCTCTTTGTCCTGCCAAAGTTTGGCCATGAAGTCCTCGCTTTCAAGGCCCGCCATCTTGAGCAGCTCTTGCTGCGCAGGCGTCAGTTTTGCCCAGGCTTTCTTCGACATGACCAACACGTCCGGCACCATCGAATGTTCATCAAGGCTCAGATATCGCGCCTGTTTGTAGTGGTCTCCGCTGACATATGAGATGACGTTGCTTTCCGCCCCATCGATATCGCCCTCACGCAGCGCATCACTGACCTTGTCGTAAGGGACGGCAACCGGTGTGCCACCAAGTGCCGTGATCAGATCCTTATAAATCGCAGAGGACTCCACACGAAACTTCAGTCCCTTGAAGTCATCGCGATTGCGAATCGGTTTCTTCGCATAGAAGTTACGCGCACCGCCGTCCAGATACATGATCACGACTACCCCGCTCTTCTGGATTTCGCCCTCGAGTCTCGTGCCGAAATCACCGTGCAATACGGTCCATAAGTGGTCGCGGGAGCGGAAAAGATAGGGCAGGCTCATCAACTTCGCCGCTGGCACCGAATCGGCAAATGCAGCCAGACTCAGTCGGCCCATGTCGAGCGTTCCCTTGCGCAACTTGTCCAGAACCTCCGCTTCCGTGCCGAGCTCGCCATTGGTTTTAACCTGGACGGTGAGCTCTCCGTTTGAACGCGTCGATAGCAGCTGCGACATGTGCTCTACGGCTTTGACAGCAGGCTGATCTCGATTCTGCACATCGGCAGAAACAAAAGTAGTGGCAGCAAAGGCGCTGCTCCAGACCGACAGCGTCAGACATACAAGAAACATGAGTCCTGCCGGAAAAGTTGCAACGAATCTGCTACGGGCAAAACCTGTCATACGTCCCTCCTGTTTTTGCATTTGCGCAAAAAATGCGCTGCGGTTTATGACAATGTCGCCCGACCTTAGCACGGCCATGGCAGCTTGATCGTTGGAACATCACTGTTTATCGGGTACACGGCGCGCTATTACACGGCAATACCGGTGATTACCCGTATCCGGGGTTAAAATTGACGTCGGGCATCTTGCCCTATCTTGTCTGTCTTGTCCTTACCGTCCTTCAGTTTTGCACAGTGCCAAACACCGAATTCAAATTGCTCGACAAGTTGCGCGAAGCGCTTGCGGAGGCTGATGCAAGCTCCATGCGACGGCATCGCAAACTCACGCAATCGCCTTGTGCCCCGCAAGTAGAGACTGCGGGCAGGCGCGTGCTGGCGTTCGCCAGCAATGATTATCTTGGTCTGGCCAATCATCCCCAGCTCGTCGAAGCGGCTGCCGATGGTGCGCGTCGCTGGGGCGTAGGCGCCGGTGCTTCTCATCTCGTCAGTGGTCATTCGGCCGTGCATGAGGCGCTCGAAGACGAACTGGCGCGCTTTGTCGGCTGCGAGGCGGCGCTGGTTTTCTCGACCGGCTATATGGCCAACATCGCTGTAATGCCTGCATTGCTCGGCCGCAATGACGAGGTGTTTGCCGACCGTCTCAATCACGCTTCGTTGATCGACGGAGCCCTGCTCTCGCGCGCCGCACTGAGCCGCTATGCCCACAACGACATGGAAGCCCTGGCCGATATGCTTGATGCATCTTCAGCGCAAAACAAGCTGATCGTGACCGATGCCGTTTTCAGCATGGATGGCGACATCGCACCCCTGCCCCGCCTGCTTGAACTTGCCGAGCAGCATGATGCCTGGCTCTTGGTTGACGATGCACACGGCTTTGGCGTACTGGGCCCGCAAGGGCGTGGCAGCCTCGCAGCGGCCGGCCTGCGCGCGGAACGGATAATCCTGATGGGCACCCTCGGCAAAGCCGCAGGCGTTGCCGGGGCGTTCGTTGCCGGTAGCCGTACGCTAATCGAATGGCTGCTGCAGCGATCACGCTCGTACATCTTTACGACTGCCATGCCGCCAATGATGGCTCACGTCCTCCTGAATGCGCTGGCTCTGATTGAAAACGCCGATGACCGGCGTCAGCATCTGCGCACGTTGATTGCATGCTTTCGCGATGGCATGGCTTCGCACGCACAACGTCTGATGCCTTCGAACACACCGATCCAGCCCGTTGTCATTGGTGACAACGCCGCAACGGTGGATATCGCAGCAGCGCTGCTGGAACGTGATATCTGGACACCCGCGATCCGACCGCCCACCGTGCCGAAGGGCAGCGCCCGTCTGCGCATTTCCTTGTCGGCCGCCCACAGCCTGGCGCAGGTCGAGCAGCTGACTGCCGCACTCGGCGAACAATTAGCCAGCTTGAGCACAACGCAGGGATGACAGCGCCTATTGTCTTGCTGCATGGCTGGGGACTTACGCCTGAGGTGTGGGCCCCACTGCAATCCCGGCTTGTCCAGCGTCTGGACAGCGACGCTGTCACCGCACCTGCGCTGTTTGCCAATGAAGGCTCGCTGGATGATTGGGCCGCCAGGCTGCTTGCCGAGATCCCGCCGGGTGCTGTGCTCATCGGTTGGTCACTGGGCGCCATGCTGGCCATGGCCATTGCGGCGCGTGCACCACGACATGTCTCTCGCCTGGTGCTATTCGCGGCAACGCCGAGCTTCGTCAAACGCGATGACTGGCCGCATGGTCTCGACGCTGAAACGACAACAGCATTCCGCCAGAATTTTCTCAAGGACCCCGTACGCACTGTCGAGCGCTTCATCGCCTTGCAAGCGCTTGGCGATGTCGAACGCGTTGCCGTCAGCAAGGCCTTGCGTGCCAACATTGCAGCTACCGACACGCACGGCGCGGCGCTGGCGCACGGCCTGAGGCTGCTTGAACAGAGCGATCTGCGTGGCGCATTGCCTGCAGTTTCCACGCGCTGTCTGCTCATACACGGCGAGCAGGATGCGCTGATGCCCGTCGCCGCCACGCAATGGCTGGCCCATCGCTGGTCAGGCGGTGAGACTTTCATCATGCCCGGCGTGGGGCACGCTGCTTTCCTTTCGCAACCGGCCGAAGTAGCGGCGCGCATCGAGCAATTCATCCATGCGAGCTGACCTGGAGAAACGCGCGATCAGGGCCGCTTTCGGCAACGCAGCGCCTCGCTACGATGATGTTGCGCACGTGCAACGCCGCATTGCGGATGCACTAATCGCGAAATGCGCTGTGACCACCGGCATCGTCCTCGATGCCGGCAGCGGTACAGGTTACGCCCTTGAAAAACTGCAAGCGCTCGGTGCTGATTGCGTCGCACTCGATCATGCGCTGCCAATGCTCATGGCATCTCGCCAGTGTAGTGTGTGTGCCGATATCGAAGCCCTGCCCCTGCGCAGTGCGTGCCTAGCGCTCTACTATTCGAGTCTTGCCTGGCAATGGACGGACACCACGCGTGCCATCGGGGAAGCCGCGCGCGTGCTGCAACCTGGAGGAACACTGGCCGTAGCAACGCTGGGGCCTGACACGCTCAATGAGCTTCGTGCAGCTTTTCGCCATGCCGATAGCGACGAACATGTCCGCCAGTTTGCGCCAGCCGCGAGTTACGAATCGCAACTGAGCGCAGCGGGGTTTGAAGCGGTGGAAATTCAACGCGTAGCTTTTGTGGCGCATGCGGCTGACTTCCGGACGATGCTTCATGACATCAAGGCGCTCGGCGCGAACGTTGTTGGTGGCATGCGCCCGAAAGGCCTGTTCGGTGTGCAGCGCTTCCGTCGCGCGGAGTCGTACTACCAATCGCTGAGTAACGATATGGGACTGCCTGTTACTTACGATGCCGTATTCATCACCGCGCGGCGCGCATGAAAGACATGAACGCTGTATGAATAAATCATTTTTTCTGACTGGAACGGACACGGATGTCGGCAAGACATTCGTGGCCTGCGCGCTGTTGCAGGCATGGCGTGCAAATGGTCTGCGCGCCGTGGGCTACAAGCCCATCGCTGCGGGCGCTGAGTCAATCGGTGACGACGGCGGCGCACTTTGCAATGAGGACGCACTGCGCCTGCAGGCTGCCAGCGCGGCCGGATTCTCCATCGCACGCATCAACCCGCTCTGCCTGCCCGAAGCAATCGCACCGCATATCGCTGCTGAGCGCGCCAGTATCACGATTGATATGCATACGCTTGTTGCCGGATTTGAGTCGCTGCGAGCCGAGACTGAACGTGTCGTCGTCGAAGGGGCTGGCGGCTTTCTGGTACCGCTTGATGACGATGCGGACATGTCCACACTGGCGCGCCAACTCGGCCTGCCAGTGATTCTCGTAGTGGGTTTGCGCCTGGGCTGTCTGAATCACGCATTGCTGACGGCACAATGCATTGCCGCTTGCGGCCTGCCCTTTGCGGGCTGGATCGGCAACGTGCTCGACGCCAACATGCCGTGCCTGGAGGAGAATGTCAGCAGTCTGCGTCAACGCTTGATAGCACCTTGCCTCGGCATCGTGCCGCGGCTCGCTTCATCAGCCGACGCCGTGTCGTACCTGCAACCCGCCTTGGCCAGCCTTGACTATTGAGGAGTGCGTACAGGGAGGGGTGTAGAATCCGCCGACCTGAATATTGACGAGCGCGTAATGAAACGATCCAGACTGGGCCGCCGCAGCGGCCTGCCCCGCGAAGCTGAGAATCTGCTGTGGCTGGCTGTCGGGCTGGCCGAATCGGGCAGTCGCGCGGAAGATTCTTTCTGGGATCTGCGCCTTGCCGAAGCCGTCGATGGTTTGCTTCACTCAGGCAATGAGGACGCGCTCGGCGCTGCGCTGGATCATCTCTACACATCCAACCCTGCTGCTCACGACGCCCTGGCCGATGCAGTGGAATCCCGCGCCGAAGGCGGATCTGCTGATGCGACCAGGCAGACCTTGCTCATCACTGCGCCAATTCTTGCCTGGTCTCGTTTCAATATCCCGGCCAATACCCTGCCCGCAAGTGCACTGGCGAACTTGCGTGTGCATCTGTCGGCTCATGTGCTGGCCAGCAAGGTCAAGCTGGCTTTTGCCAATGTACTTTTCAGCCCCGACCAATTGCCGCAAGGCTATTGTGAAACCGCGCGGTTTGCAGCCGAACTGGCGACGGCGGCCGAGCGCAATCGTGACCTGACAATCGATGCGGAGACGCTGCCCGAAACGGCGCGCTTCCTGTCGGACGTGCGTTATCTCGTTGCGGCCGTCGTCACCGAGCCCGGCGCAGCCATCTTTCGCTGGCAGGAAAAGGACGGCTCACGTGAGCACTCCGCATCGCAATGGCGTACGCAGGGCGGCGCTTGTCTGGCGCCCTTGCTGGCAGGATGTGCTACGGAACTCGTGCTGCCTGACGCCTATTTCGCCGCGTGCAGGCAAGCGGATCGCCTGTCGCGTGCCTACTCCATTCGTGCGTCTGTGGCTTTTCTTTCGACGACACTCGATGCGCCACCAGATGGCTTGCGCGCAGTCATCGCGCCATTCTTCGATCGGCAACTGGAAGAGTATCGAATCGGCTTCACTACGCTGGGCAGCAACGCCGTGGTGCACGGCGTGGTATGGCCGCTACTGGGTGTGGAAGACGACAACCCTGACGTTCCCCAGCAAATCGAGCAGACGCTGCGCGAATGCGGTGTGACGACGGTGATGCAACTGGAACAGCGCTTTCCGATGGAATATTGCGACGATTGCGGCTCGCCGATGTATCCATCGCCCGATGGTGAAGCGGTGCATGCCGAACTGCCTGAAGAATCGGCTGATCAGGTACCAAAGCATTTGCACTAAGGGGTAATGGTTCGCAAAGCGAGCCAAGGAGAATCAGCGTGTGTTCAGCACATCGGCCAGGTTCTTGCCGCCAACGCGTACTAAGGCGCGCATCGTTCCGCTGTCGTCCACTGCCTCCGGCTCGACGCTGATCGCGCCGCTGTCGAGAGCTAGTTGCAGGCGCTGCTTGGCCAGATCGCTGCCTGCCGGCACGACTTCTTCGTTGATGCCAACGACGCGATATTTTCGACCCTGGTGAAAAAACGTGTAGCCATCGACTGCATAAGCGCGGTCGGGAATGGTACGGGCCTTGAGTTCCGGTTGTCTGGCCGATCCCGCCGCCGCATTCAACTCACCGGCGCCAATCGGGCTATGCAACGCGCCGGCAGCAGCACTCGTGCTCGCGCATTTGCGCTGGTTCCGGTAGCCCTTGGCTGTCTTGACGCGAACCGTCTTGCAAGTCTTGTCGACCGTCACAACGCTCTTCGCGCGTGTGCGCTTGATCTTGCTCGTTTGCGTCGTCGCCGCGCTACGTGCGACCGGTTTGTGTGCTTTCTTGTGGGCTGCCTGAGCCGTAACGCTGAGGCTGGACAGGCAAACTATGCAAGCAAGGGACAAGAAGCACTTGAACATCTTTTTCATCAGTACAGAATCCTTGAGTTGACCGCATTCACTTGGATACATGCGGTCTCGGAATGTTCGCAAAAGCGCAAAAAAAGGCGGCTGACGAAGCATGAAGAGAGGCAAACAGGATGGCGAAAAGAGCGAGCCGCTGCGTCGTTACGCCGGCATTACCTTGACGCGGCGACCTTCGCGGCCGACGACCGCAACGACCTTGACGCGCATGTCGGCGCTGATGGAGCTCTCGGCCTCGCATTCCCATACGTCGTTACCGAGAATAGGCCGAGCGAAACGAACACTGCCGGTCTCCTTCGGCCCGACCGCGCGAATCAGGCGCCCGGTGTAACCGAGCGTCGCTTCGGCCCGCCCCGCACGCGTGCTGTCGTTGTCGCGAAAGACCTTGAACCACAGCACCAGCAGGACGCCTGAGGTGCCTGCCCAGATCAACAGCTTGGTCGCCAGGAGCAACTTGAAGGCGACGGAGATGATTGCTACCAGCGATGCGCCGATGCCCAGCCACAGCAGCATCATTCCCGGCAGAAAGACTTCGCCAAGAATCAGGGCAATGCCTAGCGCAAGCCAATACCAAGTGGATATTTCAATGGTGGACATCTGCAGCCTTGCCCGGGTCAGGCACTTGCCGCGCTGTTGGGTAGCTCGACGACATTCGATACGGCGCTGGCGTCCGTGAGTTTGTTCAACTTGCCATCGACCGAGGCGCCGCAATCCATGCGCAGCTGGCGATAGGTGATATTTCCTGTCACGCGCGCATTCGCCTGCAGCTCCAGGAAGTGCTCGACTTCGAGGTCGCCGATGATCACACCGTTGATGATGGCGTCATGACTGCGAACGTTGCCCGTCACGCAGCCCTGATCACTGAGCACCAGCAGGCTCTTGGCGCCGACCTTGCTGAGGACGTTGCCACGCACGTGTCCATCGATACGCAGGCCGTCCACGAAACCGAGGTCGCCAGTAACTTCCACGTTGCTTGCGACCAGGCTGGAAAGCTTGGTCAGCTCGATGAACGAATCTTTCTTCTTGCCAAACATGGGCAGGCCCTCATCGGTCAGAAACTAAAAACAGAAACAGACTAAAAACAAGAAACGATGAACGTGGAGCGTCTACTTACGTAAAACCTTGTCGCGCCCGGCCATGTTCTTTTGCCCGCGAAAAAACTCCAGCTCTTGTTCGGCCTGGCGTAGCTTCTGCGCCTGCACATCCATCTGCTGTGCAAGCCCCTCGCGCGTCGCCACTTCCTGCTGCAGACGCATTTCGCCAAACTTCACTTCGTGCTGCAAGCGGTCTACCTCTTGCTGCAATCGCCCGACGTCCGCACGCATCTGCATGGCGGGCGACGGCGTGCCGGGCAAAACGTAGACAGCAACGCAAACACACACTGCAACGGCCAACAATATCCACGGCAGGACGCGCTTCCCGCCCGGAATGGTCAGGGAGTAGGACGAACTACTCAGACGATGGGTGAGGCGCTCACGATTTTGGCGAAACATTGCCGTCACGTGACACTCCCGTCAGATACTGGGCCGGGTCGACGTAGCGCCCTTCGTGCAAGATTTCGAAATGAAGATGGGGTCCCGTGGAGCGGCCGGTTGAGCCAACGGCGGCAATACGCTGGCCAGGCGCAACGATGTCACCTTCCTTCACGTACAGCTTTGAGGAGTGCGCGTAGCGGCTGATGAGGCCATTGCCGTGGTCGATTTCAACCATGTTTCCCAGCTCGCTCTGAAAGGCTGCAAAGCGAACCCTGCCGCCGCCCGCCGCATAAATGTCGGAGCCGATCGGCGCCGCGAAATCAAGCCCGGGATGAAACGCAATGTGGCCGTTGATGGGGTCGACGCGATTGCCGAATGGCGAACCCAGTTCGGCGCCAATGACAGGCTGACGGTTAGGCAACGCCATGAAGGCAACGCTGCGCGTCGCGGTGGATTGTTCTATGCGGTCGAGCAATGATTGCAGGCAGCTCAGCGCGCCTTCTGCTTTCTTGACACCTTCAAGCGTTGGGGCCGGACTTGCTTTCACTGCACTGATGTCGCACACGGGGGCCAAAGAGGGCCCACCAGCGGCATCTTTCGGCGCGCCGTTAACCACTGGCAAGACAGGTGGCGCGAGATTGATCTTTGGGGCGATGCCGGCCTTGTCGAGCTTGTTGAGGCTGCCCTGTATCTGCTCGATACCCGTGAGCTTCTTCAGCAGATTGGTGGCATTGCTTTCCAGCGCCAGCATGCGCGCAGACATCTCGCCAAGGCGCTGCATGGCGAAGCCGTCGCGCACCGGGTCAGTGACTGGAACGACGCTCAGACGGGGTTCTTCAACGGAAGTTTGCTTGCCGATTGCCAGCCCTGCCGCAAAGGCCAGGGCGCTCACAACGGCACATGCCACCAGTGATACAGATACGACGTCGCGCATGGAGACAGCGCGAACGCCTGCACGGGATATGGATCGGTTTGATAGTAGAAGCAGTGCCACGAAGCTCCCTCCCTCAAGCCGACATGCGATGCAATTCAGTCCCGATGGACCGGGGAACCGCACCTGCCATGCCGATTAACGTTTCGGGGCGCCGCAAGAGGCAATGCCTTGCAGACGCTCATTCTCCAGCATTTGTAACAGCCATTTCTGCCGCGCCATACGCCCAAATAACCGGGCTGTCGGTACGGTCGTGACAGAACGAAGGGCGGATGTTACCACGAGTACAAAAGTGCTCCGGGATACTGGACCACTCCTACTATTATCCCAAAAGATATAGACACGCGCAGCCAGATCGATACGCGTGCCGAGCCACGGGATGGCCGTACGTTCGCGGCCAATACGTGCGGAGCGCTGCCGTTCGTCAGCGCCGGGCGTGATCCGCCAGCTTGACCCAGGTATTGACGACCGTATCCGGGTTCAGCGAAATCGTCTGGATGCCTTCGTCCATCAGCCATTCCGCAAAATCCAGATGGTCGGACGGCCCCTGCCCGCAGATGCCCACATATTTGCCCAGCTTGTTGGCCGATTTGATCGCCAGCGACAAGAGCTGCTTGACCGCAGGATCGCGTTCGTCGAATGCATGAGCGACCAGGCCCGAGTCACGATCGAGGCCGAGCGTAAGCTGGGTCAGGTCGTTGGAGCCGATCGAGAAACCGTCGAAGTATTCGAGGAACTGGTCGGCGAGCAAGGCGTTGGAAGGTATCTCGCACATCATGATGAGCTTGAGTTCGTTCTCACCACGCCTGAGACCGTGATCTTCCAGCAGTTCAACCACGCCACGCGCCTCTTCGAGATTACGCACGAAAGGCACCATCAGCTGCACGTTGGTCAGGCCCATGACGTTGCGCACCTGCTTCATGGCCAGGCATTCCAGCTCGAAGCAATCGCGGAAACTGTGCGCAATGTAGCGTGAAGCACCCCGGAAGCCGAGCATCGGATTCTCTTCTTCGGGCTCGTAGATGTCGCCGCCGAGCAGCTTGCGATATTCGTTGGACTTGAAGTCGGACAGCCGCACGATGACCGGCTTCGGCCAGAACGCCGCTGCAATCGTCGCCACCCCCTCAGACAGGCGCTCGATGAAGAACTGACGTGGCGTCGCGTAGCCACGCGAGCGGCGCAGGATTTCCTCGCGCAGGCTCGCCGTTGCCTGATTCACTTCAAGGATCGCCTTGGGGTGAATGCCGATCATGTTATTGATGACGAACTCGAGCCTGGCCAGCCCTACTCCACCATTCGGAATCTGTGAAAACTCGAAAGCCAGTTCGGGATTGCCGACGTTCATCATGATCTTCACGGGGATCTCGGGCATGTCGCCCATGTCCGTCGTGACCACTTCGAATTCCAGCTTGCCACGGTAGACATAGCCCGTATCACCTTCCGCGCAGGAAACGGTGACGTTCTCTCCTTCTTCTAGCACCTCGGTTGCATCGCCACAACCGACGATGGCCGGAATACCCAGCTCGCGCGCAATGATGGCGGCATGACAGGTACGGCCGCCACGATTGGTGACGATGGCCGAAGCGCGCTTCATGACGGGCTCCCAGTTGGGATCGGTCATGTCGGTGACGAGCACGTCGCCTTCCAGCACGCTGCTCATCTGCGAGGCATCGCTGACCAGCCTCACCGGCCCTTGTCCGATCTTCTGGCCGATTGCCCGGCCGGACACCAGCACGCGGCTATGATGTTTGAGACGGTATTTTTCCATCACCGTTGAAGACTGTTGCGACTGCACGGTTTCAGGCCGCGCCTGCAGGATATAGAGCTTGCCGTCGTTGCCGTCCTTGCCCCATTCGATATCCATCGGCCGCTCATAGTGGCGCTCGATGATCTGTGCATAGCGCGCCAGTTCCAGCACCTCTTTATCGTTCAGCGAGAAGCGGTTGCGGTCTGCTTCGGCCACATCTTCGATCAAGGTGGACTTGCCGGCCGCGTGCTTGTCGGTGAACACCATCTTGATCATTTTCGAACCGAGGCTACGACGGATCACGGCCGGGTTGCCGCGCTCCAGCATCGGCTTATGCACGTAGAACTCGTCGGGATTGACGGCGCCCTGCACCACCGTCTCGCCGAGGCCGAATGACGAAGTAATGAACACCACGTCCTTGAAGCCGGACTCCGTATCCAGCGTGAACATCACGCCGGACGAGCCCAGATCGGAGCGCACCATGCGCTGGATGCCGGCCGACAGCGCTACGTCCGCATGACGGAAGCCTTTGTGCTCGCGGTAGGAGATGGCGCGGTCGTTGTACAGCGATGCGAAGACCTCGCGCATCGCATGCAGCACGTTTTCAAAACCGGAGATATTGAGGAAAGTCTCCTGCTGGCCTGCGAAGGATGCGTCGGGTAAGTCCTCTGCTGTAGCGGATGAGCGCACCGCAAAGGTGCCTTCGCCTTCCGCCACGAGTCCTTCGTAGTGCGTCCTGATTGCGGATTCGAGCTCGGCAGGCAGAGGCGTTTCCATGATCCATTTACGGATCTGCGCGCCCGTTCGGGCCAACGCTTCTACGTCGTCGATATTCAGTAGCTGCAGCGCATCGTCAATGCGGCCAGCCAGATTATCTTTGGCTAGAAACTCGCGGTAAGCATGCGCCGTGGTGGCGAATCCGCCCGGTACGCGCACGCCTGCGGTCGCCAGCTGGCTGATCATCTCCCCAAGCGAAGCATTCTTGCCGCCGACCTGTTCTACATCGGTCATTCGCAGGGCTTCAAAAGGAATAACGTAGGCACTCATAAGGCTCGCCCCTCAGGTTGCATGCATGGATCGGCAGTTGCTTTGACCGGGAATCAGCAGCATTCTATCTAGCAACTTTTGTGCACTGCATAAGAGCTTACCCAAACAACGTACGGGCTGCATGACAAAGCTGCACGACGGCGAATGCTGAAGGCGAAAGGTGGGGTAGCGGCAATGAGCGGTAAATCGAAAAGAACAGTTTTCTTTGTGTCCGATGGCACCGGCATCACCGCAGAGACGCTTGGGCACAGCCTTTTGGCGCAATTCCCCGATTGCGAATTCCGCCAGGTGCGGGCTCCTTTCGTGGACTCCCTCGACAAGGCACTGGATTGCGCAAGGAATATCCGGGAGGCGGCAAGGCGTGATGGCACGCGTCCCTTGGTCTTCAGCACCCTGGTTCAGGCGGACATCATTGCTGCGCTGCACGAGGCGGACGCGCACGTTGTTGACCTGTTCGGCACCTTCATCGGGCCCCTCGAAACCGAGCTAGGCGCCAGGTCCACGCACACTGTCGGCCGTTTCCACGGCATAGCGGAAAGTCAGGACTACAAGACGCGCATCGAGGCCATCAATTTCACCCTTGCGCATGATGATGGCATCAGTGACAAGAACCTCGATACCTCCAACGTCATTCTTGTCGGTGTGTCGCGCTCGGGCAAGACGCCAACCAGCCTGTACCTGGCCATGCAGTACGGCGTGAAGGCCGCGAACTACCCGTTGATTCCCGAAGATTTCGAGCGCAACAAGTTGCCAGGTGAATTGCAGCGCTATCGCAGCAAGCTCTTCGGCCTGACCATCACTCCGGAACGCCTGGCGCAAATCCGCCAGGAGCGGCGCCCCAACAGCAAGTATGCATCGCTTGAGAATTGCGCGGCAGAACTGGAGGCTGCGAAGAAGATGATGCAGCGTGAAGGCATCCCATTCCTCGATTCAACGACGCGCTCGATCGAAGAAATTTCAGCGAAGATTCTGCAGGAGATCCGGTTCGGAAAGCCTGTGTATTGAGTTTGATTCGCCACGCCTATGGGGACAAACCACGACGAACCAACTGTATGCCGTAACGCGCCTTAGACCGTCATTCCCGCGAAAGCGGGAATCCACTTCCAAGTGACGCATGTGCCATTTAGTGGATTCCCGCTTTCGCGAGAATGACATGAGAGATGAAGTGTGCAAAAAAAAGGGCGCTAAGCGCCCCGTTTTTTTGCTGGCGCTGCTTTTCTACAAAGCAGCCACAACCGCGTCGCCCATCTCCGAGCAAGACACTTTCTTCGTGCCTTCTTCGTAGATGTCGCCAGTACGCACGCCAGAAGCGAGCACCTTCTTGACGGCAGTTTCGATGCGCGTTGCCGTCTTCTCATCCTCGAAGGTGTAACGCATCATCATGGCGACCGACAGGATCATGGCCAGCGGATTGGCCAGGTTCTTGCCGGCGATGTCCGGCGCGGAACCATGGCAAGGCTCGTACATGCCCTTGTTGTTTTCGTCGAGCGATGCGGACGGCAGCATGCCGATGGAGCCAGTCAGCATCGAAGCTTCGTCGGACAGAATGTCACCGAACATATTGCCGGTGACGACCACGTCAAATTGCTTCGGCGCACGCACCAGCTGCATCGCACAGTTGTCGACGAGCATGTGGCTCAGCTCGACATCCGGATATTCAGCTGAGATTTCGATGATCACGTCGCGCCATAGTTGCGTGGTTTCGAGCACATTCATCTTGTCGACCGAACACAGCTTCTTGCTGCGCTTCTGCGCGGCCTTGAAGGCGACGTGGCCGATGCGGCGGATTTCGTCTTCGTTGTAGATCATCGTGTTGCGACCGACGCGCTTGCCGCCTTCTTCGCTTATGCCGCGTGGTTCGCCGAAGTAGATGTCACCGGTGAGTTCGCGCACGATCATGATGTCGAGGCCAGAGACGATCTCAGGCTTTAGCGAGGATGCGTTGGCAAGCTCCGGGTACAGGATTGCGGGACGTAGATTCGCGAACAGGTTCAGGTCCTTGCGGATGCCAAGCAGGCCACGCTCGGGGCGTTGCGGGCGTGGCAGCACATCCCACTTCGGGCCACCGACGGCAGCGAGGAGCACGGCGTCAGCCGCGCGTGCAGCCTTTTGCGTGGCTTCGGGGTAAGGCACATCGGTTGCATCAACCGCAGCGCCACCGAGCAGCGCTTCTTCCAGCTCGATGTTCATGCCTTCCTTCTTGAACACGTCCAGCACGCGCAGCGCTTGCGCCATGATTTCCGGCCCGATGCCATCGCCTGGCAAATAACAAATTTTCATTACTTTCCCTTTTAAGAAGTCATTCCCGCGAGTGTATAAAATGAGCGGAAATCCACTTGGTGGCACAGACCTCGCGTAGAAGTGGATTCCCGCTTTCGCGGGAATGACGGTTAGTTTTGTTTTTTACGCGAACAACCAAGGCTGGACAGCCTTGTGCTTTGTTTCGAATGCCTTGATGTCATCAGCATGCATGAGCGTCAGGCCGATTTCATCGAGGCCATTGAGCAGGCAGTGTTTGCGATGCGGCGTGATGTCGAAACCAAAGCTGAAGCCGCTCGGCGTCGTCACGGTTTGCGTTTCGAGATCGACGTTGAGCTTGTAGCCCTCGGTCGCTTCGCATTCCTTGAACAGGCGGTCGACGATTTCTGCGGAAGCAACGATCGGCAGGATGCCGTTCTTGTAGCTATTGCTGAAGAAAATGTCGGCGAAGGACGGCGCAATCATCACGCTGAAGCCGAAATCCTCGATGGCCCAGGGCGCATGTTCGCGCGAGGAGCCGCAGCCGAAGTTCTCGCGCGCCAGCAGCACTTGCGCGCCCTGGTAGCGTGGCTTGTTGAGGATGAAATCCGGGTTCTTCGGACGGTTCGTGCAATCCATCCCCGGCTCGCCGTGATCGAGATAGCGCCATTCATCGAACAGGTAAGGGCCGAAGCCGCTGCGCTTGATCGACTTAAGGAATTGCTTCGGGATGATCGCGTCGGTGTCGACGTTGGCGCGATCGAGCGGTGCGGCGAGGCCATTGATTTTGGTAAAGGCTTTCATGTGTTTTCTCCTCAGGCCTCAGCGGTCGCAGCTGTGTCGATTCGTACATCAACGAAGTGACCAGCGATGGCAGCTGCGGCGGCCATGGCGGGACTCACGAGGTGGGTGCGACCACCAGGGCCTTGGCGGCCTTCGAAGTTGCGGTTGGACGTGGATGCGCAACGCTCGCCTGGCGAGAGACGATCCGCGTTCATGGCCAGACACATCGAGCAACCTGGCTCACGCCATTCGAACCCTGCATCGATGAAAATCTTGTCCAGACCTTCTTCTTCCGCCTGGCGTTTGACGATACCCGAGCCCGGCACAACGATGGCGAGCGTGATGTTGCTGGCAATCTTCTTGCCCTTGGCGACGACCGAAGCTGCGCGCAGATCTTCGATGCGCGAGTTGGTGCAGGAACCGATGAAGACCTTGTCGATCTTGATGTCGGTGATAGCCATGTCGGCTTGCAGACCCATGTACTTCAATGCATTTTCGATACCGGTGCGCTTGGTTGCATCGGCTTCGTTTGCCGGGTTCGGCACGCGACCACCGACTGCAAGAACCTGCTCCGGCGACGTGCCCCAGGTGACTTGTGGCTCGATGTCAGCGGCATTCAGCTCAACGACCTTGTCGAACTGCGCATCGGCGTCGGAATGCAGGGTGTTCCAGTAGCCAACAGCGGTATCCCATGCAGCGCCGGCCGGCACGTTCGGGCGACCCTTGAGATAAGCGATGGTCTTGTCATCGACACCGATAATGCCGGCGCGTGCGCCTGCTTCGATGGCAAGGTTACAGACCGTCATGCGGCCTTCCATCGACAGGTCGCGGAATACCGAACCTGCGAATTCGATGCAGTAACCCGTACCACCTGCGGTGCCGATCTTGCCGATGATGGCGAGTGCCACGTCCTTGGCAGTCACGCCGAGACCGAGCTTGCCGTCGACCTTGACCAACATGGCCTTTGATTTTTTCTGGATCAGCGTTTGCGTGGCAAGCACGTGCTCGACTTCGGAAGTGCCGATGCCATGTGCCAAGGCAGCGAACGCGCCGTGCGTTGCAGTGTGGCTGTCACCACATACCACTGTCATGCCGGGCAGGATCGCGCCGTTCTCGGGCGCGATGACGTGGATGATCCCCTGGTTCTTGTGCTTGAACGGGAAATAGATCAGCGAGCCGAATTCCTTGATGTTGGCGTCCAGCGTATCGACCTGGGTCTTCGAGATCGGATCTTCGATGTCACGATCCCAATGATTGGTCGGCGTGTTGTGGTCGGGCACGGCCACGACCGAACTGCTGCGCCAGGCCTTTCGACCGGCGATGCGCAGACCTTCGAAAGCTTGTGGGCTGGTCACTTCGTGCACGAGGTGGCGGTCGATGTAGAGCAGACAGGTGCCATCTTCTTCGCGGCGCACTTCGTGGGTGTCCCACAACTTGTCGTAAAGCGTCTTGCCAGCCATGGTTGGCTCCTCATTGAACTCGGGGATGAAAACTGCGGAGTGCTGGTGTGCGTTTTGAAGCATAGACACCATGGACCCGACAGCGCAGATGCGAATGTTAGGCTCTGCTCAATACCAGAACAAGACTACTGTATATACTAGTACTAACAGTAATAGCCTGGACAGCAACATGGACAAGCCCTCAGACAACCCCGCAATAAGCCACGTAAATACACGCCGCAAAGAACTCGGCGATTTTTTGCAGGTATTGCGACAACGCAGCGCGCCGGAGGCGTTCGGCTTTCCGGCTGGCAGTCGCCGACGCACCCAAGGGTTAAGGCGTGAAGAAGTCGCGCAGCTCGCGGGTATCAGCCCGACCTGGTACACCTGGCTCGAACAGGGTCGCGAGGTCAATGTGTCGGCCGACGTGCTGACACGCCTTGCACGTTCATTACAACTCACCCGCTCCGAGCGTGCTTACCTCTTCGAAATGGCGGGCCGGCGCGATGCCCAAGAAAACGAACCGGTCGATGATGCCGCCCCGCCTGCGCTCATTGCACTGCTCGACGATATTGCCGCGCCCGCCTACATCATGGGACGTTACTGGGACGTGTTGGCCTGGAACGATGCGGCTGCGACACTCTTCACCGGCTGGCTCGACCAGCCGCAAGAGCGTATGCCGAACTTGTTGCGCTTCGTTTTCATGGAGCCTGGTGCGCGCAATCTCCTTGTCGACTGGGAAATACGTGCCCGTCGCATCACCGCAGAATTTCGCGCGGACTGCCGCACGCGGCTCGAAGAGCCCCCGCTGCAAAAGCTCGTCGAAGAACTCTCACAAGCCAGCCCGGAGTTTGCACAGTTCTGGAAGCAGCACGATGTGCTGGAGAGACAAGGCGGGCAACGCGATTTCAATCACCCAAAACGCGGGCTAATCAGTTATCAGCAGGTGACGTTGCATCCAGTTGAGCAGGAACAGTTGAAGCTGGTGATGCTGAAACCAGTGACGTAAGTCGGAATAGACAAGCCTTGACCGCAAGAAAACCTTACCTTAAAGTAAGGAATCCTCATCAGGAGCAAGCTCATGCCCACTGCAACCATGACCAGCAAAGGCCAGATCACCATTCCCATCGGCGTACGCAACGCTCTCGGTGTGGGTGCGGGCGACCGCGTGGAATTCGTGGAAACCCAACCCGGCCACTTTGAATTGATTGCTGCGACGCAATCCGTCACTTCGCTCAAGGGGTTGATACGTAAGCCTGCCAAGCCCGTAACGATTGAAGCGATGAACGAAGCCATCGCTACGCAGGGTGCCAAGGCACGATGATTGGCCTGGACACCAATATTCTCGTTCGCTATATCGCCCAAGATGACGCTAAGCAGTCGCCCAAAGCGACACATTTAATCGAATCATTAACCACGGAAACGCCCGGCTATATCAGTGTCGTTTCCGTGATCGAACTGGTATGGGTGATGACTGCCGCCTATGCGTCCAGCAAGGACGATATTTGCGCAGTGCTTGAAACCCTGTTGCGCACCAAGGAAATCATCGTCGCCGATGCAGAAACCATCTGGAAAGCCCTGCGAATGTTCAAGGCAGGAAAAGCAAATTTTGCAGATTGCCTGATCGAGCGTTCAGGCAATGCAGCCGGATGCGAATGCACGATGACATTTGATCGTGATGCGGCCAAAGATTGCGGAATGACGTTGGTTGTTTGAAATACGTAGGTCGGAAAGCGAAGCGCCTTCCGACGTTTGAAGAGGGGGGCAAACGTCGGAAGGCGCTTCGCTTTCCGACCTACATCTACTTGATGCGCTCTTGCTCCAGCACCAGCTTGTACTCGATCGCATCCACCAGCGCACGCCAGCTGGCGTCGATGATGTCGGTGGAGACGCCGATGGTGGTCCATTTGTCTGAGTGATCCGCTGTCTCGATGAGCACGCGCACCTTGGCGGCGGAGGCCTTGTCCGAGTCGAGCACACGCACCTTGTAATCGGTGAGCTTCATCTCGCGAATGGATGGATAGAAGCGTTCAAGGGCTTTGCGCACCGCTTTATCCAGGGCATTGACCGGCCCATCGCCTTCCGCTGCGGTGATCTCTTCTTCGCCTCCGACAGCGATCTTGATCATGGCGTTGGAATTGATGCCATTGACTGCGGGCTCGTTGACGATGACCTTGAATTCTTTCAACTCGAAGAACGGCTGATGCTTGCCGAGCAGCTTGCGTACGACGAGTTCGAACGAGCTCTCGGCAGTCTCGAACTGGTAGCCCTCGTGCTCAAGCTCCTTGAGCTTGTCGACGATCTTCTGCGTCTCGGGCGAGTCCTTGGTCAGCGTCGGGTCGAGCTTGTTGATGCGCGCCAGCAGTGTGCTGCGGCCGGCGACCTCACTCATCAGGATGCGACGATTGTTGCCGACCAGCTCCGGATTGATATGCTCATAGGATATCGGGTTCTTGTTTACCGCATCGATGTGCATGCCGCCCTTGTGCGCGAAGGCATCGTTACCGACGTATGGCGCTTTCTCGTTGTGCGGCATGTTGGCGATTTCGCTGACGCTGCGCGCCAGTGAAGTCAGGTGCACGAGGCTGCCCTCGGGCAGGCATCGGAGTCCGAGCTTGAGTTCGAGATTCGGGATGATTGCGCACAGGTTGGCGTTCCCGCAGCGCTCGCCGATGCCGTTGATGGTGCCCTGCACCTGGGTTGCACCGGCTTGTACCGCGGCGACCGAATTGGCAACGGCCATCTCGCAATCGTTATGACAATGTATTCCGATCGCCACCCCCGAAAAACGCGCAACGACAAGCGCCGTCACTTCGCGAATCACGTCCGGGAACGTACCGCCGTTGGTGTCGCACAGGCACAGGCAATCGGCACCCGCCTTGGCAGCAGCTTCGAGCGCCTGCATTGCATATTGCGGATTGGCCTTGTAGCCATCGAAGAAGTGCTCGGCGTCGAACACCACTTCCTTACCCTGCGATTTGAGATAGGCAATGGTGTCGCCGATCATTGCGAGGTTTTCTTCGAGCGTGGTGCGCAGGATGCCGGTGACCTGGTAGTCCCAGCTCTTGCCGAAGATGGCGATGGCTTGAGTGCCTGCCTTGAGCAGGGATTGCACATTGGCGTCGTCCTGCGCGGGAATACCGATCTTGCGCGTTGCGCCGAACGCTATGATCTTGCTGTGCTGCAGCTTCAGCTCTCCGAGACGACGGAAGAATTCCAGATCCTTCGGGTTGGAACCTGGGTTGCCGGCCTCGATATAGCTCACGCCAAGTGCGTCGAGACGTTCGACGATCTTGATCTTGTCTTCCACCGAATAGGAAATTCCCTGCGCCTGTGCACCATCGCGCAAAGTGGAATCATAGACGTGGACCAGCTGACTCATTACGGGCTCCTGCAAACACGGGCAATCTTCGAACCCGCTACTTTGACAGAAAACACCGGCCACGTCTTTTGTATGCATCAACGATCACGCATGGCGCATTGGCCCGACTGTGCCAGAATCCTCAGGCAGGCATCTTCTGCATCGCTCACGCAATGAACAATGACTGATCTCTTTCCGCCGGAACCAGACATGGCAATCCATCGATATCCGAGCGATATGATCTCGCAATGGCGTCTCAAGGACGGCACCGAGGTGCTTGTGCGCCCGCTCCTGCCGGAAGATGCCGAAATGGAGCAGCGCTTCGTACGGCAGCTCTCGGCGCAGACCCGGTATTTCCGCTTCATGAGCAGCTTGCGCGAACTGTCACCCTCCTTGCTGACCAAGCTGACACAGATGGATGGTGAGCGCGAAATGGCCCTGATCGCAACAATTGAGCTGCCTGTCGAACAAGCGGGCGAAATAGTCGGCATCGAGGTCGAGATAGGCGTTTGTCGTTATGCCGCCGAGCCCGACGGGAGGAGTTGCGAATTTGCCATTGTCATTGCCGATGCCTGGCAGAGCGCCGGATTGGGGCGCTACCTCATGACGCAGCTGATCGGCGCGGCCCGCAGCCGGGGCTTCAAGACCATGAAGGGCGTCTTCCTGGCCAGCAACGAACGCATGCTGCGCTTCGTGCAAAGCATGGGGTTCATCGTACGCAAGGATCCGTCCGATGCGACCATGCGGCACGGCGAACTGGACCTGACCTTGTAAAGTAATCTACCCATGAAATCCCTTAACCGTCGCTGAAAGCAATCGACATGATCCATCGCTGTACCTGGGCGGGCAATGACCCGCTGTATGTCGCCTACCATGATGAAGAATGGGGCGTGCCGGTTTATGACGATCGCAAGCTCTTCGAATTCCTCATTCTCGAAGGCGCACAAGCCGGTCTCTCCTGGATCACCGTGCTACGCAAACGCGAGAACTACCGCGCCGCCTTTCACGGCTTCAATCCGAAGCGCGTCGCCGAATTCGCCGAGAAGGACATCGTTCGCCTCATGTCGAACGACGGCATCATCCGCAACCGGCAGAAGATACTGGCCGCCATTGGCAATGCCCGCGCCTTCCTCGAGTTACAGGCCTCGCACGGCAGCTTTTCGGATTACATGTGGAGCTTCGTGGATGGCAAGCCGATTCACAATCACTGGACAGGCCACGGTGACGTACCTGCGAAGACGCCATTGTCCGACGCACTATCGGCTGATCTGCAGAAGCGCGGTTTCAAGTTCGTCGGCAGCACCATCTGTTACGCCCACATGCAGGCTGTCGGCATGGTCAATGACCACACGACGGAATGTTTCAGACACGCCGAATTACTAGGCAATATATAAAAGTTATTTGTCATTCCCGCGTAGTGGGGTAAGCAGGCATTTCCGCATAAGCGGGAATCCACTTCTACGTGAAGAAATAAGTTCATTCAGTGAGGTGGATTCCCGCTTTCGCGGGAATGACGGAATAGTTTTCGCCGCCACGGAGATTCGCATGACGACCATTTCTGGTTTATCCGGTAACGAAGTTTACTGTCTGCATCGCCAGGGCCTCACGCCCGGCGAGCTGGTGATCGGCAACAGCGTCATTTCGCTGGGCCTCATCGGCAGCGTCGGCGCAGGACTCAAGACGCTCGCCGGTGGCGAAGTACGCGGCGTAACCGCGGTGATTCATGACGGGCGCAAACGCGCCATCGAACGGCTGCACGAAGAAGCGCGCCACAACGGCGGCTATGGCGTTACCGGCGTGTCGAGCGAATTGATCTTTCACGGCACGAATATCGAATTCCTCGCCGTCGGTTCCTGCGTGCGTCAAAACGCTGAGCCATCGCGCACACCGGAATTTTCCAGTGCCTGCGACGGTCAGGCGCTGTACTGCCTGCAGGATGCAGGCTTCACGCCAAAGCACTTCGTGTTCGGCAACGTCGCCTACTCCATCGGGCTCGGCGGTGGCTTCATCGGCATGCTGCGCAGCCTGGGGCGTGGCGAAGTCGTGGAGTTCTCCGAGATATTCAACCGCACGCGACATCTCGCACTGGAGCGCATCCGCGAAGAGGCCAAGCATGCCGGCGCCAATGCAGTGACCGGCATTCGCACATCGATTCTGCCCCTGGCCGGCATGCAGGAAATGGTCATGACGGGCACGGCGAGCACACATCCCGCCCTGCCCGCTTCCGCGCACGATATGCCGATCACCAGCGATCTCACGCATGAAGAAATGTGGAGCCTCGCCAACCAGGGCTACATGCCTGTGCAACTGGTGCTTGGTGTATCCGTTTATTCGCTCGGCCTGATCGGCGGCATATCAGCTTTCTTCAAATCGTTCGCACGTGGTGAAATCAGCGAACTGACCAGCCTGATCTACGCTGCGCGCGAGCGTGCGCTATTGCGCATCGGCGAGGACGCGCGCGACGCAGGGGCCGACCAGGTGCTGGGCGTCAAGACCTATGTCTACAATCTGGGCGGCGGCATCATCGAATTCCTTGCGATCGGCACCGCCGTCCGCAAGATGCCAGGCGCCCACACACTGGGCGACACGCTTCCACCGCAAGCCATCATTCGAGATCAGGACACCTTCATAAACACAGCCGACACGTCTAGCGCCTATTCGCTCGGTCAGCCGACCAACGCGCGCGGCTCAGTCGGGCTGTTTATCGGCATGGGCCTTGCCCTTGTCGCCTTCGCCATTTTCATCGTCAAGATCCTTGTCATCTTCCACTGATATTGTAGCCACCGAAAGCGGAACACTCGCCGATATGACCAAGACATCTCCTCAGCGCATTGACTACCAGGGCATGCCCGCAATCCATCTGCGTTCGCCCGATGGCGCGGAAGCAATCGTGCTCGAGCACGGCGGCCATGTCGTCTCATGGAAGCCCGCCAATGGCGTAGAACGGCTGTACTTGTCGCCCAAGTCGATGTTCAAGGCCGGCGAACCCGTGCGCGGCGGTGTGCCGGTTATTTTTCCGCAGTTCGGTGGCCTGGGGAAATTGCAAAACCATGGCTTTGCTCGCCGCATGAACTGGGCGTTCGTCGATGCACGGGCCGGTGAAGACTACGCCATTGCCCATCTGCGCCTTGCCGATACCGCCGAAACGCGTGCGCAATGGCCCCACGAATTTACGCTGGAAATCGCCGTGAATATCACCGGCGCACGCCTGGATATCGAACTGGAAGTGAGCAATACCGGCACGCAGCCTTTCGATTTCATGGCGGCATTGCACACCTATTGCTCGGTACGCGAAGTCGAGGAATGCAGCGTCAATGGCCTGCGTGGCCAGTCATGCCTGGACCGGCTGACAAACAAGGAGTTTCGCGAGGCAAACGACGCGTTCACGATCGATCAGGAAGTCGATCGCATCTACTACGACACCCGCAAACCGCTGATGCTCAGCGAACCGCAGCGCGGCCTGGTCATCCAGTCCGAGAACATGCCGGAGACGGTTGTGTGGAACCCGTGGGAACAGCGCTGTGCGCAGCTGGCCGATATGCCTAAAGACGGTTTCCGTCGCATGATCTGCATTGAAGCCGCTGTAATACGCGACCCGGTCAAGCTCGAACCAGGCGAAGAATGGTGGGGACGCCAAACCCTGATGGCTCTCGACTGAAAACCAGCATTCAAACAAAACAAAAACGCCATTCCTGCCCGCGCAGAAATGGCGTTTCTTTTCGGCAAAGACTCTCTTACACGAGACCGCGTGCCAGATCAGTCTTGATGTCTTCCACCGACTCCAGGCCCACCGCCAGACGCAGCAGGTTGTCTCGAATGCCGGCAGCCGCACGCGACTCTGCAGGAATGCGACCATGCGTCGTCGTGCCCGGATGCGTGATCGTCGTGCGCGTGTCGCCAAGGTTGCCGGTGATCGACAACATGCGTGTGCCATCTACCACACGCCACGCACCTTCTTTGCCGCCCTTCACTTCAAACGCCACGATTGCACCGCCGCTCTTCTGTTGCTTCAGCGCGAGCGCATGTTGAGGATGCGATGGCAAACCCGGGTAGTAGACGCGCTCGATACCGGGCTGCGCTTCCAGCCACTGTGCAATCGTCAGAGCGCTCGCCGACTGCGCTTCCATACGGATGCGCAGAGTTTCCAGGCCCTTCAATATGATCCAGGCATTGAATGGAGAAATGCTCGGGCCGGCCGTGCGCAGGAATTTGAATACCTCGTCCAGCAACGCCTTGTTGCCAACCACGGCGCCACCGAGCACACGCCCCTGCCCATCGAGATATTTCGTAGCGGAATGAATGACCAGGTCAGCACCCAGTGCCAGCGGTTTCTGCAACGCCGGTGTGCAGAAACAGTTGTCCACGGCGAGCCACGCGCCGGCCTTTTTCGCGACGGCTGACACGGCTGCGATATCGACCAGTTGCGTCAGCGGGTTTGACGGCGTTTCGACGAAAACCAGCTTTGTGCTCGCACGCACGGCAGCTTCGTATTCAGGCAAATCGGTGGCCGAAACGAATGTCGTCTCGACGCCGAATTTCGCCATGTAGGCATTGAAGAATGTCTGCGTTGAGCCGAACAAACCGCGCGAGGCGATGATGTGATCGCCTGATTTCAGCAGGCCCATGCAGGTCGCCAGGATCGCCGCCATGCCGGTGGCGGTTGCCACGCAGGCTTCGCCGCCTTCCAGCGCCGCCAACCGTACCTGGAGCATGTCCACCGTGGGGTTGGTGAAGCGCGAGTAAATCATGCCCTCCTCTTCGCCACAAAAGCGGCGCGCCGCCTCGGCTGCGTTGTCGAAGACGAAACTCGAGGTCAGGTACAGCGCTTCGCTGTGCTCGCCATACTGGCTGCGCAAGGTGCCAGCGCGAACAGCCAGCGTGTCGAAATCGAGAGAGAGCGGTGTGTCTTCACCATCTGTGTTGCGGTCGGTCATGGCATATCTCCGGAAATAAAAAACCCGTTCAGCTCTGACGAGTCGGAACGGGTTGCGATTTCATGGCCCATTCTCTTTAGCTGTATTTGTAAGGCGCCCGCAAGCTGTATATCAAATCGGCGCAACTGGTACTGCCTGCAAGTTAGCGCCCCGGTCGAGGCGCTGTCAAGTCATTGGTCTTTATGAAACGAGATTCAGATCGAGCTGTCCGCCTTCGCTGTCATCGGATTCAGCCTTGTGGCTATTGTCGCTACGGCCACCTTCGACTTCATCGAGATATTCCGGCGTGATATCGCCGGTCACATAGATGCCGTCGAAGCAGGACGTCTCGAACTCCTTGATAACCGGGTTGAGCGAACCGACGGCTGCCTTGAGATCGTCGAGGCTTTGATAGATCAGCGCATCAGCACCGATCTCGCGGCCAATCTCTTCTTCGTTGCGGAACGACGCGATCAGCTCATTCTTGCTCGGCATGTCGATGCCATACACATTGGCATGGCGAACGGGAGGCGCGGCCGAAGCCATGTAGACCTTGCGAGCACCGGCTTCACGGGCCATGGTGATGATCTCGCGGCTGGTCGTACCACGCACGATGGAGTCGTCGACGAGCAACACGTTCTTGCCGACAAATTCCTGGTGAATCGCGTTGAGTTTCTGGCGCACCGATTTCCGCCGGATTGCCTGCCCCGGCATGATGAAGGTACGGCCGATGTAGCGATTCTTCACGAAGCCTTCGCGATAGGCGAGGCCGAGATTGCTGGCCAGCTCCATGGCGGCCGAGCGGCTCGAATCGGGGATCGGGATGACGACATCAATGCGCAGATCGGAAAAATCGCGACGGATACGCTCGGCGAGGTAAGTGCCCATCTTCACGCGACTCTCGTACACCGAGATGCCGTCGATGAGTGAGTCGGGCCGTGCGAGGTAGACGAACTCGAACATGCAGGGTGCATACGGGCGCGGCTCGGCGCATTGGCTGCTAGAGAACTTGCCGCGTGTATCGACCAGGATCGCCTCGCCAGGCCGCACATCACGCAATACCTTGAAACCAAGTACATCCATGGCGACGCTTTCTGACGCAACCATGTATTCCTTGCCGGTCGCTGCATCGTTTTCGCCGATGATCAGCGGACGAATTCCGTACGGATCGCGGAATGCAAGCAACCCATAGCCGGCAATCATGACCACAGCCGCATAGGCACCACGCGCGCGGCGATGCACGCCTGCGACTGCACGGAAGATGGTCTCTTCGTCGAGACGGAACGAACCGCCGGAGGCTTCCTGCAATTCGTGCGCGAGCACGTTGAGCAATACCTCGGAGTCCGAATTGGTATTCATGTGACGCAGATCGGCGAGGTACATCTCGCGCTTGAGTGCATCGGCATTGGTCAGATTGCCGTTGTGTGCCAGCATCAGGCCGAACGGCGAATTCACATAGAAAGGTTGCGCCTCGGCCGGGTTGTAGGCAGAACCTGCGGTCGGGTAGCGGCAATGGCCGATGCCCCAGTTGCCCTCGAGGCTGCGCATGTTGCGGGTGCGAAAAACATCGCGAACAAGGCCCGGGCCTTTGTGCATGTGAAAGCGCCCGCCTTCGGCGGTGGCAATGCCAGCGGCATCCTGGCCGCGATGCTGGAGGACTTGCAAACCGTCATACAGCAACTGATTGACGGGCGCCGAAGCCATCACGCCGATAATTCCGCACATATCTGGATCACCTGTTACCGATACTTGATTCGTGCCGCCAAATCCTTGGGAATCCAGGGTTTGAGGGCAATGACAATCGTTTCCAGCGGCGGTGCAAAAACTGAGCTCCGCCACCATTGCTCGCGTGGCAAGGCGCTCAATCCTGCCAGCGCCACCGCGATTACCGCAATCAATACTCCACGCACGACACCAAAAATTGCACCCGCCAGTCTGTCCGCCGCGCCCAGCCCTACCGCTGAAAGCATCTCGCGGATCAGGAATCGCAGCAGTGCCAGCACCACCAGCACCGAGACGACTATGACGACAAAAGCCAGTGCCCATTGCAACCAGCTGGCCGCCGCGATGCTCGACAGCTTAGGTGCCAGCCAGCCTGCGAAGTGCCTGGCAAGCGCGAACGCGATGATCCAGCTGACGAGTGAAAACAGTTCGCTGACGAGGCCACGCCAGGCGCCCAGTAACAGACTCAGCACCATGACACCGAGAAAAATCAGATCGAACGCAGTCACCTGACCCGCACCTGCTCGACAGCTCGCATGCTCACTTTGCAGTCACGACGCCGTTCAGGCCCCCGCGCTTGAGACGCGCCGCAGCAGCGTCGGCAGCTTGCCGTGTCTTGAACGGACCAACGCGCACCCGTGTCTTGTCGCCAACCTTGTCGGTACTTGCGGCCATTCCTACGCGCTTCAACTGGGCAAGCACAGATTTGACGTTTTCCGGATCGCGGTATGCGCCCAGCTGGACAAAAAAGTGCTGTGGATCGGCTGGCGGCGCTGCGTTGCCATCAAGCAAAGCTTTGGCGCGCGCTTCAGCACCGGGGGCGGACTCGGCGGCCTTGGGCGCAGCAGAAGAACGGGCGGAGTGACTGGCAGCCATGCTTGCCGCTGCCGAGCTTGCCATGGACGATGCGGCAACGCTGCTGCTCGCCGAAGCCATTTCAGGGTCTATCGGTGGCGGCATTGGTGGTACGGCCTGGGCGGGCGCTACTGCGCCCGGCGCAGTCGTGATCAGGCGGGAGGTGTAGTTGCTGCCTTCCTGGCTGGGAATGCGGATCTGCAGATCGTTACCGCCAGAATGCGGTTCGCTATCCATCACCATCGGCAGGAATACTGCTGCGGCGAGGACCAGTGCAACGGCGCCAATCAGGCGGCGGCGTGCGCGCTTTTTCAGCTCAAGCTGGGCGTCGTTGTCGGCCATGTACTTTATTAGGAACGCTTGGTTTCGACGGCCTGCATCACACCAGCGACCGTCAGGAATGAACCAAAGGCGACGATTCTATCACCCTCCTTCGCCCCCGCCCGTGCCGCATTGAATGCACCTGCCGGATCGGTAAAAGTCGCGACACTCGCCTTGAGGCCCAGCTCCGCTGAAATACTGAATATTGCTGCAGCCAGCTTGGCTGAGGACGCTGCTCGCGGTCCCGGCAGATCGCACAGCAGCCAGTGATCAACGCGCGAAGCAATATTGCGCAGGCTGCCGGCAATGTCCTTGTCGCCGAACATGCCGCACACCACCCATGTGTCGGAATAAAACCCCATGTTCGCGAGGTTGTCGGCAAGCACGGCAACGGCCTGCGGGTTGTGTGCGACATCCAGCACCACCGCCGGCCTGCCGGGCAGCACCTGGAAGCGGCCGGGAATGTCGACCAGCATCAGCCCTTGTCGGACTGCCTGCATGGGTACCGGCAGGCGCTCATTCAAGGTCTCAAGCGCGGCCAGCGCGCTCGATGCATTCAACAACTGGTTTGCGCCGCGCAGTGTCGGGTAAGCCAGGCTGTTGCGGCGTTGCACCCTGCCCTGGAATTGCCACTGCGTCTTGTCGCCAGAAAAGCCGAAGTCACGGCCCGAAATCCGCAAATCTGCGCCAATGCTGGTGGCGTGATCTACGAGTGATTGCGGTGGTATGGGGTCGCCGCAGATTGCCGGCTTTCCGGCGCGGAAGATACCTGCCTTCTCGAAACCGATCGCTTCGCGCGTATCACCGAGGTAGTCCATGTGATCCATCGCCACGCCGGTGACGATTGCGCAATCGGGCTCGAAAACGTTTACGGCGTCGAGACGGCCGCCAAGGCCTACCTCGAGGATGATGACGTCGAGACTGGCCTGCGCGAACACAACCCAGGCCGCAAGCGTGCCGAACTCGAAATAGGTCAAGGGGATTTCGCCGCGCGCTTTTTCGACTGCCGCAAACGCCTCGCAAAGTCGTGAGTCGTCGACATCCTGTGTGTCGACACGCACGCGTTCGTTGTAGCGCAGCAGATGTGGAGATGTGTAGAGGCCGACGCGATAACCCGCTGCACGCAGGATTGCTTCAAGCATGGCGCAGGTCGAACCCTTGCCGTTGGTGCCGCCCACCGTGATGACAACTGCATTGGCACCAAAGCCGAGCTCGGCGCAAAGCGCATCGCGCGCACGCGCCACGCGCTCCAGCCCCAGATCAATCGGTCGGCTGTGCTGGGTCTCTATGTAGGCAAGCCATTCGTCCAGCGATACAGCTGAAAACATCAGCTGTTGATCGCGGGCTGACCGGAGAGAAGCGTCAGTACCTGGCCGAGACGTTCCCGCAATTCACGACGATCAACGATCATGTCGATGGCGCCCTTCTCGATCAGGAACTCGGAGCGCTGGAAGCCTTCAGGCAGTTTTTCGCGCACGGTCTGCTCGATCACACGCGGGCCGGCAAAGCCGATCAACGCGCCAGGCTCGGCAATCACGACATCACCCATGAAGGCGAAGCTGGCCGAGACCCCGCCCATGGTCGGGTCGGTCAATATTGTGACGAAAGGCAGGCGCTTGGCTGAAAGGCGCGTAATGGAAGCCGTGGTCTTGGCCATCTGCATCAGGGAGAAAAGCCCTTCCTGCATGCGCGCCCCACCTGTGGCGGTAAAGCACACGAAGGGCAGGCCTTGTTCGTAAGCGGCCTTGACGCCGCGCACGAAACGCTCGCCGACAACCGAACCCATCGAACCGCCAAGGAAATCAAACTCGAATGCAGCAACCACCAGCGGCACATTACACACGGCACCCTGCATCACTATCAGTGCATCGGATTCGCCCGTATCCTCGAAAGCTGCAGCAAGACGATCAGCGTATTTCTTGCTGTCCTTGAACTTCAGCGGGTCGACCGGCAGAACCTCGGAGCCCAGCTCGAAACGACCTTCGGGATCGAGCAGCAAGTCCAGGCGGTGACGCGCACGGATGCGCTTGTGATGGCCACACTTGGGGCACACGTACTGGCTCGACTCGATGTCCGAGCGATACAGCACCGCCTCACATGCTTCACATTTGATCCACAGCCCCTCCGGCATGGATTTCTTGATCGGCTGATCACGCTTGATCTTCGGCGGCAGCAGTTTGGTCAACCAGCTCATGCCTTCGCTCCTTCATTCATTTTCTTCTCGCTATTCGTCCCGTCCATTGCCGCGCGTATTTCCCGCAGGAAATTCCCCACACGTGCAGCTTCTTCTCCCCGCGGCGACGACTCGATTTCTTCAACGATCCGGCTACCGATTACGACGGCATCGGCGATGCCGGCAATCTGCCTGGCCGATTCGGCGTCACGAATGCCGAAGCCGACACCGACTGGCATGCCGACGCGTTCGCGGATCAGCGGAATGCGCGACGCGACTTCCTCGACATTCAGGTTGCCCGCGCCTGTGACGCCCTTGAGCGACACGTAATAAATATAGCCACTTCCGGCCGTTGCGACATCCGAATAGCGCTGCTCCGTGGAGGTCGGTGCCAGCAGGAAAATGGGGTCCAGCCCACGACTCTTGAGCATGGCCGAATAAGCCAGGCACTCCTCCGGCGGGTAGTCGACCAGCAGCACGCCATCGAGCCCCACCTCGCATGCCAGGTCGGCAAAGCGCTCGGTTCCCATGGCTTCGACGGGATTGGCGTAGCCCATCAACACGACTGGTGTACACCCGTCCGTCTTGCGGAATTCACGCACACAACCCAGCACCTGAGTCATGCTCACCTTGTTGGCAAGTGCCCGCTCCATCGCCCGTTGAATCGTCGGGCCTTCAGCCATGGGGTCCGAGAAGGGTACGCCGAGTTCAATCACGTCAGCACCTGCTGCGACCATCGCATGCATGATCGGCAGAACCGATGCGAGGTCTGGATCGCCCGCCGTGAAATAGGGGATCAGCGCCTTACGGCCTTCGGTTTCCAGTCGCTTGAACGCGCTTGCTATGCGTGACATAAATGAGGTGACATGAATACTTTCGCTAAAACATCAGGCCCTCGACAGCATCGCTGCGAGGGCCTGCAGAATATCGTTCAGAACACGATGCCGGATTTCTCCGCCACGGTATGCATGTCCTTGTCGCCACGGCCTGACAGATTCACCAGCAACACTTTGTCGGCAGGCAGCGTGGGCGCGAGCTTCGCTGCGTAAGCCAATGCGTGGGATGACTCCAGCGCGGGAATGATGCCTTCCAGATGACACAGGTCGTGAAAGGCCTGCAGCGCCTCGTCGTCGGTCACGCTGACATATTGTGCGCGAGTACTGTCCTTGAGCCATGCATGTTCCGGCCCGACGCCCGGGTAATCAAGGCCGGCAGAAATCGAATGCGTTTCGATGATCTGGCCGTCTTCATCCTGCAACAGGTAGGTACGGTTGCCATGCAGAACGCCAGGCTTGCCCGCCGTCAATGATGCTGCATGCATACCCGAATCCAGGCCGTGCCCGGCTGCCTCAACGCCGACAAGTTTGACATCGATGTGAGAAATATATGGATGAAAAATGCCCATGGCATTGGAGCCGCCACCGATACACGCAATCACGTAATCGGGCTGGCGAGCAATCAACTCGGGCATCTGTTCGAGACATTCGGTTCCGATGATGGACTGGAAGTTGCGCACCATCATCGGATAGGGATGAGGGCCGGCGACCGTACCAATGATGTAAAAGGTGTTGGCGACATTCGTCACCCAGTCGCGCATCGCTTCGTTGAGCGCATCTTTGAGCGTCTTCGAGCCGGAGTTCACCGGCACGACAGTGGCGCCAAGCAACTTCATGCGATACACGTTGGCGGCCTGACGCTTGACGTCTTCCGAGCCCATGTAAACCACGCACTCCATTCCGTAACGCGCGGCCACGGTCGCCGTCGCCACACCGTGCTGACCGGCGCCCGTTTCGGCGATCACGCGTGGTTTGCCCATGCGCCGTGCGAGCAATGCCTGGCCGATGCAGTTGTTAACCTTGTGTGCGCCGGTATGGTTCAGGTCTTCGCGTTTGAGATAGATTTGCGCACCGCCAAGCAGGCCTGACCAGCGCTTGGCGTGATAGATCGGGCTTGGACGGCCGACAAAGTGTTTGAGCTCGTAGGCGAACTCGGCCTGAAATTCCGGATCGCTCTGGCTCACTGCATACGCTGCGCGCAGCTCTTCCAGTGCGGGGATCAGGGTTTCCGCAACGAAAATGCCACCATACGGCCCGAAGTGACCACGGGCATCGGGCATGTCGTAGGGAATTTCAGCAGTCTGCATCGTTTGCTCCAAGCACTTCTTTTATGAACGCTGCAATCCGCGCAGCGTCCTTGATTCCCTTGGCGTCCGGCGCGACTTCCACGCCGCTGCTTACATCCACAGCCCACGGTTTGATGCGACGCACTGCTTCGCCCACATTGCTTGCGTCGAGCCCACCGGAGAGGATCAGCGGCAAAGGCAGATCATGCGGAATCAGATCCCAGTCAAAAGTCTTGCCGCCACCGCCGAAGCCATCGACCCAGGCGTCCAGCAAAAGCCCGCATGCGTCGGGAAATGAAGCCGCGTAGTTTAACAGATCGACCCCGGCCCGAACCCTGGCGGCTTTGATATAGGGAAGCCCATAGACATTGCACTGGCTTGCAACTTCATCACCGTGAAATTGCAGGCAGGTCAGTGGCAAGGCGGCGAGATGCTTACGGATGAAGGCTTCATCGGCATTGACGAACAAGCCCGTTACCGTGACGAAAGCAGGCACGCGGCGGCACAGCGCGGCGGCGCGCTCGATGCTGACGTAGCGCGGGCTGGGCGGGTAAAACACCAGGCCGATCGCATCCGCGCCAGCGTTGACGGCTGCGTCCACGTCTTCTTCTCGCGTCAGACCGCAGATCTTGATTCGGGTACGAGCCATGATGCCTACAACACAATGGAGGGGGTGGCGATGATACGTCCCTCGCCGGGCAGATGCCAGCGGTCAGGATAGCTGATTCCACACAGGTAGAGCCCGGCTGGCGAGAATGTCGGCGGTGCAAGCTGCCGGTCTTTCATGAGGAGCAACTCACCCATATGGCTCGCTGGCGCCTCGCCTTTGCCGATGAAGACCAGCGCGCCAACAAGGTTGCGAATCATATGGTGAAGAAAGCCGTTGGCTTCAAAATCGAGAACGATCAGATCGCCCTGGCGGGTGACCGATGCGGTCGTCAGTGTCTTGACCGGACTCTTCGCCTGGCATTGCGCGGCGCGAAAAGCGGAAAAATCATGCTCGCCAAGCAGCAGATGGGCCGCGTCCTGCATGGTCGGCAGGGACAGCGGCGCGTGTTGCCAGCCAACCTTGCCAGCCAGAATCGCGGGGCGGACCGGTCGGTTCAGCAACACATAGCGATAACGGCGCGCATACGCCGAAAATCTGGCGTGGAAGTCTTCGTCTACCTCTAGCGCCCAGCGTACGCAAATGCTCTCAGGCAGATGCGCGTTAACACCGCGCACCCACGCGCTCAGGGGCCGATCTGTATTTGTATCGAAGTGGGCAATCTGCACCGTGGCATGCACGCCCGTGTCGGTGCGTCCTGCACATGCCAGCGCCACCTCGTGCCCGGCAATGGCCGTGACAGCGGCTTGCAACGTGTCCTGCACGGTGCGGCCGTGCGGCTGCGACTGCCAGCCCTCGAAGCTGCTTCCGTCGTACTCGATGGATAGGACTATGCGTGCCATACGGGCGCTTTGATGGCGCCGTCATCGGCGCAAAACAAACCGGCCGTCACTGGGACGGCCGGAAGATAAAACTCAAACAGCATTCAGGGCACTTCGGTAAGTGGAGGCTTTCAAGCGATTCGCGTCAGAATGGTTTGTGCCATCTGTTTCTGTTGTTCGGCACCATCGCTCATGACTTCTTCAAGCAGCTCACGCGCACCTTCGATATCGCCCATTTCTTCGTAAGCCCGTGCCAGCTCGAGCTTGGTGCTGACTTCATCATGTATGTCGATCGTGCCTACAGCAGGTTGGGAAGCCGCAGATGTATCGACGAACTCGGCTTGCTGCCGCGAACTGGAAGAGGATGGGGATGGAGCGGCGCCATGGTGATTGAAACCGGGATCGGTCTGCAGACTGACGTCCGACATATCCATGTTGCTGCGCGAGACGTTGGTGTCTTCGCCGAGCTCAAAATCGAAGTCGAGCAGGCTGCTCTCGAAATTCGTCTTTTCCAGATCGACCACCGACAGCGAGCTACGCTCCAAGGAGCGCTCGATACCCATTTCAGAATCGGTTTCGCTCAATACCTGCATGGCATTATCAACAGCCGCTTCAGCAGCAAAATGCTGAGGCTCGGTTGAAACACCGACCGGATCGCTCTCGCTGAGCGGTCCCATGTCCAGATCAAACTCCAACGGGGCCGAAGACGGACTGGATGATGGGGCGGCAGGCGCTGGCGCCGAATCCATCACCAGCGGCAAATCATCGTACTCGTCGCGTGGCTCGATCTGCGTCTCGGGCTCATCGCCTTCCGGCAATTCCAGATCCAGATTGAAATCGAGGTTCAATGGCTCCGGCGAAGTCGTCACCATTTCTTCCGGTGCCTCGGGCGCCATCACGGGGCCGTCGCCAGAACCCGTAAATTGTCCGATCTCGCCCGGAACCGTCCATGTGGCGCGCATTTGCGAGACATTATTGGTGCCGAAGCTGACACCCGCTGGTTCTGCAGGTGCAGGTTCCGGCACGACAGGAACCGCCGGTACGACTGGCGCCACAGGCTGTGCCGCAACTGCAGAAGACGCTTCCGGCGGAATGATGACAGTGGTATTTCCGCCGCCATACAGCGGATTGCCCGGATCCAGACGCGCGCCCAGTGCCGCTGCCTTGGCCCAGTCATCGCCAACACCACCCGTCTGGGTAAACAGGTCAGTGGCAATGTTTTCGAACTGCTTGACGCTACGGCGCTGTGCGTAGATTTCCAGCAACTTCAGGTAAATGGCAATGCGGCTCGGATCGTTCTTCAGCGCATCCAGAAGAATCTCTTCGGCCTGTGCATCGCGGCCATACGCCATATAGACATCGGCTTCGGCAACAGGATCAACGCCTTCGTCGGTATCGATGGCAGACAGACCGGACTGGCTGAAGTCCGTATGCAGCACGCTTGTGCCGGTATCGACAGTCTGACCACCTGCATTGCCGAACACCGAATTCGGGCTGGTCGAAACTTCGCTCAGCGAAGTCAGGCCATTGTTGGCGTTATTGCGACGTCGATTGCGCACCACCACATAGCCGGCACCGGCCAGTGCCAGAGCAATCACGCCAAGGATCAGCGGATTGGTGAGAATGCCGCTTTCCTCTTCCACAACCGGTGGGACAACTGCAGGAGCCGAGGCAATTGCAGGCGCTGCCGACTGCTGCACAGGAGCAACCGGCGCCGAAGCGATTTCGACGACAGGTGCCGATGCAGCTGCCGCTGCGGCGGCGGCAGAAGAAGCGGCGGCGGCAGCCTCTGATTGAGCCAATGCTGCAGCTGCTTCGGCTGCCGCTTTATCCTTGGCAGCCTGTTCAGCGGCGGCCTTGTCTTTGGCGGCCTGCTCGGCAGCAGCTTTGTCAGCGGCTACCTTCGCAGCTGCGGCGGCTTTCTCGGCAGCGGCTTTCTCTGCTGCTGCGGTGGCTGCCGCGGCCTTGTCAGCCTTGGCTTTTTCTAACGCTGCAGCCTTTTCGGCGGCGGCTGCAGCTGCCTTGCTTTGTTTGGTCTCGCCTTTTCCTGCCAATTTCGCCTGAGCTTCGGCGGCAGCGGCCTGCTTCTGCAGATCGGCCAGATTCTGGCTCTTCATCTGCACAAGTTTTTCGAGTTCCTTGACGTTACGCTCGAGCTCCGCAGTACGCGATTTCGCTTCCTTCAGCGCCTTGTCGCGCGAGGCAACATCTTCTTCCAGTGCCTGGATGCGACCGGCCGCCTTGCCACCGTCGCCAGCACCAGCCTTGTCGCCCGGTGTCTTGCTGATCTTCAGCTGGTCCTTGGTCTGCGCTGTGCCTGCGCCCTTCTCTTCAACCTTGGGCGCTACCTTGCCGCTGCCCCCTTGCGAAGCATTTGCTTCCTTGGCCGGGCCCTTGGCTACCGCAGCGCCAACCTCCTGTTTCAGCGCATCAAAGCTCGACGCCTTGACGATGATCTGGCGGGCTTCGGCCTTGTCGATCTTGGCGACGTCTTCAGCCGCCGGGATCTTGAGAACCTGGCCGGTACGCAGCCGATTGATATTGCCACCACCGAATGCTGACTGATTGTTCTGATACAGCGCGGCCATCATCTGATCGCGCGTCACTTCGACGGGCTTGATATGCGCAGCAATTGACGAGGCCGAATCACCCTGGCGCACTGTGTAATCGCCCGACTTTTCCGCAGCAGCCTTTGTTGCCGGCGCTTCCGTTGTTTTCTCGACAAGTGCCGGTCTGGAGTTTCTGCTTGCGCGTGGCGCAGGCACTGTCTCTGACGCACGTGGCCTGACAGGGGCCGGCGCGGAAGGCTGGGCTGCAGGAGCGGTCTGTGACCGTACTGCAGGCTCGGTAATTTGTGGTACGGGCTTCGTGGCCGCGGATTCGGCAGGGTCCAGCAGGAAGGTGTATTCGCGCAGGATGCGGCCACCGCCCCAGTTCAATTCCACCAGCATATCGACGAAGGGTTCGTTGAATGCGCGGTCGGACGAGATTCTTACGACAGCGCCACCACTCGCGCGGCGCTCGATGCTCATGCGCACCGCCGTGAGTTCGCCGGCATATTCGATATTGGCTCTGGCGTGCGCTTCGGGCGTTGCGACTTTCGCCGACATTGCCTCCAGTTCGTCAGGCGTCGCGGCGATCTCGACTTCAGCTCTCAGGGGTTGCCCAAGAGAGCTGAATACATTGATTCGCCCTAGTCCGGCCGCACCTGCACCGCCGGACATTGAGGCCAGCATCGCTGCGATCAAAGCTGCCAAAGGGGTGCTACGAAGGAACGATTTTTTCATAACGCTTCGTGCGGCATTGCCTGTAAGGCGGCCGGAGTGGTGGTTATAGTAAAGTTCAAAATAACATCAATGAGTTATGGCTGCAAGCTCATCCATTACCTGAATACAAGCCACTTAGCCCCTCTATTGTTGTTTTTGTACAAAAAAGGCTGTCAAGCTTCAAAACATGGCGGAGCACCCTGCCCCGCCTGTGTCCTGACTCAGTGTTCAATCAATATGCGTAGCATGCGCCGTAGCGGCTCAGCGGCGCCCCAAAGCAATTGGTCACCTACCGTGAATGCTGTCAGATACTCACCGCCCATCGCCAGCTTGCGCAGCCGACCGACGGGAACGTGCAGATGACCGGTTACCGCGGCGGGCGTCAACTCACGCTCCGAGCGTTCCCTGTCATTCGGTACGACACGCACCCAGTCATTGGCCTGGCCGATGATGTCTGACAGTTCATCCAACGGCACATCGCGGCGCAGCTTGATAGTCATCGCCTGACTATGACAACGCATTGCTCCGATGCGCACGCAAAGGCCATCGATCGGCACGCTACCCGGCATGCGGAAAGCGGGCTTGCCCAGGATCTTGTTGCACTCTGCCCCGCCCTTCCACTCCTCCTTGCTCTGGCCGTTTTCGTAAGGTACGTCGATCCATGGAATCAGGCTGCCGGCAAGTGCAGTGCTGCGGAAATTTTTCGTCGGAAAGTCGTCACTGCGAAGCGTCTCTGCAACCTTGCGATCGATATCGAGAATCGCCGAGGCCGGGTCGGCCAGCAAATCCGCCACCGACCCGTGAATGCGGCCCATCTGTGCGATCAGCTCGCGCATGTTCTGCGCGCCAGCGCCAGAAGCGGCCTGGTAGGTCATCGACGTCGCCCATTCGATCAGGTCGTTCTCGAACAGACCACCCAATGCCATCAGCATCAGGCTGACGGTGCAATTGCCGCCGACGTAATTCTTGATGCCACGCGATAGCCCACCCTGGATCACGTTGCGATTCACCGGGTCGAGCACGATGATGGCGTCGTCTTTCATGCGCAGCGATGAGGCCGCATCGATCCAGTAGCCATTCCAGCCCGTCGCACGCAGCTGCGGAAACACTTCGTTGGTGTAATCGCCGCCCTGACAGGTCAGCACTACGTCCATCTGGCGCAGGTCTTCAATCGACTTGGCATCCTTCAGTGCAGGTACGTCCAGACCCAGATCGGGCCCCTTACCGCCGACATTGGATGTCGTAAAGAAAACCGGTTCGATATGGGCGAAGTCATTTTCTTCGCGCATACGTTGCATCAGCACGGAACCGACCATGCCGCGCCAGCCTACAAAACCTACTCGCAGTGCACTCACTTGTAATCCTTTGAATTGAAAGTCCCCGCCGGGTAATCTGGCCCGCCTGTCCCGCCGCGGCGGGAACTCAAGCGGAGGCACAGGCGGAACTATCCGGTAACGGTTTTTGTCGTTTTGGTGGTGACGTTCGTGGACGTGGCAATACCACCGGCCATTGCGGCGGTGGTTTTGTATTGCCTGGCGACTTTTGCGTCCATGTTCATCGTATTGCTATTCAAATCTGGCTTGTTCAAATCGAACTTTAGCGCAGCATGCGCGCCGCGCAAAGACTCGTGACACAGCATCTGTCGTATTTCGGTCGTTAGTCTGGCGTCTTGTTGTGAGTGAAGTAATGCACCAATTGATGCTCACAGCACTTGAAGACCACGTAGAACACCAGGCTCAGATAGCCATAACCCAGCAGTTCGAAAAGTTGTCGCAGCGCCCCATCGCGAATGACCATCCAGCCGTAATCGAGAAACAGGCTGATGTTTGCCTTGAGCAAATAAATCAGATTCAAGGAGGTGAGCCCGAAAAGAACGAAGCTCAGACCCATCAGTGCAAACGCGAGCAATGGCCGCGCGCGCAACACTTCCGTGAAAAATTTTCGCAGCAAGCGCATGGCAATCAACTGGTTCCGCGTTGGCGAAGGCGGCGATTATCTCACAGCAACAATCGCCGAATCGAAGTCGGGCTCAACGCCCCGCGCCATTCCTTCGTGCTTCTTCATACAAAGGCATGACCAACTGACTGGTGGTACGCAATTCCGCCTGACGCTCTGCACTTGGCGGATGCGAGGAGAGAATCTTTGGCGGTTCGCTGCCTCCGGCCTGCCCCATTTTCTGCCAGAGCGTCACAGCAGCACGCGGATCGAAACCTGCGCGGGCAGCCAGTTCCAGACCCATGCGGTCAGCTTCGCTTTCCTGTTCCCGCGAATTGGGCAGTGCCAAGGCCGCCATCGACACGGAGTTCGCAAGCTCGGGCGGAATGTCATAGCCGAGCGCTGCACCACCGAGCTGCAAGCCTATCGTGCCGACCTGCGCAGCAACTACTCTGGGTTTTCGTTCGAGTGCGTGCTCGCGCAAGGCGTGCGACATCTCGTGCCCGATCACCGCGGCAAGTTCATCGTCTGTCAGCTTGAGTTGATCCAGCAAGCCGGTAAAGACGGCGATCTTGCCACCCGGCATGCACCAGGCGTTGATGTCCTTGCTTTCGATCACGTTGACTTCCCATGCCCAGTTGCGTGCATCTGGCCGAAAAACGACCACTTGGGGAATCAAGCGATTAGCGATGCGGCGCACACGCTCAGCTTCAGCCCTGTCCGGGTTAAGCTGGTTCTTCTTTTGTGCATCCCCGATCGTCGTCTTGTAGGCAAGCGCTGACTCCTGGTTCATGTCGCGCGCGCTTTGGTCATGGTTGCCCATGATGGTTTGCGATCTAGTGACGCCGACGACGCCGGGCTGGGTCGTTTGAATGGTCTGACAGCCGCTTATCAAGCCAACCAGCATCAGAACAGACAGGAATTTCGATGCATGGGTGTAATGAGATTTGCAGTTCATCTTTACTCACCGTTTTCTTGTGATAGTCGGGATTGGCCGGCAATGTAAGCGGCATAAGTCCTACGAACATGACTTACGCTGTGAGCCCCGCAAAAAATATACCGCGGCCCTGCCTCAAGGCGTGGGCGAAGGCACGTCCTGCTGCCCGTCGGGAGCCAGGCCTGCAATACGCGGCGCATCAGGCGTGACGTCAGCGTTCTGAGCGCGCTGCCGCAAGGCATGGTCAATCAGCACCAGCGCCAGCATTGCCTCGGCAATCGGCGTAGCGCGAATGCCGACGCAGGGATCATGACGGCCAGTGGTCATCATCATCACCGGCTCGTTGTTCTTGTCGACCGAGCGGCGCTCCTGCGGAATTGAAGAGGTCGGCTTGATCGCCATGGCAACACGGATATCCTGCCCCGTGGATATGCCGCCAAGTACGCCTCCGGCATGATTCGACATGAAACCGGCCGGCGTGAGTTCGTCACCGTGATGGCTGCCGCGCTGCGCCACCGTGTCAAAGCCATCGCCGATCTCGACACCCTTGACCGCATTGATGCTCATCATGGCGAAGGCAATATCAGCGTCGATGCGGTCATACACCGGCTCGCCCCAGCCCGGCGGAACATTCGTCGCAATGACCTCGATGCGCGCACCGATCGAGTCACGCTCGCTGCGGATCTTGTCCATATAGGCTTCGAGCTGCGGCACGATGTCGGCGTTGGGCGCGAAGAAGGCGTTTTCGTAAACGTGCTCCCACCCCGCAAACGGAATCCTGATCTCACCAAGCTGGCTCATCCAGCCGCGAATGACGATGCCATGCCGCTCCTTGAGCCATTTCTTGGCAATCGCACCGGCCGCCACGCGCACTGCCGTTTCGCGTGCCGAAGAGCGACCACCGCCGCGGTAGTCGCGCACACCGTACTTGTGCGCGTAGGCATAGTCCGCATGACCCGGGCGGAAGGTATTCATGATCTTGGAGTAATCGCCGCTGCGCTGATCCTGGTTGCGGATCAATAACGCGATGGGCGTACCCGTCGTCTTGCCTTCGAAGACGCCCGAAAGAATCTCGACGGTGTCCGGCTCCTTGCGCTGCGTGACGTGGCGCGACGTACCGGGCTTGCGGCGATCCAGTTCGAGCTGGATGTCGGCTTCAGTAAGCACCAGTCCGGGTGGGCAGCCGTCGACCACGCAGCCAATCGCCGGCCCATGGGATTCGCCGAACGAGGTAACGGTAAAGAGCGTGCCGATTGTGCTGCCTGACATGAAGGCGGTTCCTGTGACAAGTAGTGGGCACATGTGCCCCATGGGACGGTGATTTTAACACGCAAGGCAGATATGCCTTGATGCGCATGGCGCCGGTAGCAAAGCGGTTACGCACCGGATTGCAGATCCGTGTAGCCCGGCAGACCTGTGTATTCAATTTTCAGTAATTACTGTAAATTCAGCTATTATTTGATTAACAGCAAACGGCCTGCCAGGAACTGAATCATGACGCCACTCGTTCGTAGCTTTGTTGCCCACTTCGGTGAGATGGGCAGTCGTTGGGGCATCAATCGCACGGTCGGTCAGATCTACGCGCTCATCTACGTTTCGCAACGCCCGCTCAATGCCGACGAGATTGGCGAGGCGCTGGAGTTCTCGCGCTCGAATGTGAGCATGGGTCTCAAGGAGTTGCAGGCCTGGCGTCTGGTGCGGCTCAAACATCAGGCCGGCGATAGGCGCGAATATTTCGACGCACCGTCCGACGCTTGGGAGGTCTTCCAGATACTTGCCGAAGAGCGCCGCCGACGCGAGATCGAACCCACTCTGTCCATGTTGCGCAATGCCTTGCTGGAGAAGCCTGCGACCGAAGAAGACAGTGTCGCGCAGGAACGCATGCGCGGCATGCACGAGCTTATCGAGATGCTCACGACCTGGTTCGACGAGGTGCAGCACATGGATCGCACCACGCTTTCGCAACTCATGAAAATGGGATCGCGGGTACAGAAGCTGCTGGAATTCACCGGCAAAGTGAAAGTCATTGCGGGCGGAAAAACCGGCAAGACCATCAAGTAGTCGCAGCAGGTCGTTACACACAGCTGCACACCTCGCAGCAAACCGGCACCGTCTGGCCCACATGCCGGGAAGAAACAGGCCTGGAGCAATACGCCATGGATGCCCTCTTGCTGGCACGCATGCAGTTCGCAGCGAACATCACCTTTCACATCCTGTTCCCGACCATCACCATCGCGCTGGGCTGGGCACTGCTCATCTTCCGATTGCGCTGGATAAAAACCAAGGACGCGGCCTGGCTTGTCGCCTACCGTTTCTGGACGCAGATTTTCGCGCTGTCTTTCGGCCTGGGCGTGGTTTCCGGTATCACCATGAGTTTCCAGTTCGGCACCAACTGGCCGGGCTTCATGGAACGTGTTGGCAACATCGCCGGGCCATTGCTCGGCTACGAGGTACTGACGGCGTTTTTCCTCGAAGCTTCGTTCCTCGGCATCATGCTGTTCGGCCATGGTCGCGTGTCGGAACGGGTCCATCTAGCAGCGACTTTCCTCGTTGCTTTCGGCACCACGCTGTCAGCGTTCTGGATACTCGCGCTGAACTCATGGATGCAGACACCGGCAGGCTACGAAATCATCAACGGCGAATTCCATGTGCGCTCATGGTTGCAAGTGATCTTCAATCCGTCGTTTCCGTACCGCCTGACACATATGCTGATCGCATCCGGCCTCACCGTCTCGTTCCTGATGGCAGGCATCAGCGCATGGCAGATGCTGCGTGCCAAAGCCAACCGCTCCACTGCGCCGGTGTTTCGCGGCAGCGTGATGGCAGCTGCCTTGTTGATTCCGATCCAGATCTTCGTCGGTGACCTGCATGGCCTCAACACGCTGGAACATCAGCCACAGAAGATCGCCGCCATTGAAGCTATCTGGAAAACCGAACGCGGTGCCCCGCTGTTGCTGTTTGCCATGCCCAGCGCCAAAGACAGCAACAACCGCTATGCGCTCGGCATTCCCGGCGGCGCCAGCCTGATTCTCAAGCACGACTCCAAGGCTGAAGTTCGCGGTCTCAATGAATTTCCCAATGCGCATCCGCCCGTAGCACCCCTGTTCTGGGCATTCCGCATCATGGTTGGCACAGGCATGGCCATGCTTGCCGCGAGCTGGCTGGGGAGCTGGCTGTTACGTAAACGCGCACCACAGGACCTGCCGCGCCTCCTGCTTTACGTTTTTGCCGCGATGACATTTGCAGGCTGGCTCGCGACGGTCGCCGGCTGGTACGTCACTGAGATCGGGCGTCAGCCCTACATCGTGTATGGCCTGTTGCGTACAGCCGACGTGGCGTCCACTGTCCCGGCCTCCCACATTGCCGTCACGCTTGTCGCCTATCTGCTGATGTACACGTTCCTGCTTTTTGCCTACGTCGGTGTATTGCGCTACCTGGCCGGCAAGCCCGTTTCGGAAGAACCGCCAATGGTTGGCCCGGTCGGCGCTGATGGACAAACCCTGGAGGCACGCACATGAACCCGTCCACCCTCAACCTTGCCCACATGACGTTCAATGAATTCCTGCCCGTGATCTTCATGAGCCTGATGGGTTTCGCGATGCTGGTCTATGTCGTCCTGGACGGCTATGACCTTGGCGTCGGCCTGCTGTTGCCGCGCGCCAGCGACGATGACAAGGACACCATGATTTCGTCGATCGGCCCTTTCTGGGATGCCAATGAGACCTGGCTGGTGCTCGGTGTGGGTATCCTGCTGATCGCTTTCCCCAAAGCGTATGGCGTCGTGCTGACTGCGCTGTACCTGCCGGTTGCGGCGATGCTTTGCGGATTGATCTTGCGTGGCGTGGCCTTCGAGTTTCGCGTCAAGGCGCGGGCGCATCACAAGCACCTGTGGAATCACGCGTTCTTCGCGGGCTCCCTGATCGCCTCACTGGCACAAGGCTGGATGCTGGGCCGTTACATCACGGGCCTGGCGCAGGGAATCGAGTTCGACATTTTCGCCGCGTTGATCGCGCTAGCCCTGCCCGCTGCCTACGTGTTGCTTGGGTCGAGCTGGCTCATCATGAAAACGGAAGGCGATCTGCAAAAACTTGCATTGCGTTGGGCACGCATCGCATGGCCTGCGGTGGCCGTGGGCATGTTGCTGATTTCACTTGCCACGCCGTGGGTCAGTGCAACGGTACGCGAACGCTGGTTCAGCCTGCCGGCGTTCTTCGCCCTGCTGCCGATACCACTGAGCACGCTGGCCGCACTGCTGGGCCTGGCTTTCTGCTTGCGCGGCGAGCGCGTGCTCGGCCGCGCCAGCCATATTCCACTCATGCTGTCGGGCTACATCATGACCATGGGCTTCTGCGGTCTGGCGTACAGCCTGTACCCGTTCGTGGTGATGGACAGCATCACCATCTGGCAGGCTGCCGCCGCGCCGACATCGCTCAAGTTCATCCTCGTCGGCGTTGCCATCACCGTGCCGATGATTGCCGCCTATACGGTATTTGCATATCGCATATTCGGCGGCAAGGCGACGGGGCTGCGCTACCTCTAGATCAGCAACAAGCGCTCAGGCAAAGAAGGCTTCCAGTCGCTCGAAAACGCGGTGGTCCGCGCCGTGGCGCGCCACCGACAGGACGTCTTCGAGCTTCGCTACCTGGCTCACCATCTGCGGCAGACGCTCGTCCTCACGAACGAGTAGCCAGATGATGCTTTGCGCACCATCGCCGACCGGCATGCACAGGATGCCTTCTACGTTGAAGGCGCGCCGTGCAAACAAGCCACTGACGTGTGACATCACGCCCGGATGGTTACGCACGGTCAGCTCGAGTACGGCCTTGCTGAATTGCTCGGGATTGAATTGTGATTCGCGCATGTTCATCTCAGCCTCCGATCATTTCGATATTGGACGCGCCCGGCGGCACGATGGGCAGCACCTTGGCTTCGACATCGATGGAGCAATGGATCAGGCATGGGCCGTGATGGTTCAGCGCGTCAGCCAGCATCGCACGCGGATCTTCGGCCGTATCCAGATCGCATGCTTCGATGCCGAAGCCCTGCGCGATCCGCACAAAATCGCTGCGGCGCTGGTAATCGACGGCAAACAGCCGGCGCTTGTAGAACATGTCCTGCTGCTGGTGCACCATGCCGAGCGACTGGTTGTTCATGAGGATGATCTTCACGTTGGCGTTTTCGTCGGCCATGGTGGCAAGCTCCTGGATGTTCATCATGAAGCTGCCGTCTCCCGAGAAGCAGATCACCGTGCGATCCGGTTCGGCAATGGCTGCACCAAGCGCTGCCGGCATGCCGAAGCCCATCGTGCCGAGCCCGCCTGAAGTGAGGCACTGACGCGGACGCGTGAATGGGTAGGCCTGCGCCACCCACATCTGGTGCTGGCCGACATCGGTAGTGATGATGGCGTCATCGGCATGCTTCGGATCGAGCGCACTTGCCACCGCGTCGATCAGGCCGTAATGGCTACGCGGGTTCTCAAGGCCCGGCATCAGCAAGGGATGACGGCTGCGCAGCTCTGAAACGCGCGTCAACCACGGCTTGCGCAACTGCACCTGGATCAGCGGCAAAAGCCGTTCAAGCACCTGACTCACATCACCGTGGATGCCGACGTGCGGGCGCTTGATCTTGCCGAGCTCGGCAGCATCGATATCGACGTGGACGATGGCGGCATTCGGACAGAACTGCTCGGCCTTGCCGATGGCGCGGTCATCGAAACGCGCGCCAAGCACGATCAATAGATCCGACTCTTCGAGGATGTAATTGGTGAAGCGCGCGCCATGCATGCCAAGCATGCCCAGCGACAGCGGATGATCGGACGGCATGGTGCCAAGTGCCATCAATGTCATCGTCGTCGGCAGGCCAGCCTGTTCGGCAAGCATGACGGCCTGCGCGGAAGCGCCAGCAGTCACGATGCCGCCGCCGAGATACAGCACTGGTGATTTGGCCGCATTGATCAGTTCGGCAGCGCGGCGCAGTTCGTCCATATCGACGGCCGGTGCCGCATCGGGCCGGCCGGGCTGTGGCAGCGTATCGATCTCGATGCTGGCCATCTGCACATCTTTCGGAATGTCGATCCACACCGGCCCGGGGCGGCCCGACTCGGCCAGCCGAAACGCTTCGGGAATGACCTGCAGCAGATCGGCCACATTGCGGACGAGGTAGTTGTGCTTGGTCACCGGGATCGATATGCCGTAGGTATCGACTTCCTGGAATGCGTCGGTGCCGATCATCGACAGTGGCACCTGACCGGTGATGCATACCAGCGGAATCGAATCGAGCTTGGCATCGGCGATGGCCGTCACCAGGTTGGTGGCGCCGGGTCCGCTGGATGCGATGCAGACGGCGGCCTTGCCGGTTGCGCGCGCCATGCCCTGGGCGATGAAGCCGGCGCCTTGCTCGTGGCGCGCCAGTACGTGGCGGATAGTGCCACGCTCGGCAAGCGCATCGTAGAGCGGCAAGGCTGCGCCGCCGGGAATGCCTGCGACGGTGGTGATGCCTTGCTGCTCAAGCAGCCTGACGACGAGTTGTGCCCCTGTGTATTTCATGAAACCTGCTCCAGCTGAGCCGGTGCGTCATTCCAGACAATTCGCTTCAGGCGAAGAAGTCTGGAATCAGGCCGGGCGGGGAGCAGAAAAAAGAAAACCCCGTCCGGCTTGCGCCGACGGGGTTGAAATCCTTGAGTCTGACTCGTTCCCCGTTACGGCGCGTTGCCGCCTACATCTACTACGCGTACTACGACCGATACCGCAACGAGTGCGGTAAAAGCGGGTAGCGACACGGAGAAAATGGAGTTCACGAGTAATTAGCCAAACAGAAGTGAGAAACGCAATCGAATTCAAGCACAAATAAACATGACCTGCAAGGAAGCATTACGGCATCCGACCTGCGGAATAAGGGGGTATTTCACGCGCTATTCTGAAATCATCCGGATTGCCACCGTAACGTCGGCCTCTTGACGCCTGTCAATGCTCGGTTTGATCAGGCGGCTTTCTTCAGCGCCTCATCGCGCAAGGCGCGCCGCAGAATTTTTCCGACGTTGGTTTTTGGCAACTCGTCGCGGAATTCAATCTGGCGCGGCACCTTGTAGCCGGTCAGGCTGGCCTTGCAATGCGCGATCAGCGCCTGCTCCGTCAGTTGCTGATCCTTGCGTACAACGAAGATCTTCACCGCTTCGCCCGAATGCTCGTCGGGCACGCCGATCGCCGCTACTTCCAGCACGCCGGGATGTGCAGCCACGACATCCTCGACCTCGTTCGGATAGACGTTGAAGCCGGATACCAGAATCATGTCCTTCTTGCGATCCACGATGCGCACGAAGCCCTTGTCATCGACGTTGGCGATATCGCCGGTGCGCAGGAAGCCATCTGCCGTCATCACCATCGCAGTTTCGTCGGGACGCTTGTAATAGCCCTTCATCACTTGCGGGCCGCGTACGCAGAGCTCGCCTGCTTCGCCGATGCCCAGTTCGTGGTCGTCATCATCGCGAATCGAAATATCCGTCGAGGAGATCGGCAGACCGATGGAATGATTGAAGTAATCGAGGTCGATGGGGTTGATGCACACCGCCGGCGACGTTTCGGTCAGCCCATAGGCTTCGCGCAGCGTGCAGCCCGTCACCTTCTGCCACTTCTCGGCCACGGCCTGCTGCACGGCCATGCCACCACCCAATGCGCACTTGAGACCGGAGAAATCCAGCCTGGCGAAGTCCGGGTTGTTCAGCAGCGCGTTGAAAAGCGTATTGACGCCGGTGATCACCGTGAAATGGTATTTGCCAAGCTCCTTGACGAAGCCGGGGATGTCGCGCGGATTGGTGATCAGCACGTTGGTTGCGCCGAATTTCAGGAAGGTCAGGCAGTTCGCCGTCAGCGAAAAAATGTGGTACAGCGGCAAGGCCGTGATGATGGTCTCGACGCCTTCGTCGATGCGCGGCTTGATCCAGGCGCTGGCCTGCTGCAGGTTGGCGACGATGTTGCCATGCGTCAGCATCGCGCCCTTGGCCACACCGGTCGTGCCGCCGGTGTATTGCAGGAAGGCGATGTCATCGTGCGTCACCGTCACCTTGCGCAGCGTGTGGCGTGCACCGCGCTGCAAGGCTTCTCTGAAACGTATGTGATTGGGCAGTGACCATGCCGGTACGAGCTTCTTGACGTGCCGCACCACCAGGTCGACCACACTGCCCTTGAGGCCGCCCAACATTGCGCCAAGGCTCGTGACGACAACGTGTTTGATGCTCGTGTTGGCGATAACAGCCGTCAGCGTATGGGCGAAGTTCTCGAGTATGACAATGGCTTCGGCGCCCGAATCGTTGAGCTGGTGCTCGAGCTCACGCGGCGTATAGAGTGGATTGCAATTCACCACGGTGTAGCCGGCGCGCAGGGCGCCAAACAGGCAGACCGGATATTGCAGCACGTTGGGCATCATCAATGCCACACGTGCGCCAGCAGGCAATCCAAGTTCCGCTTGCAGGTAGGTCGCGAATTGACCGGAGAGCCGTTCGAGCTCGCCGTAGCTCAGCGACTTGCCCATATTGACGTAGGCCGCGCGCTGCGGCCAGCGGGCCACACTGCGCTCGAACAGATCGCCTACGGACGCGAATTCGTTTACATCGATCTCGGCGGGTATGCCAGCCGGGTAGCTCTGCAGCCAGATCTTTTCCACTTCGTCTCCTCCGTCTATCGCGGATGGTGATTCTGCTTCTTCTCGTTGCAAGACCTACTGAATGCTAACGGCCGCAGCGGGCATTGACTTGATGCCAGCCGATCAACCTGCTGCCTGAGAATCCTGCCCTTCGCCTTCTTCCGGCCAGTTGCGGATGTAGCTCTTGAGCATGCGGTTCTCGAAGCTTTTTTCTTCGAGCATGGCACGCGCAACGTCGTGAAAAGAGATCACGCCCAGCAAGGTGTCGCCATCCATGACAGGCAGATAGCGCTGGTGATGTTCGACGATGAGGCGTTGCAGCTCTTCGACTTCCATTTCCGGCGTGGCGACCACGGGCTTAGCCATCATCGCGCCAGCGACCCTGGCCTCGCGCCAGTTCATGCCGACACGCGCCAGCGCTGCCAGCATTTCACGGAAAGTCAGCAGGCCGACCATCTTGCCGTCTTCGACCACCACTACCGAACCGATGTCGAGCTCGGTCATGGTGGTGACCGCTTCCTGCAGCGTGTGCTGCGGGCCGACGGTGTAAAGCACGTGGCCTTTGAGCGCCATGATTTCACTAACCAGCATTTCCTTCTCCTCGCATCAGCGCAATTTGTTGCGAATGGTATTGCATACGGGCGATTCAGGGTATCCCTGATGCACCGGATGTCGCCGACCCGCTCACTATCCGGCATCGAAAGCTATTTCCACATCACTGCCATCGGTGAAGATCAGCAGTGCCCTCACCGGCTTGCCCCTGGCGAAGGCCTGCAGTGCACGGCGGTAGTCGGCCAGTTGCGCCCGGTATTGCTCCATGGGCGCGCCGACGGGGCTGCCGCTCTTGTAGTCGAGCACCCACAGCTCGTCATCGAACTCGACCCAGCGGTCGATGCGCCCGACCTGGCCCGCCGCGAACAGGAAGCTGCCTTCGTTCACTGCACGCAGATAGCGAGCCGGATCGAAGAAGCGCTGCAATGTCGGCCGGGCCAGAATGGCCCGCGCGCTGCGCAGGATATCGTCAGCGACGCCGGGCAGCGGCAATCCGGACAGCGTCGCTTCCAGCCAGGCGTGCATTTCACGACCGAAAGCCATGCCGTCGGCACTTTTCGGCGCAGGCGTGGGCAGGTTGCGCATCTGCTCGCCAATTCTTGGCACCTGCCGGAGAGCAGCGCCGATGCTGGGCTGCAGGGCAGGCACCTCGTAGATCGGCACCACGCCTGCCTTTACCGGCATGCTGCCCGCAAACCCTTGTTCCGCGGCCATCTGCGACATGGCTTCCGCAACGCGCTTCCATGCGGTCGGCGCATGCTGCGCGCGCGCGGGTTCGATGCCGCTGACGATCAGTACCTGCTCGGCACGCGTGATGGCGACGTAAAGCAGGTTCAGCTCTTCGCGCTCGGCGGCAAGCTTTTCTGCTTCGAGCAGCGCGGCGCGGCTTGGCCCCGCTTCGCTCAAGCGGCCCAGCAACGAGAAGTGCTGCGGCGCCCGTGCGTCTTCCGGCCAGTGCATCGCGACACCGTAGCCGTCGCCGTTCCTTGGCGGCGAATTGGCGTCGATCAGCCACACGATGGGCGCTTCGAGTCCCTTGGCGCCGTGGATGGTCATGATGCGCACGCGGCCACCGCCGGTTTCGCCAACATCACCTGCCGTGGCAACCAGCCCCTCATCGGGCGCCTCTTCGTCGGAACTGGAAAGGCGCTTCAGTTCATCGACGAAGCGCGTCAGGCTGGGGTAACGCCCGGCATCCACGTTCAGGGCCAGTTCCAGCAAGGCTTCGAGGTTGGCGTGCACACCCGGCCACAAAGCCGGAGGGACTGCGGCACGGCAGCGTGCGAACCAGTCGGACTCGTGGAAAACACGGTCGATGAGGTCGTGCGCCGGCAGGTAGGCCGAGGCGGCCATCCACCTGGAAAGCAGGCGCACGGCGCGCTGGATCGGGGTTTCCTCAGCATCGTCACCAGACTTCGCCAGGCGCTGCAATGCCGGCCACCACGCACCCTGCCCGGCAGAGATCGCGAGCAGGTCTTCGTCCGACAGGTTGAACGCCGGCGTGCGTAGCGTGTGCGCCAGCCGGATGTTGTCCGCCGGGTCGGCGAGAAAGCGCAACACCGCTAACAGATCCTGCGCTTCCAGCGTGGCCAGCAAGCCGCCCTGCCCCGGGCTTACGAAGGGAATGCCTGCCGCGCGCAAGGCTGTTTCGTAGGTGGCGAGCTGCGTCTTGCGACGCGTAAGAATCAGTACATCGGCATAACGCGCAGCACGCTCACCATGCCTGTCGCGCACCAGCCAACTGCCGACCATTTCGCTGATGCGCGTCGCCAGCAAACTGGCCTCTTCCGCGCGGCGCAAGTCTTCGGCATCGATGCGCGGCTCGAAGAGCGGGCTGCGCATTGCAGAATCATCGCCGGTCGCACTGCCCTCATTGCCATCCTTCAGCGGAGCGGGAATCAGCGGCAGCACCTCGACGCGCGAGGGCCACTCATTGCTGTCACTGCGCTCGGCCGTCTGCGGCACGAAGCCTTCCATGCCGGCGAACACGGCATTGACCAGATCGACAATGCCCTGCGCATTGCGGAAGGTATGCGCGTTGCCGATGCGCAGCGCACCGAAATCGCGTTCGAAATAATCCGCCGCTGCCGTGAACAACTTGGGCTCGGCGCGACGAAAACGATAGATCGACTGCTTCGGATCACCCACCAGGAACACGCTCGGATGCGTCGCGCCGGTACCGCTATAACCATCCAGCCAGCCGCGCAGGATGCGCCACTGCAAGGGATTCGTATCCTGAAATTCGTCGAGCAGGATGTGGCGATAACGCGCGTCCAGTCGCGCCTGCAGCCAGGCGGCCGTGCCCTCCTGCGAGAGCAGCGTATCGACCTCCGCTTCAAGGTCGGAGAAATCCATCACTCGCCGCGAGCGTTTCAATTCCTCCAGCTTGCCGAGCAAAGCTTCACCCACCATCAATGCATGACGATTGAATGTGCAGTTGTATTGATCCTGCAGCGCACCGAGCACCGCTGTCAGGCGCTCGCTCCATTCCGCATGCAGAATCATGAAGCGCTCATCGCCGCTCGCGCCAAGACGCTTGACCTGCTCCTTGCCGGACTTGCGCTTGCGCGCGCTGTGCTCTTTCGTCAGGAACGCGGCACGCACCGCTTCGAACACATCGTCATGCCCGCACGGTCCCGACTCAGGCAGATCGAGACGCTCACGCGCTTCCACGACGGCTTGCGCCAGCGCATTGGCCAGCGCCTGATCCGTCGCGGTATTGAGGCCGAGCAAGCGTGCAAACTCATCCAGCTCGACCAGTCGCAGATGACTGAACACTTCGGCAAACGGATCGCCACCGACATCGAACTGCGCATCCAGCCCAGCCAACACGCCGTCGACGCCGCCCTGCTCGCCATGCCACACGCGCCACTCCGCGCGGCGCTCGACGAAAGCGCGCAACAGCTTGCGCGTCATCGCCCCGCCGAGCTGCGCGTAGAGCCACAGTAAGGCCTGTGCGATATCGCCATCCGGAGCACGGGCGCAGTCAGTCGCCAGCGCGGCCCAGGCCTCATCCAGCAAGCTACCGGCAGCTTCATCGAGCGAGCGTCCGGCCAAGCCGCTATCCAGCGGCGCACCGGATAAGAGCCGCGCAAACCAGCCGTGGAAAGTCGTGATCGTGATCGCCGGCTCGGCATGCAATAGCATCTCGAACAGGCCGCGCGCACGCGGCAATGCCACCTGCGCCTCTTCGCGTGAAAGGCCTCTCTGCACCAGAATGCCAACAGCATCTTCCACCGACGCACTCGCCAGCTCCGCAAGCAAACCACGCAAACGCTCTTCGATCTCGCGCGCTGCCTTGCGCGTGTATGTGATCGCCAGAATCTCGCCCGGCTGCACGCCCGCCAGCAGCAGGCGCAGCAGACGCGAAGACAGCAACCAGGTCTTGCCGCTGCCCGCGCAGGCTTCGACCGCAACGCTGTGTGCGGGGTCGAGAGCGAGAAACCTGTCGCGCTGACGTTGCTCGGCGTTCACGTTGCCCATCCTGCGTACGTGGCGTTGAAACTTGCAATGATGACGTCCTGAAGCTTGGTAGGTTGGGGTGAGCAAAGCGATGCCCAACGCTCACGTTGCCATACGTTCTGCACGCGTTTCTCCGTTCGATGTTGGGCATCGCTTTGCTCACCCCAACCTACATGCCGTTCCCTGATCACGTCGCCCATCCCTTCCGGCACAGGCCATGCATTTCGCAATACGCGCAGGCGGTGTCCGTGCCATGCGCAGGCATGCCGGCGCCTTCGTGCATGGCGTTGAAACTTTCCGTGATGATGTCCTGCAAGGCTGCGGCGCGCTCTTCCGGCCCGGTCAATGCAGCCGTACCCAGTTCGTTGCCATCGAGCGCGACGTAGGCCGCTTCGGCGACATGCGTGCCCTGCAGCAAGGTGTAAAACGCGAGTTGCACGTCGTCAGGGTCACGAACCTGATCACGCAGCGGCTTGAGGCCACGCGATTTGTAATCAAGCAGCGCCTGCGCGGGTTCCCCCTCTGCATCGCGCCCCGTATCGACACGATCGATGCGGCCCGAGAGGTACAAGCTGCGGCCCGCCCCCAGTTCATGCTCGCGCGCCGCTTCCAGCTCGCCGGCCTGCCATGACCAGCCTTTGGACTCGCGCTGGCGTTGCCAGGCGAGGTAGTCCTCAAGCTGTGCGCGCCAGCGCAGGCGCCAGGCGTGATCCTGGAAATTGCGCGCGACGGCTTCCGCAAATGCCTCTTCGGTGATCGCTTCAAGTGATGCGATCAGCACCTCGTCCGTTTCAGAGCCGAGCTGCGGATGACGGCTGTGGAAGCGATGCAGGATGGTGTGCAGTTGCTCGCCAAAGTCGCGCTTCTCCATGCCTTCGCTCAGCTCATCGAACTCGATCAGGCGCAATACGTAACGCGCGAAATAGCGATACGGGCAGTCGATAAGCGTCTTGAGCCCGGTGGCCGACAGGCGCTCCGGCACTCGCCCAGGCGGCACGGCTGGCGCGGGTATGGTGGTCGGGCCAACATCGGCACTGGCCGGAAAGCGGCGTGGCGCGGACTTCTCCACGATGGACGTGCCAGCAGCCAAGCGCAGCGCGGTTTCCAGCACAGCCACCTCGGCAGCCGGCATCAGGGCTTCGTCGCGGCGCAGGCTTTGCCAGGCAATGACAGATGCATCGCTGGCAAGCAGCAGTCCCGCGAGATCTTCCTGCAACTGGCGGCGCTCCGTCGCAAGGCCCGGCAAGCCCAGCGCACGACGCACACCGGCATGCGTGAGCCAGCCTGGCGCACTCGGCGGTGCGAGATGTTCCGTGTCAGCGCCAATGACGATGGCCGCATCGAAGCTGCGTAGCCGTGTTGCCGCAAGGTGGGTCATGATGACCGGGCTGCGGATGCTCTCGTCGCGGAAAAGTTGCGAGTCCATCTGGCGATTGAACCAGGTGCGCCAGGCATTGAAGCGGAAGCGCCCCTCCTCTCCCGTCAGTTCAGCCTGCCGCGTTTCGAGCCATTCGAGCCATTGCTGCCCCACCTGGTCCTGCTCGAAGTACGGCATGGCGCCCAGTAGCTCGAGACTCTTGCGCAGACGACGCAGCCATTCGGCAATGGTCACGGACTGGGCGGGATTGATGGCGGCGCGCGCTGCGATCAGGCGATCGAGCAGCGCGGCAGATTCGGGCAGGCCTCCCGCAGCAGCGCGCAGGCGATCGAGGCCGCTGGCGATATGCGTATCGCGTATCAGGCGATCGAGTGCATCGACGCCCTGCCCGCGCGCTATCGGGTCGATATCGGCAAACAACAAGGGCGCGCGCAGCAAGTCGATCAGGGCACGATGCCAGGCGTCCGAAGCCAATACTTCGAGCCAGGCGTCGACCACGGCAGCGACGCGCGTCGTCACCATCTTCCATCCGGTTTCGTCCTGCACCAGTACGCCTTCGCGTTCGAGCAAGGCACGCGCACGCCGCGCCGCGAGCCGGTCGCAAGCTACGAGGGCGATATTGCGCTTGCCTGCGCAGAGCCAGTCCAGCACCTGGTCGGCGACGGCCTCACCGAGATTTTCCAGGCTCTCGGAAGCGAATAGACGCAGACGCTGTCGTGAACGCGTAATGACATCCGGATCAATGCCGTGCACACGTTCGCGTAAAGGCAACCTTTCAGCCGCTAACGGCCAGGCACGCGCAAGCATCTCGGCAAGGGCGCCTCCTGCGAGCGCGCGGTCCGGTCGCAGCAGGAGCACCGGCACGCGCCTGGCCGCTTCCTCGATCAGCGCCTGCAACGGGCCCGCATCGGCAGACTCCAGCATCACGATCAAGGGGCCGTCGAGTTGCACCAGCCATTGCGCAGCCGCCAACAAACGCGCAACAGCACGCGACGGCTTGCCCTGCGCTTCGGCCCGCCACAAGGCATTGACGAGCTTCGCCTCGAAATTGAGCGCTTGTGAATTGCGCAGCTCGAATGCCTCTTCGAGGCGCGCCAGCAGCTGCGCTTCATCATCCGGCAGGCTCACGGCATGCTCGGTCAGCGTATCGAAGAGCTGGGTCAGCTCGGCGACCACATCCCACAACATGCCTTCGTCCAGCCACTCGCGGCCACGCAACAAAGCATGCAGCAGGAGCTGGCGGCGCGCATCGGGCATGGCCTCCAGCGTCGCCAACCAAGGCTCGACCATGCCGGAAAGCGTATCGATACGCGGCAGTAACACAGGGCCGCCCGCACAGGCAAACAAGGCCTCATTGAGCGGCGCGGCAAGCTTGATATTGGGCAGCAGCAGACTGGCACGTGAAAGGTCCGCGACATCGGGTGCCGGGCAGGCAAAAGCCAGGATATGCGCGGCTGCGGCAGGCAGAAAGCCGCGATCTGGCGCAATCGAGTACCGGGAAAGCGTAGGCGAAATACTGGCTGGCAAGGTGCGGCTCATCCTTTAAGGTCTGCTCACACGCAACCATCGGGTGAAGGCGAACAGACCCGATGCTGCCATGCCTGAAAAGGAAAAGGCGCAAGCCGTAAGGCCGCGCCTTTTCTTGCCGGGCGTGGAGGCTCAGCGTTCGAGCTTGTCAGCTTTGCCCTTGATCTTGGCCCAATCGTCCGCATCCGGCAGCGGGTCCTTGCGCTCGACTATTGCCGTCCACTTTTTGGCCAGTTCGGCATTGATCGCCGTGAACTGCACCTGATCGGCTGGCAGGTCGTCTTCGGCATAGATCGCCTCGACCGGGCACTCCGCCACGCACAGTGTGCAATCGATGCATTCGTCCGGATCAATGACGAGGAAGTTCGGTCCTTCACGGAAACAATCGACCGGGCAAACGTCCACGCAATCGGTGTATTTGCACTTGATGCAGGACTCGGTCACAACGTAAGTCATCTCGTTCTTTCTCCACAAAGGCAGGGTGCTGATCGGGTTCGATTATATACCGCAAGGCTTGCGGCTTTGGCAGCGCAGGCGAAGGCATACGAGCATGAAAAAACCCCATGCATCGCTGCATGGGGTCATCTGCCGCAGCTCTTGCGAGCCGCAAGCTCAGGCCACGATCATTTCGCCGAAGAAGCGCTGCTGGCGGCCTTCTTCATTTTCTTTTCTGCCTTGTCTTTTGTCTTGCCCATCTTGTCTTCGGCAACAGATGCTGCCGACTTGGCTTCGCCCTTCACCGCCTTGGCGTCAGCCTTCACAGCATCCTTGGCATCGCCGGCTTTTTCCTTCACCACTGCAGCTGCCTTGTCCGCCTTCTTCTCGACAACAGCGGCAGCGGACTTGGTGGCGCCTGCAGTTTCCTTCGCAGCGGCCTTCGTGTCGGCCTTGAGCTCTTGCGCCTTGTCCTTCACGACTTCCTTCTTGTCCTTTGCAGGGGGAGCAGCCGGCGCAGTCGTCGCGCCACTTACCGCGATCTGGCTCTTGAGATCGGCGAAGGTCTTGTCGCCGATACCTTTGACGTTCTTGAGATCATCGACTGATTTGAAGTTGCCGTTGGCCTTGCGATATTCGACGATTGCCTTCGCCTTGGCAGGGCCTACGCCAGGCAGGCTGTCCAGTTCCTGTTCAGTAGCCGTATTGATATTGACAGCGGCAATGGCCATGCCGATAGAAGCAAGCAAACCCAGGGTAGCAAGCAGCAGTTTTTTCAGCATTGATATGACTCCCGAAAGTGATGGAAAAATACGAAGGCAATACAAAAGCAGGTTTGGCCGCCACGTTTCCGCATTCGGGAAAACGGACTATTTACCCTGCATGAGCTTAACGCAGTACCTCCCCACGCCGGTTGACACGTCGGCGAACGGAAGATCGTAACCAGCCTCGCGCAAGGCCGTCATGTCAGCCTGCGTAAAGCTCTGATACTTGCCCTTGAGCGCTTCGGGGAACGGGATGTATTCGATCAGGCCTTGCGCCTGCAACTCAGCCAGCGAAAGTGCTTCCTTGCCGGCAGCCGTGCGGCAACTGTTGATGACGGCTACTGCAATGTCATTGAAGCTCTGGGCGCGCCCCGTGCCGAGGTTGAACACGCCCGAGCGGTCGCCTTTTTCAAGGAAAAACAGATTGGCCGAGACGATGTCATCGACATGCACGAAATCCCGCAACTGGCCGCCATTGGCATAACCGTCGCAGCCTTCGAACAGCTTGACCTTGCCTTCAGCCTGGAATTGATTGAAGGCGTGAAACGCCACAGAGGCCATCCGCCCTTTGTGTTGCTCGTTCTGCCCGTAGACGTTGAAGTAGCGAAAACCGATCACCGGTGAGGCGATATCAGGCATCGCACGGCGTACGACCTGATCAAACAGTAACTTGGAATAGCCATACACATTCAAGGGCGCTTCGTACTGAGGCTCTTCCTTGAATACACTGCTGCCGCCATAAGTGGCCGCAGACGAGGCGTACAAGTAGGGAATCTGCTGGTCGGCGCAGTAATCGAGCAACGACAACGAGTAGCGATAGTTGTTGTCCATCATGTACTGGCCGTTGTGCTCCATGGTGTCGGAGCATGCGCCTTCGTGCAGGATGGCCTCGATGCCACCATCGAACTCACCGGATTCGATCGCCGCAAGAAATTCCTTCTTGTCGATGTAATCGGCGATCTCGCATTTCACGAGATTCTTGAACTTGTCGCCGCGCGTCAGGTTATCGACCGCAATGATGTTCGTCACGCCGCGCGCATTCAGACCCGCCACGATGTTCGAACCGATGAAACCGGCTGCGCCGGTGACGACAATGTAACGAGCCATGAATTGATACCTCGAAAATAAATTTGATCGTCATTGCCGCAGAAGCGGGAATCCACTTGTCGGAACCAAACTGCATTGAGGTTCACGTGGATTCCCGCTTTCGCGGGAATGACGCGTCAATGGTGATTCTTAAAACTCCGCCCGCAACTCGTCGAGCGTAACGGTCGCCGTACCCAGCTTGCCGACTACGATGCCGGCGGCATGATTGGAAAGACGCATCGCCGTCGCCAGATCGCAGCCGCTCGCCAGCATCACTGCCAGCGTCGCGATGACGGTGTCGCCAGCGCCAGATACGTCAAAGACTTCCTGTGCACGCGTGCCTTCATGCACGGTACCTTCTGCGCGAAACAGCGTCATGCCCTCTTCCGAACGTGTCACCAGCAAGGCGTCCAGCGCCAGTTCCCTGCGCAGCTTTTGCGCGCGTTCGGCCAGGTCGGCATCGTCGCGCCATTTGCCTACCACCTGGCGAAGTTCGGAGCGGTTCGGCGTCAGCAGGCTGGCGCCTCTGTAGCGTGAATAGTCCTCACCTTTCGGGTCGACCAGCACCGGCTTGCCCGCAGCACGCGCCAGGTCGATCATCTCCTGTACGAACGTCAGCCCGCCCTTGCCGTAGTCCGAGAGAATGACGACATCATGATCTGCCAGCTCCCGCTTGTAAGCTTCCAGCTTGGCACTCAACACGTTCTCGGAAGGCGTGTTCTCGAAATCGATACGCAATAGCTGTTGCTGCCGCCCCAATACACGCAGTTTGATGGTCGTCGACAGGCTGCCGTCACGCTGCATCAGCGAGCGCACGCCGGCCTCGCTCACCAGGTGCTCCAGCGCGTTCGCCGCTTCGTCCTCGCCTACGACAGACAGCAGGCTCAGACTGGCGCCAAGGGCAGACCCGTTGCGTGCTACGTTGGCGGCACCACCGGGACGCTCTTCGGTGCGCTGGACGCGCACCACGGGCACTGGCGCTTCGGGCGATATGCGTTCGACATCGCCGAACCAGTAGCGATCCAGCATGACATCGCCAACGACGAGGACGCGCGCCTTGCTGGTATCGGGAATAGCCAGTTTTGCCATGACAATTATTGTGCTTACTTACGGCCGATACCGAAATACTCGAGGCCTGCCGCACGCGGCAACTCGGGCGAGAAGATATTACGACCGTCGATGATGACCGGGCTCTTGAGCTTGGCCTTGATCGTATTGAAATCGGGACTGCGGAATTCCTTCCACTCGGTCACGATCACCAGCGCGTCTGCACCTTCAAGCGCGGCCATGGGTTGATCGGCAAAGGACAGACGTGCTTCGTCAGTGAAAATACGCTGTGCCTCGTGCATGGCAACCGGGTCGTAGGCTGTGACCGATGCGCCACGCTTGAACAATTCTTCGATGATCACGCGGCTTGGCGCTTCGCGCATATCGTCGGTCTGTGGCTTGAATGCCAAACCCCACAGTGCGAAGCGCTTGCCCGACAGGTCTTCGCCGAAGCGCCCGACAATCTTGTCAACCAGCACGTGCTTCTGCCTGTCATTTGCGGCTTCAACGGCCTGCAGGACCTGCATGGGCTGACCGACAGCATTCGATGTGCGGATCAGAGCCTGCACGTCTTTCGGGAAGCATGAACCGCCGTAGCCGCAACCGGCGTAGAGGAAGTGCCAGCCGATACGCGGATCGGAGCCGATGCCCTGGCGTACCAGTTCGATGTCGGCACCCAGCTTTTCGGCCAGCAGGGCCAGCTCGTTCATGAACGAGATGCGGGTGGCCAGCATGGCGTTGGCTGCGTACTTGGTCAGCTCGGCCGAACGGATATCCACCACCAGCAAGCGCTCGTGATTGCGCTGGAATGGCGCGTACAAGGCGCGCATGAGGTGAATGGCCTGTTCATCTTCGGCGCCGACGACGATGCGATCCGGGCGCATGAAGTCTTCGACTGCCGCGCCTTCCTTGAGGAATTCGGGATTCGACACGACGCTGTAAGGCACTTCGATGCCACGCGCCTTGAGCTCATCGGCAATGGCAGCGCGTACTTTGTCACCGGTACCGACCGGCACGGTCGACTTGTCGACGACGACCTTGTAGTCCGTCATGTGCTTGCCGATATTGCGGGCGGCTGCCAGCACGTATTTCAGATCGGCAGAGCCGTCCTCATCGGGCGGTGTGCCGACGGCGATGAACTGGATGGTGCCGTGTGCGACAGCACGCTCGATGTCGGTAGTGAAATGCAGGCGGCCGGCCGCCACATTGCGTTTCACCATTTCCAGCAGACCCGGTTCGAAGATCGGGATACCGCCTTCTTCGAGGATGCGGATCTTTTCCTTGTCCAGGTCAAGACACAACACATCGTTACCGACTTCGGCCATACAGGCGCCAGAAACGAGACCTACATAACCCGTACCAACAACAGTAATTTTCATGATATTCCCTGCACTATTTCAATTGCGATAGATGACGACGCCATGTTCATGCGTTACGGCGTCAGATCGAATTCTTCAGTTCGGCGCGGCGGGTAAGATTCCCACTCACCACAGGCCGGGCAACGCCAGTAGAACTGTCGTGCCTTGAAACCGCACCGATCGCAGCAATAGCGTGCGACGCGACGCGTGTGGCCATGAATCAGGCCTTTCACCAGCTCGACATCGTTGCGCTTATCCGCCGAGGCAGTGAATACCGCAGCTTCGAGAAGCTTGTCGAGACCAAGCAAGGTTGGATTGCGCTTGAGCTCGTCGCGTACCAAGGCATAGGCAACATGCGCGCCCTGATGCTCCATGTCCCACTGAAATACCGACTCCAGCAGGTCAAGGGAAGGATAACGATCCAGATAGTAGCGCAACAACTGGATGCCCCCCTCCGCATCGCCCGCCCGGCGATATGCGTCCATCATCCGTTCGGCAACCTGCGACAGAAAACCCGGCTCCATCTGTTCGATGCGCTTCCATGACTCCAGAGCGGCTGAGTCGTTACCCAACGCCGCATGGATATCTCCCTGCAACATGGCGGCGCGCACGCAGCGCCGGTTCACGCGCAACGCTTCGTCTACCTGCTGCAGCGCTGCGTCATAACGTGAATGCGCCATTTCAGTGGAAGCCAGTTCGCAATGAAAGTTGGCAATTACATGCTCCCACTGATGATCGTTGCCGGGCATCTGGCGTGCAATTTCAATGGCCTTGTTCCAGTTTTTTTCCTGCTGATAGATCTCAAGCAAGGCGCGGAATGCAGTCTCGCGCAGAGGTGTGTCACGCAGTTGCGAATAGGCGGCTTCGGCGCGATCGAGCAGGCCCGCCTTGAGGTAGTCCTGCCCCAGCTCTTCGAGGGCCTGCAAGCGTTGATCGCCGGTCAGGTCTTCTCGATCAACAAGGCTCTGATGGATACGGATGGAGCGATCCACTTCGCCGCGACGGCGAAACAGGCTGCCAAGCGCGAAGTGCAGTTCAATCGTTTGCGGATCGATACGCACCGCTTCGAGGAACGCATCGATTGCCTTGTCGGGCTGCTCATTGACGAGGAAGTTGAGCCCGCTCAGGTAAGAGCGCGGCAGCGAGCGCGACTCCCGCAATAGATGGCGGATGTCGATACGGGCGGCAACCCAGCCCAGAGCAAAGAATAGCGGCCAGGAAAGCAGCCACCAGAATTCGAAATCCATGGACGTCAGACCGAGTCGGGGTACTGCGGTTGAGCGCTTTTCGGAATGACCGGTTCGCCACGCAGTTTGCGCAAGCGGCCGATCTCACGACGCTGGGACACAAGCGTGGAAAGCATGGCCGTGACACCCACTGCTGTGCCAGCTGCAAACATCAGCAGCATCACCAGCACCAGCGGCAGCTGCCAATGCGTGCCAAGAAAGAAATTCACTGTTACGAGCGCATCATTCTTGATGGCAAAACCAAGCAACAGAATGAAGGCCAACAGCCGCAAAAACCAGACGATTATTCGCATCGGCGGATTATCCAATACCGCAGGGCAAAAAAGAAGGCGGTCAGTGACCGCCTTCCCGGATATAGCATCAATTCGAGCAATCAATTCACATCACGAATCACAACACCGAATTTCACAACGTTCTTCACGCCGGCACATCACCGCTTTGATCGACGCGCTCGCGCAGCTCCTTGCCCGCCTTGAAATGCGGAACGTATTTTTCCGGAACCATCACCTTGTCACCCGACTTGGGATTGCGTCCCACGCGGGGTGGCCGATAGTTCAGGGCGAAGCTGCCGAACCCGCGAATCTCGATGCGCTGGCCGCGCGACAAGCACGCGGCCATCTCATCGAGAATCACCTTGACGGCGAAATCGGCATCCCTGGCGCCTAACTGCGGATAACGCGCAGTCAGGCTTTCGATCAATTCCGATTTTGTCATGACAACGCAATAGACCCTATTGCCGGCTTATTGCTGTGAAGAACCGAGCTTGGCCTTGAGCAGAGCACCAAGATTGGTTGTGCCGCTGGCTGCCGAGTTCGTGTCTGCCGCGATCTTCTGCATGGCATCCGATTGCTCGGCCTGGTCCTTGGCCTTGATCGACAGGCTGATCGAACGCGACTTGCGGTCCACGTTGATGATCATGGTTTCAAGGGTCTCGCCAACCTTCAGCACGGTGCTCAGATCTTCGATGCGATCACGCGAGAATTCGGATACGCGCAGATAACCTTCCACGTCGTTACCCAGGTTGATCACGGCGCCCTTGGCATCCACGGATGTCACAGTGCCATTGACCATGCTGTTCTTGTCATGCGTTGCCACGAAGGTCGTGAAAGGATCGCCATCGAGCTGTTTGACGCCCAGCGAGATGCGTTCCTTCTCGACGTCGATAGCCAGCACAACCGCTTCCAGCTCGTCGCCCTTCTTGAAGTTGCGGATGGCTTCTTCGCCCGTTGCCGACCACGACAGGTCGGACAGGTGAACCAGACCATCGATACCGCCTGGCAGACCAATGAAGACGCCGAAGTCGGTAATCGACTTGATGGCACCCTTCACGCGGTCGCCCTTCTTGGCGTTGGCAGCGAAATCATCCCATGGGTTCGCCTTGCACTGCTTCATGCCCAGCGAGATACGGCGACGGTCTTCGTCGCTTTCCAGGATCATCACTTCGACTTCGTCGCCCAGCTGGACAACCTTGGTCGGGTGAATGTTCTTGTTGGTCCAGTCCATTTCGGAAACGTGAACCAGGCCTTCGATGCCTTGTTCGACTTCAACGAATGAGCCGTAGTCGGTGATGTTGGTGACCTTGCCGAACAGACGCGTGCCCGACGGGTAACGGCGCGAAATGCCTACCCATGGATCTTCGCCGAGCTGCTTCATGCCCAGCGAGACGCGGTTCTTCTCTTGGTCGAACTTCAGGATCTTGGCAGTGACTTCGTCGCCAACCGTCAGCACTTCGGACGGGTGACGGACGCGGCGCCATGCCAGATCGGTAATGTGCAGCAGACCGTCGATACCACCCAGATCCACGAACGCGCCGTAGTCGGTGATGTTCTTGACGATACCCTTGACCACGGTCCCTTCGGACAGGTTGGCCAGGAGCTTTTCGCGTTCTTCGCCCATGCTCACTTCGAGCACTGCACGACGCGACACGACCACGTTGTTACGCTTGCGGTCGAGCTTGATAACCTTGAATTCGAATTCCTTGCCTTCGAACGGGGTGGTGTCCTTGACAGGACGCATATCCACCAGCGAACCGGGCAGGAAGGCGCGGATGCCATTGGTCATGACGGTCAGACCGCCCTTGACCTTGCCGGTAACCATACCCTTGACCAGCGTGCCTTCTGTGAGGGCAGCGTCAAGGAAGTTCCAGGCGGCAACACGCTTGGCCTTGTCTCGCGACAGGCGGGTTTCACCGAAACCGTCTTCCAGCGCTTCAATGGCAACAAGCACAAAATCACCAGGCGTTGCTTCGAGTTCGCCACGGTCATTGCGGAATTCTTCGAGCGGAATGTAGCTCTCGGACTTCAGGCCGGCATTGACGACGACAAAGTTATTGTCGATACGCACAACTTCAGCGGTAATGACTTCACCAGCGCGCATTTCCTGGCGGGTGAGGCTTTCTTCGAATAGCGCGGCAAAGCTGTCTTCGCCGACGTTCTGGTTGGAGGTAACTTCTGTAAGGGGCATGTGATTGGACTCGGATCGTCACGCAAGCGCGACGCTACTGTTAGGAAGTTGAAATACCCCGTCTGCACTCATCCCAAACAGGAAGAGATACGAACAGGAACGTTGGAACAATCGTTTGGAACAATCGGATCTCGCTGAGGTTTATCGCATCCGCTGCCGGGCCAGATCCAGTATGAACTTCACTGCATGCACGGCCGACAACGTGGTGGTATCCAGCAATACCGCATCTGAACTGGGCTTCAGGGGCGCCACGGCGCGATTCGTATCGCGGTCGTCACGTTCCTTGAGATCCAGAACAAGACTTTCAAGGTTAGCAGACAAACCTTTGCCGATCAACTGCTTATAGCGCCTTTCAGCGCGTGCTTCGACACTCGCCGTCAGAAATATCTTGAGGAAAGCATCGGGAAATACGACGGTGCCCATGTCGCGGCCATCGGCCACGAGGCCTGGCTTCTGGCGAAAGCTTTTCTGCCGTTCCAGCAAGGCCTCACGCACCATCGGCAAGGCCGCAAGGCGCGAGGCACCATTGCCGACCTCCTCGTGACGAAGCTTGTCCTTGACGTCTTCACCGTCAAGTACGACTTCCTCCCCGTCGAAACTCACATCCAGCGCCTTGGCGATTGCCATCAGCCGCTCGGCGTCGTCGAAACCGACACCGCTGCGTAATGCCTGCAGGGCTACCAGGCGATAAATCGAGCCTGAATCAAGAAAATGCCAGCCAAGCGCCATCGCAACGCTGGAGGCTACCGTCCCCTTGCCGGAAGCCGTCGGGCCATCGATCGCAATGACCGGGAAATTCGCGGGAACATTCTGGTTCATACCTGCAGCTTTCTTACATCACATCCAGCGTTTCGATACCAAGCAATCCAAGGCCCGTCTTCAATGTATCCGCTGTCAGGCGGCACAGGCGCAAGCGACTGTCGCGCACGGCGCCCTCGCTCTTGAGCACCGGACAAGCTTCGTAAAAGCGCATGAAGTGTGTTGCCAGGTCATAGAGATAAGCGCACAGGAAATGTGGGGCAGCCTCGCGGCCCACCGCGTGAACGGCGTCCGCAAACCGTGCCAGTTCCAGCGCCAACTGACGCTCTGCAGATTCCGTGAGCAAGATATCGGCCTGCTCATTCGACACATCCGCTTTGCGGAAGACGCTCTGGATGCGGGTGTAGGCATATTGCAGGTAAGGCGCGGTATTGCCTTCGAATGACAACATGCTGTTCCAGTTGAACACATAGTCGCTGTTGCGGTTCTTCGACAGGTCGGCGTATTTCACTGCGCCAATGCCGACAGCATGCGAAATCGTCCTGCGATCCGCTTCAGGCATCTCGGTGTTCTTCTCACTGACTAGCGTGAAAGCGCGCTCTTCCGCTTCCTGTAACAGATCGACGAGTTTGACGGTCGTGCCGCTGCGCGTCTTGAAGGGCTTGCCGTCTTCGCCCAGCATCACGCCGAAGCCGACATGTTCCAGTTGCGTCATTCCGGTCGCATAACCAGCCTTGCGGCTCAAGGTGAACAATTGCTGGAAGTGCAAAGCCTGGCGCGCATCTACGACATAAAGGACGCGATCGGCCTTGAGCGTGCCAACGCGGTAGCGCACTGCCGCCAGATCGCTCGTCGAATACAGGTAGCCACCATCCTGCTTGCGCACGATATAGGCTTGCGCTTCGCCTTCCTTGTTTCTGAATTCGTCGAGGAAGACAACCTGTGCGCCCTGGCTCTCGACAGCCAGACCCTTGGCCTGAAGGTCGGCCACCACGACGGGCAGATCGTCGTTATATGCACTCTCGCCACGCACGTCTTCGCGTGTCAGTGCTACACCAAGGCGCGCGTAAAGGGCTGCGCAGTGATGCAGCGATATGTCGAGGAACTTCTGCCATAGCGCTTTGACCTGTGCATCGCCACCTTGCAACTTGACGACGTATTCGCGCGCCCTGTCGGCGAAAGCAGCATCTTCGTCGAAGCGTTGCTTGGCGCGGCGATAGAAGTCTTCGAGGTCGGACAACACCATTTCGCCTTCTTGCTGCTCGGCCTCGATCAGGTATGCGGTCAGCATGCCAAACTGCGTACCCCAATCGCCGACATGGTTCTGCGCAATGACCGTATGACCGAGAAAACGCAACACGCGCGCTAGCGCGTCGCCAATAATCGTCGAGCGCAGATGGCCGACGTGCATTTCCTTGGCAAGGTTCGGCGAGGAGTAGTCGATCACGACACGCTGTGCGGGCGGCTGTGGCACACCGAGATTGACGTCGCCCAATGCAGCCGTCATGAGCGAGGCCAGATATTCGGGCGATAGCGTGATATTGATGAAGCCCGGCCCGGCGATTTCCACCTTGCTTGCCATGTCCTTCAAATCCAGCGCTGTCACGACCTGTTCGGCAAGCTGACGCGGGTTCATCTTGCGTGACTTGGCGGCAGCCATCACGCCATTGGCCTGATAGTCGCCGAACTCAGGGCGGCCCGCTGGCGCAACGATGGCGGGCGCATCGGGACAGCCTGCCGCTTGCAATGCGGCGCGAACGCGGCTGTCGAGAAGTTCTAATATCGTTTGCTTCATCTGATTATTTCGTTACCGATGCGAAAACATCGAAGTATTCCGGGAAGGTCTTTGCCGTGCATTTCGGATCATTGATGCGCACGGGTACGCCGCCGAGCGCAATGAGCGAAAAGCACATCGCCATGCGGTGATCGTCGTAGGTGTCGATGGCCGCGTTCGGCGTGAGCTGCGCAGGAGGCGTGATGCGCAGCCAGTCTTCGCCCTCCTCCACGCTTGCACCGACCTTGCGCAACTCCGTCGCCATCGCGGTGATGCGGTCCGTTTCCTTGACGCGCCAGCTACCGATATTGGTGAGCCGGCTGGGACCATCGCAGAACAAGGCGGCTACGGCGAGTGTCATCGCAGCGTCAGGAATGTGATTGAAATCCATGTCGAACGCACGCAGCTTGCCGCTTTCAGGTGCTTTCGCTTCAATCCAGTTTTCGCCCATCGCGACCTGCGCCCCGATCGTTTCAAGTGAATGGGCAAAAGCGACGTCCCCTTGAATGCTGTTAAGGCCAACACCTTCGACTCGCACCGGACCACCGCCAATGGCCCCCGCAGCGAGGAAATACGAGGCGGACGAAGCATCGCCTTCGACAAACACCGTACCTGGCGACACGTAGCGCTTGCCGCCGGGAATGATGAAACGCCGCCAGCCTTCATGCACAACAGTGACGCCAAACTGAGCCATCAGGCGCAAGGTGATTTCGATATAAGGCTTGGAGATGAGCTCACCGATGACTTCCACAGTCGTTTCGACACCCGTGGTCGGCAAGGCCATCAACAGCGCTGTCAGGAACTGGCTCGAGACATTACCTTTCACGCGGACCACGCCACCGGCACGAATCTGTGCCGGTTTGATGTCGAGCGGTGGAAAGCCTTCATTGCTCAGGTAGGTGATATCGGCGCCAAGCTGACGCAAACCATCGACCAGATCACCGATCGGCCGCTCGTGCATGCGCGGCACGCCGGAAAGTTTGTAGTGGCCGCCCGCAAGTGCCAGCGCCGCTGTCAGGGGACGAAACGCCGTGCCCGCATTACCAAGAAACAGATCGGCATCCTTGTTTGGAAAGCCACGCGGCGCGCCCGTCACACGATAGTCGCGCTCCGCTGTTTTCTCGATGACGACACCCAACTGTTTGAGCGCTTCGAGCATGCGATCCGTGTCGTCCGAAGCAAGCAGATCACGGATATCCGTCGTACCTTCGGCCAGCGCAGCGAGCAACAAGGTGCGATTGGAGATGCTTTTCGAGCCGGGCAAGCGAACGCTACCGCGAGCCGTCTGCAAGGGGAGAAGATCAAGAAATTCCATGACAACCTTCAGTCAAACGACATATGAAGCCAGCGGGAGCCTGCGCTCCCGATGGATTATTGGCCAGTGGCCCACGCGTTGCGCGCTTCGCTGGCTTCGGCAAAGAGCTTCTCGAGCGCGGCGCCGTCGCTCTGGATCAGCAAGGCACGTAGCCATGCCAGCTCGGCCAGGTAGGCGTCCAGCTCGGCGAGCAGCGCCTGTCTGTTCGCCACGCAGATGTCGCGCCACATCTCGGGGTGACTACCGGCGATGCGTGTGAAGTCGCGAAATCCCGAAGCAGCGTACTTGAAGAGCTGTTCGGCATTGGCACGGCCAGCCAGGTCATGAACCAGACCGAATGCCAGCAGATGCGGCAGATGGCTGACAGCAGCGAAAACGCGGTCGTGCTCCTGCGGGCTCATCTGGAACATATTGGCACCGCAAGCCGCCCAGGCGGCACGCACCGTATCGATTGCGTGCGGCGAGTTTTCAGGCAAGGGCGTCAGTACGACTTTCTTGCCACGATACAGCTCCGCCGAAGCTGCGGAGGGACCACTCTTCTCGGCTCCCGCTATGGGATGTGCCGGCACGACATTCACGATGTGCTCGCCCAGGTGCGTATAGATCGCCTCTATGACATCCGCCTTGGTGCTACCTGCATCGGTCACCAGCGTTTGTGCTTCAAGATGCGGCGCAAGAGCCTGCATGACTTTACTCATCTGCCCCACCGGCATTGCCAGCAACAACAGATCAGCGCCCTTGAGCGCAGCAGCCCAGTCGGACTGGATTTCATCGATCAGACCCAAGGCCTTCGCTTCTTCCAGCGAAGCGGCACTACGGCCGACGCCGACCACGTGGCGCGCGACACCGGCGGCCTTGAGTGCCGCAGCAAAAGAGCCGCCGATCAGCCCTACGCCGGCAACGACAAGACGTTCGAATACGAGGGGCGGGGTCTGCACGCTCACGCCTTCAGCGCCACGGCAAGCGCGCTGAGGAAGCGCGCGTTTTCTGGTTCGGTGGCAATCGTCACGCGCAACCATTCCGGCATGCCATAACCTGCAATCGGCCGCACGATGACGCCCTGCTTGAGCAGGCGATGATTGACGCCCGCACCGTCACCGACCTTGAAGGCGACGAAGTTGCCGGCCGAGGGAATGTGTTGCAGGCCCAGGGCATCAAGACCCTTGACGATCTGCGCCATGCCGGCGCGATTGACCTCGTAACTGCGCTGCAGAAACTCATCGTCACCAAGCGCCGCTTCGGCCGCCGCCAGCGCCAGACTATTCGCGTTGAAGGGTGCACGCACGCGATTCATCATGTCGGCAACGTCCGGATGCGCAGCGGCGTAACCGATGCGCAGACCGGCCAGGCCGTAGATCTTCGAGAAGGTGCGCGAAATGACAAGATTGGGGAAGCGTTGCAGCCACGCGATCGCATCGTAACGTTGCTCGGGCGCCAGATATTCGTTATAGGCCTCGTCCAGTACGACAATGACATCATCGGACACGACATCGAGGAAAGACTCGATGGCATCGCCGGCGTGGAAAGTCCCTGTCGGGTTGTTCGGGTTTGCAAGAAAAACGATGCGCGTATCTGAGGTAATGGCATCGGCCATGGCTGCCAGGTCGTGGCCGTAATTGCGCGCCGGCACCTCGATGCAGCGCGCGCCAATGCTCTGGATGGCCAGCGGATAAACCGCGAAGGCATATTGCGAAAACACGCCACTGAAACCCGGCGCCAGGAAAGCGCGTGCGACCAGCTCCAACACATCGTTCGAGCCATTGCCCAGCACGAAAGAATTCATTGCAGGACCGAGGCGACGCGACAGCGCCTGCTTCAGCGCAAAGCCGTTGCCGTCCGGATACAAGGCGATGTCGTCAATGACTTTTGCCACGGCGGCACGTGCCTTGGGGCTCATGCCAAGTGGATTTTCGTTGGACGCCAGCTTGAGGATGTCTGCTTCGTTCAGCCCCATCTCGCGTGCCAGCTCGGAGATTGGCTTGCCCGGCACATAGGGCGAAATGGCGCGAATGTAGTCGGGCGCAAGCTGAGATAGAGAAACATGCGACGAAACGGGCGAGGACATCAATTCACTCCAGGAAATTACATTACAGCGTCAGATGGCGGCAACCGGGTACGAGCCCAGCACCTTGAGGAAAGCCGCCCGATTGGCAAGCTCAGTCAGCGCCAAGGCGACGGCTGCGTCGTTGCGATGTCCTTCCACGTCGACATAGAACACGTATTCCCACAACCCGGTGCGCGAAGGGCGCGATTCGAACTTGGTCATGCTCACGCCCTGATCAGCAAAGGCTTGCAGCAAGGCATGCACGGCCCCCGGCTTGTTGAGCGCCGAACAGACAATGGAGGTCTTGTCGCGCCCCGACGGGCTGGCGTCGTGACAGGCAATCACGAGAAAACGCGTCGTGTTGTTCGGGTCGTCTTCAATGTTCGCGTGGAGGATCGGCAGCCCATAATGCTGTGCAGCCTTCTCGCCAGCGATAGCTGCAGATTCGGCATCGGCCGCTGCCATGCGCGCCGCCTCGGCATTGCTCGACACCGGCAGACGCGGAATGTCATGCGCATGATGAGCCAGCCAGTCGTGACACTGCGACAGCGACTGCGAGTGCGAATAGATGCGTTTGACCTGGGCAAGGTCGGTCGCGTGCGTCATGAGGTTGTGACGCACACGCAAGCCGACTTCGCCGCACACCGAGACCCTGGCGGACAGCAGCAGGTCGAGCGTGCGCCCGACGGCACCTTCGGTCGAGTTTTCCACCGGCACCACGCCATATTCGACAGCGCCCGCCTCCACCGCATGGAAAACGTCATCGATGGTTTGCTGTGGCTGCAGATCCGGCGCGCCGCCGAAATGCTTGCCTGCAGCAGATTCCGAGTAAGTGCCCTGTGGTCCGAGGTATGCCACTTTCATCGGGCGTTCCAGCGCCAGGCACCACGACATGATCTCGCGGAAGATGCGTTGCACGGCCTCGTTGGACAGTGGGCCAGGATTGCGCTCGGCAATCGCCCGCAGCACCTGTGCCTCTCGCTCTGGGCGATACAGCGGGCCGCGCTTGATCTCGCCAACCTTTTGCGCGCAGCGTGCGCGTTCCGCAAGTCGTTGCAGAATCTCACCGTCGAGGCGGTCGATTTCGTTGCGCACAGCAAGCAAGGCTTCGAGTTGTTCGGCCGTCAATTCCGGATTGGGACTGGATTCGTGTTCAGCCATGGCTCTTCTCGAAATCCTTGAGATAGCCGCAAAGTGCCTGCACACCGGCCAGCGGCATTGCGTTATAGATCGAGGCGCGCATGCCCCCCACTGACTTGTGGCCCTTCAATTGCAGCAGACCACGCTCCTTTGCGCCGGCAAGGAACGCTTCATTCAGCGATTCGTCGCGCAGGAAAAACGGCACATTCATGCGTGAGCGATGGGCTTTCTCCACATGCGTAACGTAAAAATCGCTGCCGTCCAGCGTGCGGTAGAGCAGTTCCGATTTGGCCAGATTCTGCACTTCCATCGCCGCGACACCGCCCTGACGCTTGAGCCACTGAAAGACCAGGTTCGCGATGTAAATGCCATAAGTCGGCGGCGTGTTGTACATCGACCTGTTTTCGGCAACCAGCTTGTAGTTGAAAGCTGAGGGGCACAGGGCGTGGGCCTGATCGAGCAGATCGTCACGTACGATGACGACCGTCAAACCTGCCGGGCCGATGTTCTTCTGGGCTCCACCGAAGGCAAGACCGAATTTCGAGATATCCATCGGACGCGACAGGATGTGCGACGACATGTCGACGACAAGTGGCACATCCGGCGCACCGAGAGCGGCCATATCCGGCACATCGAAGAACTCGACACCATCGATGGTCTCGTTGCTGCAGAAATGCAGATAGGCAGCATCGCTGCGCAGTTGCCAATCGGCAAACGCGGGAACCTTGGTGAACTTGCCTTGCGCAGCAGTCGCATCGCGGCTGTTCGCAGCAGTCTTGATGTCCCCGTATCGCGCGGCTTCCTTGATCGATTTTTCCGACCACGAACCTGTCACGACGAAGTCGGCCTTGTTGTTCTTGCCGAGCAGGTTGAGTGGCACGATGGCGTTCTCACCCAGCCCGCCGCCCTGCATGAACAACACCTGATAGCCGGCGGGCACGGCCATCAGCTCGCGCAGATCGGCTTCCGCCTGCTCGATGATGCTGGTGAACTCCTTGCCGCGGTGGCTCATCTCCATCACCGACATGCCACTGCCATGCCAGTCGAGCATCTCTTCGGCGGCCTGCCTTAATACTTCTTCAGGCAGTACCGCCGGGCCCGCGGAGAAATTGAATACGCGCGTCACTCAGCACCCTCACCTGCGTCCTCGGCAGAACCCTCCGCTGCGTCAGCGTCGATGACTTCTTCATCGCTTTCGACGATCTTTTCGATGCTGGAGAGTTTTGCGCCCGCATCGAGATTGATCAGGGTGACACCTTGCGTCGAGCGGCCCAATTCACGGATATCCCTGACCGGGGTACGAATCAGAACGCCATTGTCGGCAATCAACATGACATGGTCGGTCGGATCGACCAGCACAGCGGCCACCAGCTTGCCGTTACGCTCGGACGACTGGATGGCGATCATGCCCTTGGTACCGCGGCCATGCAGCGTGTATTCGCCGATATTGGTGCGCTTGCCGAAGCCGTTTTCGGTTGCAGTCAGCACGCTCTGCGTCTCACCGTGCGCGACCAGCATCGACAGCACGCGCTGGCCTTCTTCAAGCATCATGCCGCGCACGCCGCGCGCGGTACGACCCATCGGACGCACGTCATTTTCATTGAAACGCACAGCCTTGCCGGCATCGGAGAACAGCATGACATTGCAATCGCCATCGGTGATCGCCACACCGATGAGGAAGTCGCCATCGTCCAGTCCGACGGCGATGATGCCGGCCTTGCGCGGGTTGGCGAAATCAGTAAGCGGTGTCTTCTTGACCGTACCCAGCGCGGTTGCCATGAAGATGAAATGGCCCTCATCAAACTCCTTGACCGGCAGCACGGCAGTGATCTTCTCGCCTTCGAGCAGCGGGAACAGATTGACGATGGGCTTGCCACGTGAATTGCGCTGACCTTCCGGTACTTCATAAACCTTGAGCCAGTAGAGACGGCCGCGGTTGGAGAAGCACAGGATGTAGTCGTGCGTGTTGGCGACGAAGAGCTGATCAAGGAAGTCGTCTTCCTTCATGGCAGCCGCCTGTTTGCCACGCCCACCGCGCTTCTGCGCACGGTAGTCGGCCAGCGGCTGGCGCTTGAAGTAGCCGGTGTGCGACAGGGTCACGACCATGTCTTCCGGCGTGATCAGGTCTTCGATATTGATGTCCGACGTACCGAGAATGATCTCGGAGCGGCGTGGATCGCCAAACTGGTCGCGGATGATCGTCAGCTCGTCCTTGATGATCTGGGTGATGCGCGCCGGTTTGGCCAGGATGTCGAGCAGGTCGGTGATGACATCCATGACTTCGCGGTATTCACCGACGATCTTGTCCTGCTCCATATTGGTCAGGCGTTGCAGTTGCATTTCAAGAATGCGTTGTGACTGTACGTCGGAGAGGCGATAACCTTGTGCTGACAGACCGAAGTCTTCGCCGAGGCCATCCGGACGATATTCCGCCATCATGGCGCGCGACAGCATTTCCTCGACCAGGGCGGAGCGCCACTGCCGGCTCATCAATTCCTGCTTGGCGATGGCGGGCGTCGGCGCAGCCTTGATCAGCGCGATGATTTCATCGACGTTGGACAGTGCAACCGCCAGGCCTTCCAGCACGTGGCCACGTTCGCGCGCCTTGCGCAGTTCGAACACGGTGCGGCGCGTGACGACCTCGCGGCGATGCGACAGGAAGCATTCGAGCATCTGCTTGAGGTTGAGCAAACGCGGCTTGCCATCGACCAGCGCGACCATGTTCATGCCGAAGCTGTCCTGCATCTGTGTCTGCTTGAACAGGTTGTTCAGCACCACTTCTGCCATTTCGCCGCGCTTGAGTTCGATGACGACGCGCATGCCGGACTTGTCCGACTCGTCGCGCAGATCGGAGATGCCTTCGATCTTCTTGTCGCCGACCAGCTCGGCGATCTTTTCAAGCAGGGTGCGCTTGTTAACCTGGTACGGCAGCTCATCGATGATGATGGCCTGGCGATCATTGCTCTTGGGGATGTCTTCGAAGTGCGTACGCGAACGCATGATGACGCGGCCACGACCGGTGCGATAACCGTCATGCACGCCCGACAAGCCGTAGATCAAGGCCGCCGTCGGAAAATCCGGCGCCGGCACGATCTTGATCAGTTCTTCGATATCGGTAGATGGCTCGGCCAGCAGAACCAGACAGGCTTCGATGATTTCCGTCAGGTTGTGCGGCGGGATGTTCGTCGCCATGCCCACCGCGATGCCGGAGCTGCCATTGATGAGCAGATTGGGAATACGCGTCGGCAGTACGGTGGGTTCGAGTTCCTTGCCGTCATAGTTCGGCTGGAAGTCGACCGTTTCCTTGTCGATATCGGCCAGCAGATCGGCTGCAATCTTGTCGAGGCGGCACTCCGTGTAACGCATCGCCGCGGCGTTATCACCGTCGATCGAACCGAAATTGCCCTGGCCGTCGACCAGCATGTAGCGCAGCGAAAAGTCCTGCGCCATGCGCACCAGCGTGTCATAAATCGACGCATCGCCGTGCGGGTGATACTTACCCATGACGTCACCGACCACGCGCGCGCACTTCACGTAGGAGCGGTTCCAGGCGAAATTGGATTCATGCATGGCGTAGAGAACGCGGCGATGTACCGGCTTCAGGCCGTCGCGAACATCGGGTAACGCCCGCCCCACGATCACGCTCATGGCGTAATCGAGGTACGAAGTGCGCATCTCTTCCTCAAGACTGATCGGAAGTGTTTCCTTGGCGAATGAATTCATGTGGCACGGGTATCGTAAGATTCGGGCTGCGCACGGAAGCGGGATGCGCAGAAGAGCATCGGGCCATTTGCCGGATTTGCCGCACTTTCATCACGCTGCGGCAGGCAAAAGGGCCTCGTAAAGCGCGCAATTGTAACATGCCCGCCCCTCCCCTGACCTTGGCCTCATTCGTCCCTCACAAGCCTCCGGAAGCCCATGGAACAAGCCGCTGAACACCTGGATCTGCTCATTGAAGCCCGCTGGGTCATTCCCGTCGAACCAGCCAACACTACGCTCGAACACCACGCCGTAGCCATTCGCGGCGAGCACATCGTTGCCGTCCTTCCCATCAGCGAAGCACGCATGCGCTTCAGTGCCGCGCAGACAGTCAGCCTGCCCGACCACGTACTGATTCCGGGCCTGATCAATCTGCACGCCCATACAGCCATGTCGCTGCTACGCGGTATAGCCGATGACCTGCCGCTCATGCGCTGGCTCAATGAATCCATCTGGCCGACCGAAAACAAGCACGTCTCGGAACGTTTCGTCTTCGATGGCACCTTGCTCGGCGGCGCCGAAATGCTGCGTGGTGGGGTGACTTGCGTCAGTGACATGTATTTTTACCCCGAAGCGTCTGCCCGTGCCTATGAGCAGTTAGGCATGCGCGCCGTTGTCGGCATGACGGTCATCGACTTTCCGACCAGCTACGCTTCCGATGCGGAGGACTACCTGAGCAAGGGGCTGCTGGTACGCGACAACTGGCTCGACCATCCGCGCATCAGTTTTTCGCTGGCACCGCACGCGCCGTATACAGTTTCCGACAGCACATGGGAGCGCATCGGATCACTGGCGCAGGAACTCGACATCCTGGTTCACACGCATGTGCAGGAGACCGCTGATGAGGTGCTGCAGAGTCTCGAGAAGCATGGCGTACGGCCTCTTACCCGGCTGGAATCGCTTGGCCTGCTCGGGCCCAATCTGCTCATTGCCCACGCCGTGCATGTCACGCCGGAAGAAATCCGCATGCTTGCCAGCAACAATGTTGGCGTCGCCCACAACCCCACGTCCAATATGAAGCTCGCCAGCGGTGCTGCCCCTGTCAGCCAGATGATTGCTGCAGGCATCCACGTTGGCCTCGGATCAGACGGTGCCGCGAGCAATAATCGTCTCGACATTTTCCAGGAAATGCGCATGGCAAGTCTGCTGGCCAAGCACAGCAACGCAGACGCAGGAGCCTTGCCCGCACACAAGGCACTCCAGATGGCAACACTCGATGCCGCCCATGCGCTTGGAATGCAGGACACTATCGGCAGTTTGAGTCCCGGCAAGAAAGCAGACATCGCCGCTGTCGCCCTGGACACGCTGGAAACCGCACCAGTCTTCGATCCAGCCTCACATCTGGTGTATGTTGCGGGCCGTGAGCACGTCAGCCATGTGTGGATCGGCGGACGCAATCTCATGCAAGAGAAGGTGTTGTTGCATAATGACAACAAGGAATTGCTGCGGATTTCACGACTGTGGCAGAATTCCCTGAAGAATTAAGGCTCGTCGGACAAATCGGGGTCCTCGCGTGATCGCAATAAACCAACACGAATCGCGTAGTGCGTTGTCGTTGGAGTCCTTTCTGTGTGGGCATCGGCATGCCGATCCGTCCATTTTCGTTTTGTAAAATCAGCCTTGCAATGAGGAGCATATGAAAACAACTCACAAATTTCTTCTGGCCGTACTGGCCGCTACAGGTCTCTGCAGTGTTGCTCAAGCCCAGATCAAGCCGATCGTCGTCGACAGCAAGGGCACCATGCCTTACGTTATCAACGCGAGCGGAACTGTTGAACGTAACAATGACGGCCTGTGCTGGCGCACCGGTTTCTGGAGCAAGGACCTGGCGCTGAACACCAAGGTTGTCGGCTCCGATTTGCCCCTCGGCTGCTTCTGCGAGGCTGATCTGAACGCCAACGACGCAGCCTGCAAGCCCAAGCCTGTCGCTGCTCCTGCCGCGCCTGCGACCGCACCGGCACCTGCCGCACCGGCAGCGCCTGCACCGGCCCCTGCTGCCGCGCCAGCGCCTGCACCGGCTCCCGCTGCCGAGAAGGTCAACATCCCCGCCGATGCACTCTTCGCCTACAACAAGGCTGAGATCAGCGAACTCGGTCAGGAAAAGCTGGCAAGCTTCGCCGGCCGCGTAACGAAGCTCAAGTCGCTGGAAGTGGTGATCGCCGTTGGCCATGCTGACCGCATTGGTACCGACTCCTACAATCAGGCTCTGTCCGAGAAGCGTGCGAACGCCGTCAAGGACTTCCTGGTCGCCAAGGGCGTACCTGCAAACCGCGTCTACACCGAAGGCAAGGGCAAGTCCCAGCCGGTAACGGGCGACCAGTGCAAGAAGATGGGTCCCGAAAATGGCAAGAACAAGAAACTTGTTGACTGCCTTGGCCCGGATCGTCGCGTCGAACTCGAAGCTGTCGGCGTGAAGTAATCGCCCTGCTCCGTAGAAAGCCCTGCTTCGGCAGGGCTTTTTTTTGAACGCTTTGCACACACATCGATCACACTGGTACGCACTTCAGCGAAAAGGTCAGACATGCTCCAAGCCAATGCCGACGACAGCGAAATTGCAAAATTCAGCGCGCTTGCCCACCGCTGGTGGGATCCGGAATCAGAGTTCCGCCCGCTGCATGAAATCAATCCGCTGCGGCTGGAATGGATCGATCTGCATTGCGCGCTTCCAGGCAAGAAGACGATCGACATCGGCTGCGGAGGCGGCATCCTTGCGGAAAGCATGGCATTGCGCGGCGCAAACGTCACCGGCATAGACCTTTCCGACAAGGCTCTGGCCGTGGCCCGGCTGCACCTGCTTGAGAGCGGCGCCAGCGTCGAATACCTGAAGATCGCTGCCGAAGCCATCGCTCAGGAACGCCCGACCCGGTATGACGTTGTCACCTGCATGGAAATGCTCGAACACGTGCCCGACCCGGCAAGCACCGTCCGGGCGTGCGCACAGCTTGCCAAACCAGGCGGATCGGTTTTTTTCTCGACCATCAACCGCAACGTCAAAGCCTATCTGATGGCCATCGTGGGCGCCGAATATGTCCTGAATCTGTTGCCGCGCGGCACTCATGAATATACGAAATTCATAAAACCTGCTGAGCTCAGCGGCTTCGCGAGGGCGGCGGGACTCGATACCGTCGAGCTCATCGGCATGCACTACAACCCGATCGACAAACGCTATAGCCTCGGGCGTGGCACAGACGTCAATTACCTCATGCGTTGCACGAAAAGCAGCTGATCAGATGATCGAACGCCTCGTCGGCCAGCACATACGCTGTGTGCTGTTTGATCTTGACGGCACCCTCGCCGACACCGCGCCGGACCTGGGTAGCGCCCTGAATCGCACACGGATCGAGGATGGCCTTGATGCGCTTCCGTTGGCGCAACTTCGCCCGGTCACGTCGCAAGGTGTCCGCGGCCTGCTGCGCGAAGGCTACGGCCTCTCTCCAGACCACCCGCGCTACCCGGAACTGGCCGAGCGTGTCCTGCGCCATTACACCGAAAATATCTGTGTCGGTACCGCACTCTTTGCGGGCATGGAGCCCCTCTTGCAGCAGCTTGAGGCTGCCAGCATCAAGTGGGGAATTGTCACCAACAAGCACGCCCGCTTCACCACGCCGCTGGTAGCCGCGCTCGGCTTGGCGCAACGCGCCAGCTGCGTCGTCAGTGGTGATACCACAGCCAGACCAAAGCCGGCGCCTGACCCACTCCTGCATGCAGCCGCTGAAGTGGGTGTCGCTCCCGCTCAATGCGTTTACCTTGGCGACGACGAACGTGACATCGTTGCAGCGAGAGCTGCAGGCATGCTGTCTGTTGCCGTGCGCTGGGGTTACATCAGCAGCGACAAGCCAATTGAAGCCTGGGGCGCCGATCGCATCATCGACCAACCGCTGGAAGTGCTGGACTACATTTCACGGACTACATGAATGGACTACCTGAGCCTCGGCGCGTAGAATTGAAAGTGCTGGGGGCGACCTGGTTTCGACGGGGGTCGCGAAGCAGCTTGGTGCATACCGAGGATCAGTTACCTCGTAAATCCATCTGAAAAGTTCTACTCGCAAACGACGAGCAATTCGCTGTAGCCGCTTAA
>JAQGMG010000038.1 GCA_028292485.1 Rhodocyclales bacterium | reverse complement strand
GCGACATTGAGTATTCCTGGAGTAATTCCGCAATGATGAATCTCTATTCCGGAACAACGGACCCGTTCTCGCACCGTTGCCGGATCGTGCTCTTCGAAAAGGGCATGGACTTTCAGGTGGTCGACGTAGACCTGTTCAACAAACCTGAAGACATCGCCGTCATCAACCCGTACAACCGGGTGCCTGTGCTTGTTGATCGTGACCTCGTGCTCTACGAGGCCAACATCATCAATGAGTACATCGACGAGCGCTTCCCGCACCCGCAACTGATGCCGCCAGATCCGCTGATGCGCGCCCGCGCGCGGCAGCTGCTGCATACGCTGGAGCTGGAGCTGTTCTCGCACATCGAGGCGCTGGAAAAGAACCAGAAGGGTGTCGACAAGCCACGCGCGCATGTGCGTGACCAGCTGACGCAGCTTGCCCCGATTTTTGCCAAGCAGAAGTTCATGCTCGGCGACGAGTTCTCCATGCTTGATGTAGCCATCGCTCCCTTGCTGTGGCGCCTGGAGCACTACGCGATCGAACTGCCGAAGACTGCTGCGCCGCTTGCGAAATATGCGGAACGGATTTTTTCGCGTCAGGGCTTCATCGATGCGCTCACACCTTCCGAGCGCGCCATGCGGAGATAAGTACGCATTGGCCTACTGCGCGGGCCGGGCTTGAAATTGCGGTGCTCGCCGTACTGAAGTACGGCTGTGCTTCTCTTTTCAATCGCGGACCGCTCGCTACGGCCACTGCGCACTTCTCTCCTTCCGGAACGATTTGTTTCCGGGTTAAGCAAGAGTACGATAGGTCTTGCCGTAGAGACTGCCGTAAGAGATTTTTCCCACGGCAAGGCCGAAAGTCAGCAAGATCATGAGTGATATCCCGTCCACCAAGCCCTACCTGATCCGCGCCATTTTTGACTGGTGCGTGGATAACGGTTACACGCCGCACATCATGGTGTCGGTAGATGTTCACACGCGTGTGCCGATGGCATTCGTGCGAGACGGGCGCATCGTGCTCAACATCGCACCGTATGCCACCCACAAGCTGTCGATTTCCAATGATGAGGTCACTTGTCAGGCGCGTTTCGGCGGCGTGGCCCAGTCGCTGCTCGTGCCGATGGCCAATGTGATGGCCATCTATGCACGCGAGAACGGGCAGGGCATGGCTTTTGAAGTCGGGGCTGGCACCAGGGATGTCGGTGTGGAGCTGCATGCCGACCCGGATGTCCAGGCGGCCGATGACGACAGCATGGGCGAGCCCGACCCGACGCCCGTGTCGAGCGCGAGCCCGGATGACAAGCCTGAACCCCCACCCCCCAAGCCTGGCGTACCGGGCCGGCCCCATCTGCGCATCATCAAGTAACGCGACGCACGGCTTTCAGCCTTCCCGAAGGCTCAAGCGGAAACGAGGCCATGCACTCTCACGCTGATTTGCACACCCGCTCGCACGCTCACTCGCACGCATCCCACGACTGGGAAATGCCGCATCAGTTCGACGAGGGCAACCCGGCTGCTGAACGTGGCACGCGCTGGGTGCTCGTCATCACCTTGCTGATGATGGTTGCCGAGATTGTTGTCGGTCTTTTTTCCAACTCCATGGCCCTGCTGGCTGATGGCTGGCACATGAGCTCGCATGCGATTGCCATCGGCATGGCAGCACTGGCCTACACCATGGCGCGTCGCCACGCCCATGATCCGCGTTACGCGTGGGGCACCTGGAAGATCGAAGTACTGGGCGGCTTCGCCAGCGCTTTTGCGCTGGTTGGCGTAGCGGGCCTGATGGCTTGGAGTTCAATAGAACGCCTGATTTCACCGTTACCGATTCAGTATGGCGAAGCCATATGGGTCGCAGTCATCGGTCTGGTCGTAAATCTGGTCTGCGCAAGAATCCTGCATGGTGCGCACGGACATCACGACGAGGATCACGAGCATCACGACGATCATCATGGCCACACGCACCATCACGATGCCGCACATTCCCACAGCGCGCACGGTGCGCATGCCGACGTTAACCTGCGTTCTGCCTACGTGCATGTGCTGGCTGATGCGATGACATCGGTATTGGCGATCGCTGCGCTGGCAGGTGGCTACCTGTTCGGCTGGCAATGGCTGGACCCGGCGATTGGATTCTTCGGCTCGATCGTGGTCGCGATATGGGCAGTGGGCTTGCTGCGCGACACGAGCGCGGTATTGCTGGATCGCGAAATGCAAGGCCCCATCGTCGAGCAGCTCAGGTCAGCCTTGCTGGCGCCAGCTAACGGTGGCGACATCGAGATTGCCGACCTGCACCTGTGGCGTGTCGGACGTTCGCGTTACGCATGTATCTTGGGCCTCGTAACGCATCGTGCCGACCTCGAGCCACAACACGTGCGTGCCTGGCTGACCAACGTGCCAGCGCTCTATCATGTCAGCGTCGAGATAAACCATTGCGGCGCTTGCGAGCCGGCCGTCTGAGCGCCTCAAACCGGCGGGTCGATTTCAGGCTTCTCTTCGGATTCGATGGGTGTAACGGTAACGCCGACGTCGACCTCGTGTTCTCCACCACCAAGAATCACACCACGCAGCGGCGAGACGTCCGAGAAATCGCGTCCCCAGGCCAGCACGATGTGCTTGTCGCCGGGCACGATGTTGTTCGTCGGGTCCAGCCCTAGCCAGCCGTGTTGCGGAATGTAGAGCGCCACCCATGCGTGCGAGGCGTCGGCGCCGATCAGGCGCGGCTGGCCGGGTGGCGGCTGGGTGAGCAGGTAGCCGGAGACGTAGCGCGCAGGCAGGCCCAACGCGCGCAGGCAGCCGATCATGAGGTGCGCGAAGTCCTGGCACACCCCACGGCGAATCTCCAGGACCGTTTCCACCGAGGTGGTGACATGGGTCGCGGTGGCGTCGAATTCGAAATCTTCGTGGATGCGCGTCATCAGGTCCAGCGCGGCGGCGGCAATCTGTGCGTCTGGCGTGAAGCTGGCGCTGGCGTATTCACGCAGCGCCGGGGCGTAAGGTATGAGTGGCGACGGGAACAGATACTCTGCGGCGGCGCTGTCGGCATCCTGACCCCAGCGTGTTTCCGCGAAATACTGGCGCACGTCCTCCCACTTTTCACTTTCCTCTGGCGCGTCGGGTTCGCGCCTCACGTCTACTTCGCTGGTCGCGGTAATGGTCAGTATCTTGTGCGGGCTGACCAGTTCAAACCGCGCCAGCTCGTTACCAAAATAATCCTGACCTTCATCAACGCGCTCGGGCGCTGGATCGATCAGCAGGCTATGCGAAAGGCATAGCTGCTCGCCGTTGCTGCGTGGGTGCAGATGGGCGATCTGGAAACTCAGGCCGACTGGTCTGCTATATGCGTATTGAGTGACATGTTCGATTTTGTAGCGCATTGCGGTCAGCTTATTGTCGTGCGCACATCGAGATGGCTGAAATAGCGATTCTGCAGCAGGTTGGCGAGCTGATTGCCCGCCTGCCAGGACTCTCGCAAGAGCTTGCGCAAGGCAGCGGTCTGCGCGCTCGAACTCACCCAGTCTTCCGGTTTGCTGGCGAGTAGTTGCTCTGCCAGCAAGCGCAGCGGCGTGCACGTATCGGCAGGCAGCTGGCCTGGCAGCAGGCCCACATGATCGGCCAGTGATTCGAGTTGATAAAGGAAGGCGCGCGGGTTGTCACGGTCGGTCAGGATCAGTTCGGCGACCGGGCCGCGCTCTGGCGCACGCTGGTAGCGACGCCGATAGGTAAGCACTGCATCGGAGAGGTCGATGAGACTGGCCAGCGCCGGTGGCCCCTTGTCTGGCACCAGCAGGACTTCGAGCGCCACGGCAAGGAATTGCATGCGTTCAACGCGTCGGCCGATCGACTGGAAGCGCCAGCCTGCATCACGTGTCATGTGCTCCATGCTGTAGCCGGCCAGGGTGATCAGCGCCAGCAGTGACTGATCGAGAAATTCCAGTGCATCGGAAAGTGTGTGCGCGCCACGCATCCACGATGTGGTCAGGCGATCGAGCCGGTTGTAGATGCGCCAGCTGTCAGGCGCGAGCCGGTCGCGCAGGGTGCGTGCGAGGCGGATCACGTTGCGCAGGTTATTGATCGGGCCGCCGGGAAATTCCCCGTCCTTGAGCGAGACCAGCAACGTCGCTTGCGGGCTCAGAGGCTTAGCTGCCGCAGCGTCGGGTGCGACGATCACGCCGCAGCGCAAGCCGGCTGCGTAGAGCGCGGGCCATTCGGCGTCGTCTGCCGATAGTTGCTGACGCAGGCCGCAACGTAGCAGCCGCAGCGCGCAATCGGCACGTTCCACGTAACGCGCCAGCCAGAACATGCTGTCACCGGTACGACTGGCGAGCGAGCCGTGGTCGTGCTCGGTAACGACGGTGGGATAGTCCACTGCGCGCGGCTTTGCGAGGGGTAGCTCTTCCTGTGCGCCGGCCAGTACCCAGGTGTCCTTGCTGCCGCCACCGCGCTGGATGGTAATGACACGCGCATCCTGCAGGCCGGCGACGCGACTCAGACCGCCCGGCATGACGATGTAGCCATTGGGCGTTGCGGCGGCATATACACGCAGCCCTGTCAGGCGCGCCTCAAGCGAGGCATTCTGCGGCCCCCATACCGGCACGCGTGACATGCGCACCATTTCCTGGCCGACGAAATTGCGTGGCTGTTCGTGAATGCGCCGGATCAAGGCCTCGCGAGCGGCAGCATCCAGATCGCCGCCGAATACCGGCCCTTCGGCGGCAAAGCCGTAGGCATTCTTGATGACAAGTGAATCGATGCGCTCGGCGACTTCTTCCAGCGCCGGTTCTTCGCCGCACCACCAGGTCGCGACTGAAGGCATGGCCAGCTCTTCGCCAAGCAGGTGTTCGCAGACGGCGGGCAGATATCCCAGTAGCGCACCGGATTCGATGAGGCCGCTGCCGAGTGCATTGGCAATCAACACGCCGCCCTTGCGTGCGACATCGACGAGGCCCGGCACGCCAAGCGCCGATTCGGAGCGCAGCTCCATCGGGTCGCACCAGCTGTCGTCCACGCGGCGCAGGATGGCATGCACACGGCGCAGACCGGCCAGGGTCTTGAGGAAGACAGCACCATTGCGCACTGTCAGATCCTGCCCCTCGACGAGCGGGATACCCATATGGCGTGCCAGATAGGCGTGCTCGAAATAGGTTTCGTTGAGCATGCCCGGCGTGAGCAGCACGATCAGCGGTGCCTCGTCATCGCGCGGCGCCCATTGCGCCAGCGAGTCGCGCAGGGTCTGGAAAAACGTGTTGAGCGGTTGTACGCGCAGCTTGCGCAACAGCTCGGGAAACTGGCTGCCGATCAGCGCACGATTTTCCAGCGCGTAGCCTGCGCCCGAAGGCGCCTGGGTTCTGTCGGAGACGACCCACCAGTGCCCATCTGGCGCGCGGGCAATGTCGGCGGCATAGAGGTGCAAATGCACGCCGCCCGGCGACTCGATGCCGTGGCAGGCGCGCAGGAAACCGGGATGCCCCTGGATGATGCTGGAAGGCAACTGACCCTCTGCAATCAATTTCTGCGGGCCATACAAGTCACGCAATACGGCATTGAGCAAGGTCGCGCGCTGGCGGATCGCTGCGGCAATTTCTTCCCACTCTTCAGCGGGCAGCACCTGCGGCAACAGGTCCAGGTCCCATGGGCGGTCAGCACCGCGCGGGTCGGCATAGACGTTGTAGGTCACGCCGTTGGCAGCGATCTGACGTTGCACGGCCTCGCGTGATTCCTGCAGCGCGCGCGGTCCCATCCACTCGAGGTGATTTATGACCTTTTCCCAATGCGCACGCGGCTTGCCATTGGCGGCAAGCAATTCGTCATAACGATCAGCAGGAGCGGTATAGCGATGCAGCAAAGGCATTCTTGGCAGCGGCTCTGCAGCCGGTGAGGCGTGGGGTACGAACGTTGTGTCAGAAGTGAGCATGGCTGCGGAACACAGCTGCGGCCAAGAGTAGCGGAAACGCGAAGATACATACAGCAAGCCGATCGAGGTAATACGCACTATTACGCATTGGCTATCGGGTTTTTGGCGGGCCCGGAAACGGTGCACCACGCGCTCGGCGGAGGCTGAAAGAGCAAACATGCTGCGAGGGACCGCTAAAGCGCTGCGGTTATAATCCCGGCCTCTTTTCCTGTTTCCCTCTTTTTCCCTATCTACCTTCGAGAATCGCCATGAGCCAGTTCGATAATGTTTCGGTCATCAAGAAAGCCAACGTCTATTTCGAAGGCAAATGCGTCAGTCACGGCATCGTGCTGGCCGATGGCAGCAAGAAGTCAGTCGGAGTAATCCTGCCGGCCACGCTGACGTTCAATACCGGCGCGCCGGAAGTCATGGAAACGGTCTTTGGCAGCTGTCGCGTTCGTCTCAAGGGCGAAACCGAATGGAAAACCTATGGTGAAGGCCAGTCGTTCGATGTGCCTGCGAATTCGAGTTTCGATATCGAAGTCACAGAGGCATATCACTATGTATGCCATTTCGGCTAAAGCACTTCGTCCGGCTACTGCGCAGTCCGCTGCCTTCGTTGGCGCGCTCAGCGTATCGACATACTGTCTCGCTTGCCGCCTCGGCAGCGAACTGCTCGCTACGCCGGCCAAAATGCTTTCCCCTACGTTTGTTTTGTTGTTCAGGAGTTTGCAATGCCTTCATTTGACGTAAGCAACGAAGTCGACTGGGTCGAGCTGGGCAATGCTGTCGACCAGACCAACAAGGAAGTCACAAATCGTTTCGATTTCAAGGGTTCCGATGCACGTCTCGAAATCACCGGCAAGGACAAGGAGCGCTCGCTCGTTCTCTACGCCGACAGCGAGTTTCAGCTCGGTCAGGCCTGGGATGTGGCGCGGATCAAGTTCGGCAAGCGCAATGTCGACATCCGCTGCATGGAACGCAAGGACATCGAAACGATAGGCGGCGGTAAAGTTAAGCAAACCATTGTCGTTAAGGCTGGTATTGATGCCGAACTGGCGAAGAAGATCGTCAGGCTCATCAAGGACAGCAAGCTGAAGGTCCAAGCCAGCATCCAGGGGGACGAGGTGCGCGTTACCGGCGCCAAACGCGATCTGTTGCAGGAAGCCATTGCCTTGCTCAAGAAGTCGATCACCGACTTTCCGCTGCAGTTCGGCAACTTCAGGGAGTAAGGCGCCGGCCTTCGGCGGACGCCGTGTAGAGGAGCGCCACCATGGACGAAATCAGCAACATTACCCGAGGCCTGACCACCGAAAAGGCCGCCGATGTGCAATCGCAGGTGCAAGTGTCCGTGGTGAAAAAAGCCATTGATATCGAGGCGCAGCAGGCTCAGCAGCTGATCGAATCCGTTCCCGCGCCGGTATCACCCGGGCAGCCGGGCGGCATCATCAATACCAAGGCCTGATTTGGCTCCAATCGACCTCTGAATCGGGCTTGGCGGCGGCCTTGAAGCCGTTGTTTCTCAAGCCGATTCGAAATAGCGGACCAGGCGTTGCGGCAGCCAGTGCAGGTTGCCCGGAAAGCGGCCGCTCACAAATCCCACGTGACCACCCTGTTCGGGTTGTTCCAGCGTCACCATGGGCGACACATCGCGCTTGCGCGGCAGGGCATTGCGCGGCAGGAACGGGTCATTCTTTGCATTCAGGATGAGCGTGGGCACGGCAATCAGCCGCAGCAGCGGTTTGGATGAAGCGCGTGTCCAGTAGTCGTGCACATTCTTGAAACCATGCACTGGCGCCGTGTATGCATCGTCGAACTCGAACAGCGTCTTGGCCTGTGTCGCCCGCTGGGCGTCGAACAGACCGGGAAACCGGTTGGCCTTATGCACGGCATTGCGCCGCATGCTGTTCAGAAAGTGGCGCGTATAAACCTTGTTGAACCCCAGGGCGAGCTGCTGGCCTGCAGCCGTCAAATCGACGGGGGCCGAGATCGCTGCCGCCTTGGTGATCAGTTTGTACGCAGCTTCGCGGCGACTGCCCAGCCAGCAAAGAAGCGCATTGCCGCCGAGCGAGACGCCGACAACATAGACCGGCACCTCGGGGAATTTCTCGGAGAACCGGCGCAGCACCCAGTCGATTTCGTCCGCATCGCCGGAGTGATAGGCCCGTCCCAAACGGTTCGGTTCGCCGGAGCAGCCGCGAAAATGCACGACCGAGCCGTTCCAGCCGCGCTCCGCCACGGTGCGCATCAGGGCACGTGCGTAGTGACTGCCACTTGAGCCTTCCAGGCCGTGGAACAGCACGACCAGCGGTGCTTTGGGTTGTTTGGGCAGGGAATCGACGTCGATGAAGTCGCCATCCGGCGTGTCCCAGCGACGACGTTTGAGGAGCGGCATCTGGCCCTTGATGCTCAACGGCCAGATCGTTTGCAAATGCCCGCTCGGTAGCCACGAGGGCGCTTGATATTTTTGCTCTGCGTGACGCATGATTTTTATCGACTCTGTGCTTTTCTTGTGCCAGACAGCATAAGCGGCAGAGCAAGGCTTCCCAACGCCCAAGAGCGCTGCCGGCCGTTAATGCACGATGCGCGGCGTGTCTTGCAGTAGAAGACCTTCGGTATCGGGAGCGGGCGAGGTGTGATGCAGGATCATCTGCCAGCCCTGCGCGCCACGCGAAAAGACGTTGGTGGCAATCATCGGCGGGGCGATCGTGTCGTCGCCCTCGATGTTTACGTGCTCCAGCACGCAGTGCACGGCCAGCAGCATGGCCTGCGTCTTGATCGGGTGGCTGGTGCGCACACGAATCTTCATGCCGGTGCCGAACAGCTGACGCCAGGCTTCGCGGATCGAGGCCAGACCGGTGAAGCGCGAACCGCCGGGCTGTACGCAGACCACTTCCTCGTCTTCCGCCCAGACATTCATCATCGCTTCCAGATCGCCACGCGACAGCGCCTCGTAGAAGGCTTGCTCTGCGTCGTCCGGGGTGGCGTAGATCGTTCTTGGCATTGAAGGCAAAAGGGCTCCGTGAGGGGGTCTCTGAGGCACGTCAGGTCTGGAGCCGAATGCTACACCATGGTGCCGGCCACGCGTTCTGCCGTGATGCCGCGCAAACAGTTCAAATGCCCCAGCGGGCACTCGCGCTGGAAGCAGGGGCTACAGTCGAGCTTGAGCCAGATCGTCTGCGCCTTGCCCGACAGCGGCGGTGTGTATTCCGGGCTGGATGAACCGAAAAGCGCAGTCAGCGGCGTACCCAATGCTGCCGCCACATGCATCAGGCCGGAGTCATTGGTCACCACGTGCCGCGCGACGGACAGCAGGTGGACGGCTTGTTCGAGGTTGGTGACACCACACAGATTGCGCGCCGCGGCTGCTTCTTGCCCGCCTGAGAGGCGCACGATTTCATCACCAACAGGCGCGTCTTTTTTCGAACCAAGCAGCCATACCGGCGTGCCTTGCGCCGCCAGCTTTTGCGCCAGCTCGGCAAAATGCTGCTCTGGCCAGCGCTTGGCAGGGCCGTATTCGGCACCGGGGCAAAAAACGACGGGTGCTGGAGAGCGGCTCAGATCAAGGCTCTGCAAGGTGGCTGTCACGGAAGCCGCATCCACACTTAGTCTTGGGTCTGGCAGCGGGCGGAACAAGGATTGGTGCGGTTCTCCGGCCAGTACCGCGTAGCGTTCGACCTGCAGCGGCAAGGCAATTTCGTCGAGCGTATGACGCACATTGATCAGGCCATAACGCGACTCGCCCGTGAAACCGATGCGACGTGGAATGCCCGCGAAAAACGGGATGAGTGCCGATTTGAGCGAATTTGGCAGGACGTAAGCCGCATCGTAAGCATTGGCCTTGAGCTTGCGCGCCAGGGCCCACCGATCGCGCAAGCGCAGTTGGCCGTGCGCGAAAGGGTTGTCGATGACCGCGCCATTGATCTCCGGCATGGCGTGCAGCACGGCCGCAACCCACGGCGGCGCCAGTACGTCAATGCGCACGTTCGCATAGCGTTCGCGAAGCCGCATGAACAGTGGTTGTGCCGCTACCGTATCGCCGATCCACGAGGGCGCAATGGTGAGAAAACGCTGCTCGCTGCTCATGACCGTTCAGCCCTCGTGCTGCTTTTCATCACAAGCCGATCAAGTGAAAAAGGGCCGCAAGCGGCCCCTTCGTTTGTTGTGCTCAAGCTCAATGGCCAACCGGCGCTTCGCCGTGGAACGCATACTTCGCGCCGCAATACGGACAACTCGCCGAGCCGGTCTTGGTCACGTCGAGAAAGACGCGCGGATGCCTTGCCCACAGCGGGGCACCAGGCATCGGGCAATGCAGCGGCAAATCCTTGGCTTCGACAGCGATGACCTGCGTCTTGTCGTGATTCTCGGGCATCTGCGCAGTCCTCTTAAACGAATGCCAGCCAGCTATCGTGCTCTGGCAGACGTCCGTTTACCAGATCGAAGAAGCGCGCCTGGACCTTCTGCGTGATCGGGCCGCGCGCGCCTGCGCCAATCTGGCGATTGTCGAGCTCGCGGATCGGCGTGACTTCAGCGGCGGTGCCGGTGAAGAAGGCTTCATCAGCAATGTAGATGTCATCACGTGTCAGGCGGCGGGTCTGTACGCTGTAGCCGAGTTCCTTGGCCAGTGTGTGGATGGTGTTGCGTGTGATGCCCATCAGTGCCGAGGCGATTTCCGGTTCGTAAATGACGCCGTCCTTGATCATGAACAGGTTTTCACCCGCGCCTTCGGCGACGAAACCGTCAGTGTCGAGCAGCAGCGCTTCATCGTAGCCGTCCTGCGTGGCTTCCATATTGGCGATGATGGAATTGGCATAAGTCGAGGCGGCCTTGGCGCGCGCCATGGTCACATTGACGTGGTGGCGGGCGAATGAAGAGGTCTTCACGCGGATGCCTTTTTCCAGGCCATCAGCACCGAGGTAAGCGCCCCACGGCCAGGCGGCGATCGCGACATGCACGGTGGAGCCGCGCGTCGAAATGCCCATCTTTTCCGAGCCGTAGTAGGCGATCGGGCGCAGGTAACAGCTTTCCAGCTTGTTCGCGCGCACGACTTCCTTTTGCGCTTCGTTGATCACGTCCTTGGAGAACGGGATCTTCATCATGTAGATGTGTGCCGAGTTGAACAGGCGGTCCGTGTGTTCCTTCAGGCGGAAGATCGCCGTGCCACGATTGGTGTTGTATGCGCGCACGCCTTCGAAGACCGACAGCCCGTAATGCAGGGAGTGGGTGAGTACGTGCGTGGTCGCCTCGCGCCAGGGCACAAGCTTGCCATCCATCCAGATGAATCCGTCGCGATCTGCCATCGACATGAACCAAACCCCTTTATCAACTTTGACGAAAGACGTGATTTTAGCGCATACGCAGCAAGCCCACAGCCTGAATTGGCAGCACGATGAGAGACGCCGGTCAGAAGTTCTTGCTGCGGTTCCGTGCAATACCCTGCCTTACAACGCATTGGGAGTTGCAGTGATCGTCGGGGAGGGGGCGATGACAGGCGTGGTCTGAGGGGCGGCTACCTCACATTGTCCATTGCTGGATCCTGCAAGGGAAGGGACGGACATCAGCCAGCCGCGGAGTGTCTTTATAACTACCCGATTGCAGAATTCGCTGACAAGTTCGCCGCGTTCCATTTTTTCGATACCACCTTCCGGGTAGCGTACCGTCTTTTGCGGCGCGGCAGCGCTACCAGCAGCCTTGCGAATGTCGGTGAGAGCAATATCTAATGATTCAGCGAAGAGGCTTGCGCTTTCTTCCTTCAGCTTTTCGCCATTGTTTGCCAGCCAGCCAGTCGCGATGTCATCGCCATTGCGAGGGGTCGCAACGATCCTGATGATGTTTTGATAGGCCACTGTGTCTTGACTGTCGGGAGCATGGATTGCGATGGCGTTATCGAGAACGATAGCCTTCTGGTCCTGGGTCATGGAAAAAACCGGCGTGCTTTCAATTAGCCATGCATGGTTGGCCCTAGCGCCAGTTGCAATCAATGTCTTGCTGCCCGTGGTTTTCATTCGCTGCAGGCCTTGCTGCATCAGAGCGGTCAGCTGCAGGGTATCGAGTGTTGCCTGATAGCGCACCAGAACTTCATCTGCAGCCTTCTGGAGACTACTTTTCTGGGACTCTTTTACGGAATTGACGACGAGTCCGTGAACGAGCAGACCGACCAGACCTAGTGCCGGACCCGGGCCGTAGAGTACACCGCCGTGCGCTGCGCTGACGTCGTCCAAGCTGACTATTCCCCGGAAATTAACCTTATTGTCACTCGGCAATTGAACTGCCAATGCAAGCGATTCTACGGATTTTGGCTGTACGACATTTTCATCGGCTGCGTGAGCCGTCGCGATAGACAGACATACAGCACCTGCTAGGCAAGTCATTTTCCAAAGTGTATGAGTCATAAGATGCATTCTTGATATGGAGTTGCCCAGAGCGTGCAGTAAACGGAACGGAATCAGTTTCCAGCACGCGGCCGTGAAATGACTATCAATTGCTCAATGGCTTAATGAAGCTGTCCTTGCCAGCTTCAATAATGAAGAAATAAACATTGGTCAGACCCGGGAATTTTGGTGGTTCATCCCAAGCGCCGTCGGCACTCTTGCGGATACTGATTGGCGCGTACCATTCATAGACATTAGTTGTCAGATTGACAACATAGCCCGTGCCCTGGACGAATGCTTTGGGATCACTGGTTGGAAAGTAGCTCGAATAGGTCCGCTCGAAGCCGAGACCGTTGATATCGATAACCAGAATCTTGTCGACATCATATTTTGTGCGTAGGGAAGAGAAGTCCTTGCGTGCCACATTGGGACCTTCCTTGCTCGTCTTAGGCAAGGCGTCCAGATCGAAATTGCCCGGGATGATTACAACTTCCGTGCCCTTCTTGCGGATGACATCTGCGATGTATTCCTTGAGCTTCGGGAGGTCTTCGGTTGTCAATGTCTTGGTGTGAGCGGTCAGAGAAGAATTTGCTGCCGCGGCCGCGGCATAGCAGAGCAGGCAACCAGCGCCCGGCAAGTAGGTGTCCGGGGTGGGGAGCTCTGTCATCACGATGCCGATCTTCCCTGGCTTTATGGCTAGTGCATTAGGCGCCAACGGTACTGGCAGTTGTGGGGCTGAAGCACAGCCTGTTAGTACGAGTACGACAGCTGCGAGAGCAGCTCCGATGCGGATCTTCATTTGCTTGTTCTCCCTGATGAGTGGTCTAGCCCGGAGGCGCGCGAATAATACCTAATTAGCACGATCTCTTGCCTGATAAACATGAAATATGCATCTCCATCTGTGACAAAGAAGGCATTGCCAGCCGTCTGGAGCCGGGCGGTTCAAGAGGTAGAATGGCACTTTTGTATTTGGCGGAGATAGCTATGGTCTGGAAACCGAATGTGACTGTCGCCGCGGTTGTCCATCGCGAAGGGCGCTTCCTGCTGGTCGAAGAGCACACCGATCTCGGCGTGCGACTCAACCAGCCTGCGGGCCATCTCGAAGAAGGCGAATCCTTGCTGGCAGCCTGCGTGCGCGAGGCGCTCGAGGAAACGGCGCATATCGTCGAGCCGAGCGCATTGCTGGGGATATACCAATGGGGCCCCGAAAGTCGTGACCTCACTTACTTGCGTTTTGCGTTCATTGCAGACGTGACCGGTGTGGCCACCGGGCGGGCGCTCGATACGGGCATCATCGGTGCGGTGTGGCTGACCGCCGAGGAGATCGAGGCGCAAGTCGAGCGTCATCGCAGCCCGCTGGTCATGCAGTGCGTGATGGATTTTCTTTCAGGGCGGACCTATCCGCTCGATCTGATACGGCATTACGAATAGAAGGTCATCAAGTGAGTGGTGAAGGCATGAAAGTCGTCGTCGGCATGTCCGGCGGCGTGGACTCGTCGGTTGCAGCACTCCTGCTCAAGCAGCAGGGTTACACGGTCACCGGCTTGTTCATGAAGAACTGGGAAGACGATGACGACGACGAATACTGCTCGACGCGGCAGGATCTCGTTGATGTCGCATCGGTCTGCGATGTCATTGGCATTGATCTGGAAGTGGTCAACTTCAGCAAGGAATACAAGGATCATGTCTTCGCCGATTTCCTGCGCGAGTACGAAGCGGGACGCACGCCGAATCCGGACATCCTGTGCAACAGTGAGATCAAGTTCAAGGCTTTCCTCGACCATGCCATGCAGCTCGGCGCCGAAAAAATCGCCACCGGTCACTATGCCGGCGTGCGCGAATGGACCAGCGACGGCCGCACGGAATTCCAGTTGCTCAAGGCAGACGATGGCACCAAGGACCAGAGCTACTTCCTGTATCGCCTGAATCAGGCGCAGCTGTCGAAGACATTATTTCCGCTGGGCAATGTTTACAAGCGCGATGTGCGCGCCATTGCCGAGAAGGCCGGCATCCACGTGCACGACAAGAAAGATTCGACCGGCATCTGCTTTATCGGCGAGCGCCCGTTCCGCGAATTCCTGATGCGTTACCTGCCAACCAAGCCGGGGGAGATTCGCTCACTGGACGACAATCGCCTGATCGGCGAACACCAAGGCCTGATGTATCACACCATCGGCCAGCGCAAGGGTTTGCATATCGGCGGCATCAAGGGCAATGACACGGCCGGCGATCACGATGCCTGGTATGTCGCGGGCAAGGACATGCCGGCCAACGTGCTCTACGCGGTGCAGAACCACGCGCATCCAGCACTGCAACGCGAGCGTCTGAAAGCGGCCGATCTGAACTGGATCGCTGGTCGCGCACCGCGCACCAATTGGGTCTATACCGCCAAACCGCGCTACCGCACGCCGGATGCGCCTTGCGAGATCGATTCACTGTCGGACAGCGAAGCCGAGATCGCCTTCGCCGCGCCGCAATGGGCGCTGACGCCGGGGCAGTCGGTGGTGGTTTACGAAAGCCGCGTCTGCCTCGGTGGCGGCATTATCGTTTGATATTGCCGCAATGAACTAACTGGACTAAACTAACTGAACTTATTCATAAGTAGCTGAGTCGCGCCATGCATTCCATCAATATTCACGAAGCCAAAACGCAGCTTTCCCGCCTTGTAGAAGAGGCCGCGGCGGGTGAAGCGTTCATCATTGCCAAGGCAGGCAAACCCATGGTCAAGGTCGTGCCTTTGTCCGCTAGCGATCTGCCCGGCAAGAACCGCATCGGGTTCATGGCTGGCGAAGTCAGCGTGCCGGCTGATTTCGATACGATGGGTGGCGACGAACTCGCTGCGATGTTCGAAGGGTGAGGTTTCTTCTCGATACGCACCTGCTGCTTTGGGCGGCGGGCGATCTGCCGCAACTGCCTACGGCGATGCGTGATTTGTTGGCGAAGCCCGAACACGATTTCATGTTCAGCGCGGCAAGCATCTGGGAAGTAGTCATCAAACGTGGTTTGGGGCGCGATGATTTCCAGATTGATCCCAATCGTTTTCGCCGAGGCTTACTCGGCAACGGCTATGAAGAATTACCTATCAGCAGCGAGCACACGCTAGCTGTCGCAGTCTTGCCGCCCGTGCATCGCGATCCATTCGACCGGATCCTGATAGCGCAGGCCAGCGTCGAAGGCATCACGCTGCTGACGTCCGATACAACATTAGCCAGCTATGGCGCACCAGTGAAACTTATTTAAATGGCATCCATTCAATGGTTCCCCGGACACATGAATTCGGCGCGCAAGAAGGCAGCCGAGAACATGGCGATCACGGACGTCATCATCGAAGTCGTCGATGCGCGCTTGCCGCAGGCCAGCAGCAATCCGATGATCGAAGAGCTGCGCAAGTTCCGTCAGCGTCCGTGCCTCAAGCTGCTCAACAAGGCGGACATTGCCGACCCGGCGGCGACGAAGGCCTGGCTGGCGCATTACAACAATGTACCGGGCATGAAGGCCGTGGCCGTGTCGTTCAAGCGGCAGGCCGATATGGCCAAGGTGGTAGGCTGGTGCCAGGCGATGGCGCCCGGCCGTGGCTCGCCGGACAAGCAACTGCGCATGATGATCATGGGCATACCCAATGTGGGTAAGTCGACGCTCATGAATGGCTTGCTGCGTCGCCGCGTGGCTGCCGTGGGTGATGAGCCCGCTGTGACCAAGAGCGTGCAGCGCATCGAGATCAATAACAGCAACGTCGTGCTCGACACGCCGGGCCTGATGTGGCCGAAGATCGAATTCCCGAGCGATGGCTACATGCTGGCCGCCAGCCACGCCATTGGCACCAATGCGGTGGTGGAAGATGAAGTTGCGTATTTCCTCGGCAATCTGTTGCTCAAACGTTATCCGGCGATGATTGCCAGCCGTTATGGTTTTGACATAAATGGTCTGGATGGCGTCGGACTTGTCGAAAAAATTGCCACCAAGCGCGCCTGGCGCAAGAAGGGTGGCGCGCTGGATATTGAAAAGGCCGCAATGGCGCTGCTCAAGGACTATCGTACCGGCGTCACCGGCAATATCAGTCTGGAGACGCCGCAGAGCCGCGAGGAGATGATTGCTGCCGCGAAAGTGGCGGTTCCCGTACAGGACGATACGAGCCCTGAAACGAGCCACGACAGGGCAGCTGACGACAAGTGAACGCCCGCATTTTTACGCGACCCTGGGTCGTCGTGCTGCTGGCAAGTTTCTGTTGCCTGCTATGGGGCAGTGCCTATCCGGCCATCAAGAATGGCTATGCCTTGTTCCACATCGCCGCGAACGATATTCCGTCGAAGATGGTTTTCGCGGGTTATCGCTTCGTGCTCGCGGGTGTGCTGCTACTGGCAATGTCGGCATTCAGCGGTACGCGGATTTTCAAACTGGAACGACGCAGCTTTGCCCAGCTTGGCTTGCTCGGGCTGACGCAGACCTCCATCCAGTACGTCTTCTTCTATGTCGGGCTAGCCTACACCACGGGTGTCAAGGGTTCGATCATGAATGCCACGACGACCTTTTTCAGCGTATTGCTTGCGCACTTAATCTATCGCAACGACCGTCTCAATGCGCGGCGAATTACCGGCTGCCTCATCGGCTTTGCCGGTGTCATGGTGGTGAACTTCAAGCCCGAACTCATGGACTTCAGTTTCACACTGTTCGGCGAGGGCTTCGTGGTGATCGCCGCTTTCATCCTCGCTGCCGCGACGATTTATGGCAAACGCATCTCGCAACACATGGACAGTGTGCTGATGACGGGCTGGCAGTTATTGATCGGCGGGGTTGTGCTGGTCGTGGCGGGCTACGCGACAGGTGGCACGCTGCATGGCTTTACCTGGCTTTCGAGTGCACTGCTGGCCTATCTCGTTGTGCTGTCTTCGGCTGCGTTTGCGCTGTGGAGCCTGCTGCTGAAATACAACCGTGTCGGTCTGGTGACAGTCTTCAATTTTCTCGTGCCGGTCTTCGGCGCCGTGCTCTCGGCGATCTTTCTCGACGAGCGCGTGCTGGAGTGGAAGAACGCGATTGCATTACTGTTCGTGTGTGGCGGCATATGGCTAGTGACGCGCGAGAAAGCCGAGAACGCATGATCAAACGGGCTGCGCCCGCATCTGGCGTTGTTGGCCCGCTCGCCGTGCATAAGCACTGCGCTGCGCGGGCCGCCTAGCCAGCTGCGCGCTCGCTCCGCTTGCTCACGCATTCTCCACGTGCGTTCAGATGTAGGGCGGAGTGCAAACTCCGCCGTGTGATGGCAGCGAATGGCCCTAGGTAGCGAGCTGGCGGAGTTTGCACTCCGCCCTTGTATCTTAAGGAGTGTAGCGAATAGCTCCCGCTACACGAGGCGAAGGATAGCTTCTCTCCGCCCTGAAGGCCTTGACCTTGTGACGTAGATCAAGCCCTTCGCCTCACCTTCAC
>JAQGMG010000023.1 GCA_028292485.1 Rhodocyclales bacterium | reverse complement strand
CATTTGCGGCAAGATTGTCGAAGCCGCGCGTGCGCGCGAGGCTGCACGCAAGGCACGCGAACTGACGCGGCGCAAGGGCGTCATGGATGGCCTGGGCCTGTCTTCGAAACTGGCTGACTGCCAGGAGCGCGACCCCGCCCTGTGCGAACTGTATATCGTCGAGGGTGACTCCGCAGGCGGCTCCGCCAAGCAGGGCCGCGACCGCAAGTTCCAGGCGATCCTGCCGCTGCGCGGCAAGGTGCTGAACGTGGAAAAGGCGCGCTTTGAAAAAATGCTGTCGTCCGAGCAGATCACGACGCTGATTGCGACCCTGGGCACCAGCATCGGCGCCGATGAATTCAATATCGACAAGCTGCGTTATCACCGCATCATCATCATGACCGATGCCGACGTCGACGGCGCCCACATCCGCACGCTGCTGCTGACCTTCTTCTATCGCCAGATGCCCGAGCTCGTCGAAGGCGGCCACATCTACATCGCCCAGCCGCCGCTCTACAAGATCAAGCACGGCCGCAGCGAGATGTACATCAAGGACGATCACGAACTCTCCGCCCACCTGCTCAAGCTCGGCCTCGACGGCGCGGCTCTCACACCAAGAACCGGCGCTGCCGAAATCGAAGGGGACGCCCTCGGCGAACTCGCACGTGGCTATCTGCTCGCCGAAGCGGTCATCAACCGCCTCACCAGCTGGATCGATATCGACGTCCTGCACGCCATGCTCGCCCACGATATTGATCTGGCATTGGCCGACGAAGCCGGCTCCGTGGAGACAGCCAAGCGCCTCCAGGCCGTCGTTGGCAGCGCCATCACCGTCCGCGCCCAGTTCGACGTGGTTGCCGAAGCCTGGCAACTCGCCCTCGAGCGCATGCATCACGGCAACGTCAAGCGCACCTTCATCGAAGCCGACTTCCTCGTCTCTGGCGATTACACCCAGATCCGCCGCGCCGCACAACTCATCAGCGGTCTCATCGGCGTAGGCGCTGTCATGCGCCGCAACGAGAAGAGCTCGCCGGTCAAGAGCTTCAGCGAAGCCGTCACGTGGATGCTGGGCGAAGTCGAACGCGGCATCAGCAAGCAGCGCTATAAGGGCCTTGGCGAAATGAATCCCTCACAACTCTGGGAAACCACGCTCGACCCCGCTGTGCGCCGCCTGCTCAAGGTGCAGATCGACGACGCGATTGCCGCCGATGAAATCTTCACTACGCTGATGGGTGACAACGTTGAACCGCGCCGGGACTTCATTGAGCGCAATGCGCTAAATGCTCGGAATATTGACGTCTGAGCATGTCGACTCCAACTGTAGTTAATGCGTCCATCGGACGCAACCATTGGAGTATTAAAAATGGCCAACACGCCAAAAAATGTTGTTCGAGAAGTACACCGTCGTTCTGACACCGGCACTTTTACCACTGAAAAGTACGCTGATCGTCATCCAAGCACGACGGAAACGCAGCATATTCTGACTCAGCACAAAAGTAAGTGGTAGCAAAGGGCTGACCCGCATCATGGTCAGCCCTTCCAGGAAAAAACCCCTTCTTCACTTTAGAACGCCATCTACTTCCCAGTATTCCAGGAAGAACGAACGCTAGTCTCTTAGAGGGCTCTTGCACTATATTTAGTGCATTATTGTTAAGTAGGCTAAACATGCACTATATTTAGTGCATGGATATGACTGAACTCGGCGAACGCCTCAAACAAGCTCGCCTCCAACGAAAACTCTCTCAGCAGGAGCTTGGGGCTTCACTGGGCATGAGCCGTTCGACCATATCAGGCGTCGAGACAGGCATGATTGCCGAAGTCGGTCTACGCAAAGTCATGGCGCTATGTGCGTCACTAGGACTAGAACTATCCGTGGGGGCTAAGCACAAGTACCCAACGCTGCCTGAGCTGAGACGCCAAAACCATGAGCGCGGTTAATGTTTTTGTAAGCAATGAGCCCGCAGGCACTATTTCCCATAGCGATCTAGAAGAAGATACCTTCCTTTTTCACTATGCGAGCTCGGCTCGCGAGCATGATGCGGTGTCTCTCACGATGCCGGTAGTCGAAGATCAATACGATTCGATGGGAATGATTCATCCCATTTTCGAGATGAATCTACCGGAAGGCGCACTACGGCGAGCACTAGAGCTGAAGTTTGCGAAAGTCATCCCCGACTTTGATTCTCTTGGACTGCTAAGTATCGTCGGCAGGTCCCAGATCGGTCGATTGCGTTACGGGACCGGCACTCAACCCGAAGAAGCGCAGCCAACGCAAAGCGTGGCTGAACTTTTGAGCTACAAAGGCGCAGAGGATTTCTTCGCCGCGCTTCTGGAGCGGTTTGCAGCCCATTCCGGTGTCTCTGGCATGCAGCCCAAAGTGCTTGTTCGAGACGGTGACGAAGGCCAATACGAAAGATTGACTGACAAAGGTGCGACCCATATCGTCAAAAGCTTCGATCCAAACGATTATCCAGAGTTAGCCGCCAACGAGTTCTTCTCGATGAAGGCTGCACAGTACGCAGGGCTACCAATACCGCCCCTTCAGCTCTCCGCAAATCGGCGCATGTTGGTAATCGAACGCTTTGATCGAAACGAAGATGGCACGTACTTAGGCTTCGAAGATTTTTGCGTGCTGATGGGTCTCCGCGCAGGCGGAAGGTACGACCGATCCTATGAGGAGCTGGCGCAGAAAATTAAGGTCTATGTAAGCCCCGAGCATCACTCCGGCGCAATGCGTCAGCTTTTTGGGACGGTCGTCTTAGCGTGTGCAATCAAGAATGGGGATGCGCACTTGAAGAACTTCGCAATCCTCTATGACCTTCCTGGAGAGAATGTCAGGCTCGCTCCTGTTTATGACATGCTAAGCACTGCTCCTTATGTTCCAAAGGATGTTCTGGCTTTGACGTTGAGCGGTAAAAAGGCATACCCCTCACGTGATGAGCTCGTACGGTATGGCAGGCAATGTTGCGGATTGAGTGCTCGCCAAACCGAGCAAATCCTCCTGCAGGTTGCAACGGGAATTCGCCAAGCTCTCGATGAGCTTCGCATTTACGCCGAAGAAAAAGTGGATTTCAGACATGCTGCTTCGCATTTCCAAGGCATCTTCGAGGTGGGTATCGAATTCTTAACTAGTAAAGCGAACGAACCCGATGCGCCGCCAATCGACCACGCGGGTTCCACGCCGTAGTGCAGTCAAAACGAGCTCATTTCAGGATTTTTCGCTATCTGTGACATGGAATCCGGATCTTTGCAGTTTCAGTGTCATGACCGACGATGTGAGATGTCAAAGAAAATGGAAAGCGTATGGAAAATCAGACGTCGGTTTTTCACGTTTTTCGTCACCCGACAGAGCAAATTGAAAAGGTAATTCGCTTTTTTGTGAAAACGCCCGGCTTAGCCGGGCGTTTTCACATGAATTCCTAGTCTCAGAAGCAGTTCAGAAAACCGTTTCAACACGCCTGTAATAGTCAGTAAGCCCACAAGAAAAATGATACCGACAATCCGGAATATAACTTTCATTTTAGTTCTCCTTGTTGAGCATTTACGACTAGTTTGAACATCCATGGCTTGAAGCACTTTTATTGCTCAAACGTCACCTTGGCAACCAACGCCCCTACAAACTCTTACTACTTGATGACAAGTCACCGTCAGGAGCTGATTCTTAGATGAACTAGGGCAAGCATGCACCCATTACCTCCTGCAATCAGGTAATAAGATTTCCTGTTACTACTGGTCGATCAAAAATGTTGGCCACAGCTCCTGATCCACACAGCGTCCTGATATTCGCAGCCGGGGAAGTAATATGTCATCGGCAAAACTGCATCCGGTAAGTTTGGGATCGATCTGCCCATCTTTTCCAGCGGTGAATGGTGCATGGCCTTGGCCAGTTTCCAATTCAGATAACAAGGCCGTGTAACCAGGCCGCCAGGCTTGGCATGTCGGAAAGCTTTGCCGAAGTTGCGCAAGTATCTGCATGCCCGAAAAATCCAGATCACCGTAAAAACTGACCTGAACAAGTGTCAAGTCGGCATTGCCCTCGTCGTACAGCCAGTGGGCCCATGCTTCGGCCACAAGTGGGTTGGGTATGCCTTGCCAATACAGCGAAGATCCGGTGCGCATTCGTAATCGCTTGGCGGTGCCTTTGAACCCCGACGCAAATACCAGTGTGGCTTGGATCCAAGCTGGTTGGCGGTACCGTGCCATACGCTCGAAACTTACAAGATTTTCAACGAAAAGAACCTCGTTAAACGATGGTGATGGGTTTGGCAGGCAAGGCAGGCTTATCAGCAACTGGATAGGCGATTCCATGAACTGTCCTTCCGCAGCACCCAACAGGCGCAGCAGTTCTTCACGGGCATCCAGTACCTTGCTGTGGCCTTTGAAATGGCGGGCCGATAATTCGCGCAAATAGAGCGGTATCCCTGATGCGCAGGCGATAGGTCTTTGAACCATGGTAAGGGGTTGCGTAGCAGGTAGTCCAGCAAGGTTGGAGAATTTGGCACCTGCAGCACGCCAGGCACGCATAGGGATTCCACTAGCTGGCGACTCCACCGTGGTAGTGTCGGAGTGAAGCTGGACCATATCGTCAGTGCCAAGGCATCGTGCAAGACCAAGGTGGGTTGGCGGTCGGCCAAGGTCTGGAAAGCCCGCCCCTTGTTGAGGCGCAGTTCAACCCAACCCGTCTGCTCCAATTGGTCCAGCAGCAGAGCAAGGTGAGCCAAAGCGTCGGGGTCATTGGCTTGATGTAGTTCCGGCAGTACTTCAGCATCGAGCTTCAGGGAGACAACGCGCTCGCCCTGGCTGCGCTCGGCTTTGCGCAACAGTTCATGCGCTAAGCGAATCAACAGCGGGTGCAAAGACATTGTCATTTTCCTAAAGTCCTGGCTGTATCGTCCGTAACTTCAGAGTTCCTTTGCTCGAACATCACACGAGCCTGCTCTCGTGCGGCTTGGGCATGCTCTTGCCACACCTGGACCATGGCATCGCGTTTGAAGTCTTTTTCCTGCACCTCGCTGAGATAGACCGTCTGCCCATCGGCTTCTGCTTCCAGCTTGGAGAAGGTGTACTCCTTATCAAATTCGGGCTTGATGGCGCCGGATTTGGAAGTGGGCATGGCGACAATGAGCTGCAGACCCATGTTCTGTGACAAAAAACGCAGCACGGCACGCGAGCGGGTTTCGTCCATCTTCGAGAACGCTTCATCGGAAAGCATGATGCGCAGGGCGGGAGCGCTCGCGGCGCGGCCAAAGTGCCCCAACGCATGCGCCAGGACAGCGGCACGGATTACGTAGAAAGGGGTTTCGAGCTCACCGCCGGACCCCGTACCCCATGTAGACATCGGCGTGCGATGACCGCCCACGATGCGGTGAATATCGTAGCGTCGATAGTTGCGGTAATCGGCCAGTTCCTTGAGGGCACGCTCGGCCGCGATCTGATCTTGGGACAACAGCAGGCGTTTGATCTCCTGCGCAGTGGCTCGGTGTTCGTCTGATAACTGTGGTGCATCGAAGATGGCTACCTTGTCTTTCTCCAGTTGATCGACCACTGCATCGAGTGCCTCGAAAAAATCGTAATAGGTCTTGAACCGGGGCACCCAGTCCTGCACCACGTCGTAAGTGTCCACGCCGAATTGAATGGACTTGAGTTCGGAGCTGAGCTTACGCAAGGTCGTGGAGCCATCTTTCACATCACGTCTTACCTTGAAGCAGAAGTCGCTGGTGAAGACGTGGTTGAAACTGCCCTCAGCCTTTTCCAGCCGACCCACATTGTCGGCCAAGCCTATGCTGTCCTGGCGGCGTACTTGCGCGCGGGCTGCTTTTTGCACGGCCAATACGGCGTGCAGGATGGCTTCGATCTGGTCGAGGTGGCGCGCTGGTTCGTCCCAGTTGAAACGCTCATCGTCAGTGCGAGCGCCAGCCAGATAGGTGGCGAAGTGATTGCGTAGTGTCTTGAGCCGGTCAGGGAGGTTTTCTGCGGCGTTACTGATACGATTTTGCAGGGCGCCGGTGGTGGGTTCGTCGGCGCCGCACAGGCTCTGGGCCTCTTCTTGTAGCTGCACTTCGGTCGCTACATCGTGTGCCGCAGCGGCGAAGCGGACGATCCACATCCGGGCGTTGGTGACATCAATGGCCAGACCGGGTAGGCGGTCCTGGAGCTCTTGCAGGCGGCGACTCAATTGCCCTAGCTCTTTATCCTGTACACCCACGGCGCGCTGCTCGACATCCCGCAAGTCGTCACAAATCTTCTGTCGTTCCAGCAACGACGCGCGTCGTTGTTCCAGGCCATCGATGCTGGAGGTGTCAAGACTGTCCAGATGTCGTTGCACGTCGACGAAGCGCAGCCGGGTGGCCAAAGCTTCGCCGAGGGTTTGAGCCAGCGATGCGGCACCCATGCGGCTGAACCAGCCTGTGACCAACAGTAATGATTGATTCAGATCATTGAGGCGTTTGAGCTCTGGCACCAAGGCATCAAGCCGCTGGCTGACCCAACTCAGGCGGCGCTGGCGGCTTTCGAGGCCGAAGCTCAGTTCCCGCTCGCTGGCCAAGCAGGCAAACATGCCGTAAGCGCGGCTACCCAGACCTTGCTGCATCAGGCCTTGGGGTGTCTTGCGCAGCTCGGCCTCGGTAGCGACCTTGCGCACGCGGCCATACAGCGCCTTGAGGTAGGCGCTGGCCACCGGATGTGCGCATACCACTTCATTCAGAATGCTATGAGGCTGCTGACTTGAATCCCTGGTGTCTTCCATGGCCTTGCTGCCTTGCACGATTTTGGGCGAGCGATGCGTAAAGCGGCGTTTGATCAGCTTGATGGCGTCTTCTTCGTGGTCGGGCTCAACGATGAGGGAAAAGCGGTCGCGGCCCATGTAGCCTTCGATGGCTGGCTGCCAAGTGCTGCCAGCCCTGGGTTCAACCAATGCAGCCAGCATGCGCGGGCGACTGGCGGGCAGTTCGTTCTCAAGCAGGCTCAGAGCCTGCTGCACATCCAGCGGAGCGGGCGAGCGACCTTGCAGCAGCAGGGTCTGTTCCGCACGCAAGGACTCCTGTTCATCTTTAAGGGTGGTTTGCTGTTGGTGTAATTGGCTGCGGGCGGTGATTAACGCGGTCATCACAGAATCCTCGCCACCCACCAAGGTAACCTCCATCGCTTGCAGGGCGTGATCCAGTGGCTCTATCTCGAAGGCAACGAGCTCATCGTCGAGCCGAGCACTGGCTCGCAAGGGCTCGCGGGCAGGCGTCCATTGCAGTGTGGCCTGCCGCGCCACGTCACTCAGGCGCGAAACGGCCGCCTGCAACTCGGGCAAAGCCGACACGTCCAGCGCCAGTAACTGGCTCACACGGCCGAGCACTTCATCCATCTGCGTGACGGCTTGCTGAACACGCACCCACTCTTTATAAAACTGTTCGGCATATTGCGAGGCGCTGATTTGCAGACGCTGTTTTTGCTGCGCCACATTGCTTTGCGCCAGTTCGCCTTGCACGAGGGCCAATTCGTCGCTGATGAGCTGGCGGTCATGGGCGATGCGATTGAGCCGGTCTTGCGAATCCCCCGCGTGTTTGAGCAGTTGCTGCTGGCGGCGCTCCGTACTTTGGTGTTCGGTTGCGCATTCGCGCTGCATGCGCAGGACGTGGGCGTTGATATTGACTACATGGCGGCGCAAGAGATCGATGACTTCAGTTGCGGCATCATCAACCAGTTGCAGGCGATCGATATTGAGTTTGAGCCGCTCCGCTTCGGCCTTGAGGCGAGCGATTTCCTGCATGAGCTGGCGCATCTTCCCGACTTCCTGGGAGAAGTCTTTCTCGTCGAGGATTTCGTCGCGCACCAGGTCGTTCACGTTGCCGATCTCACGGTAGGCCATGGCTTTGACCAATGCACGTGCGCAGCGAGTGGCATCCGCCTCGGGCACGAATTTTTTGCCCATCAAATGACCATAGAGATGTTGCAGGTAGCTATCTTTGCCCTCGAAGCGCAGTAGCTGATCGGGGCTCAGACTTAGTTGCAACTGTAGCCGGGCGTACACTTCCTTCAGGCTCAAAGCACGCTGGCGTGTAGCGTCATTCAGGTTAGGCCCTGGCGATACAGTTCGCAGGTTCTGTATGGACAGCGGCGCACGCAGCAAAAAGAACAGGGGTTTGCCTCCATCGGCGCGGCCGTTGTCAACGTGGGCCTCGACACCTAGCAAAGCAGTGAAACCCTCGCCCGATTCACCTTTGGAGGGCTCAAACACCAGAGCGAGATAGCTGGTGGCACGCTGACGCAGAAAGATGTCGCTGCCACATTGGCCCAGAGCGTAGGCATGCAACGTACGCGGTTCCTTGCCGCCCCTGCGGCTCTGGGTGGATTCGTTCTGGCCTGCATTGAAATGAAATACGCCTTGGCGTGCGGCGGTCAGCACTGCCTGCATGGCGTCAAGCAGGGTGGACTTGCCCGATCCCGACTCCCCGGTTAGCAGGGTGGCATCGGCCAGAAGCCAGTCTCGCGATTCGATGGTGCCCCAATTGAAAGTGACGAGTCGTGAGATACGCATGTCAGGGGGTCTCACCTGTTTGAACGGGTTGTTGGTGAGGCTGCATTAGCCGCAGCACTTCTTGCAAGGCCTCGTCGCTAACGAAGGACAGAATTGGACGCAGTACGCTGATCAGTGTGTCGATGTGGCCAAGCCCATCGGCATCCTTGAAGCGGATCAGCCGGTGTTTGCGTAGCTCTCGCAGTAATTGGGCGCGGTCCGCTATCGACGATGGCAAAGTCATACCCAGTAATGAGACCGAGGTTTGCGATAGCTCTTCCAGGCTGATGGCCAGTTCCTGATTAACCAGTTCGCGCTTGCCGGTCAGGGCTTCGGTGTAAAGGAAGCGCAAGCCCAAGGCGGCGGCCACCACATCTCTGGGCAACCGTGCGCGCAAACGCTTGACGCCCTCTTCATCGTCTTGGTCATCGCCTGGCGGGTAAAGTCGTAACAGATTGGCATCGACGTCATGTACTAAGGCAAAGCCCAGCACATCGAACCACTCGCGTAGCAGCTCTTCCACCATGGTGGCGTCGTCGTAAAGCGCCTGCTCGGGCCGGGAATGCTCACGCCAGACTATGCCGGTGGCAAGTAGGCGGTTGCAGATTTCGGCGAAGCGTTTGCGAGACACGCTGCCCGCAGTGCGTTGGGTCAGGCGGGTTTCCAACAGCGTGTGAAAAGACAGTTCGGAGGTCATCGGTTGATGGCGGGATCGAGATCAGGTTCAACGGCAGGCAGTGAGCGTTGCGCGGGTTGCATTTCATCTGTGCTCGAATGAGGGCGCAACTCGTAGTCATCGGCGACAAAAGTTGGCGTCTCGAACTGAAAGGGCAGCTTGCGAGCCTCCCATCCGGTACGTCCTTGCATGGAGCGTATAGCCCCGACGGCATGCAGGGTGGTCAGCACCTCATCGGCCTGATGGGCCGCCAGATCGGACAGGCGCAGTGTGCGGCCCTGGGCTTTTGTATCAAGCCGGGCCAGCAAGCGGTCTTCGCTGATGACGAAGGCTTCCGCTTCGGCGCGGCGCATGGCTGCCTCAAGACGACTTTGCGGGCGGATCTGCCAATCAACTTCGCTACCCTCCATTTCTTGCCGGTCGCGCTGGGTCCAGCGAAGGCCGCTCGAGGGTAAACGCACTTCGGCGGTGGACAGCCGCTGTCCCAAGGCGTCGAGCCAGTCGTTACGTACATTTTGGGGGCTGGATTTCAGTCCGGCCAAGGTAAGGCCCATCGGCGATTCGGCACCGTAATCCAGCGACAAGGTTTGGCGCAGCAGGCTGGTGAAGCGGCGCACGTAGTTATGCATTTCGCTACGTAGCATCGGCAGCTTTACCTGACAGGCAGCATCAATCAGGTCTTCGATGCGTTGGCAAAGCTATAACGCTGCACTGCGTCCATCCAACACCTCGTCCAGCCAGGGTGCGCGTTGTCGCAGTGAGGCGTCGACTTTCAGGCGTTGTTCTGCAGGCCATGCTCGAATGAGATCCAGCAATTCAATGATCTGGCTGCGATGTCGGTCTACCGAATCTGCTACTAACCGTACGGACATTTCCTTGCCAAAGCGCCGCTCAAGGAAGTCATTGAACTCGTCCCAAGCCAGCTTCTGGGTGAGGGCCTCGCGGGTCAGGGTTTGCATCAACATGCGGAAGTACTCGATGTCGTCTTGCAAATCCTGTATCACGCGGCTGGCGTAGTCGTAGGCATCCAGCAGTTCCTCTTCATCGCGGCTTTCCAGAAAGGCCAGGAGTGCCTTGCGAGCCGAGCGCATGTTTCGTTGCCGGGTTTTGTGCCGCGCGTTGTCCAGCTCGGCAAACACCTCGGAAAAGGCCTTGCCCGTCCGAGTCAGCTTGAGGGTCGGTCGCAAGTCGATGGGGTCTTTGTAGTCCTCTAGCCACCCGTGTTCTTTAAGGGCGCGGAGCAGGTCCAGGCCATAGTCCCGTTCGGCTTGGGCGTCTACAGCGGAATCAGATGACAGCGCTCCCGAGCGGTAGGCGGGCTGTACAACCACGCCTTGGATGATCTCGAGCACCAGCTCTCGTGTCAGGATTTCGGCGTAATCGGCGTCCGGGCCGTGAATACGCTCATGCAGCTGGCGTAGAACGGCTGCACAAGCTTCGCGGTCTTGCCAGGTCAGAGGCCGAAAAAAATGTTCCCGAGGACCGAGGAAAAAAACCGCTGACGCTGACACGCATTTTCTCCTTGATGTGATCCGTACATATTCGTGGAAGAGATATTAACGGGGATCACAAACGCTTGATACTCGCTGATTTATGTCATTTCATTACATGACAATGGCCAAAGGAGATCACATGGTGGATGCTTTCTCGGTTTTTGCACAATCACGGCGTGTTGATTTACGTCGCATTGCCGCGCGAACGTGTGGCGAATACACCGAGGCTGATATTGTCAGTGAAGCTTGGCTCGTAGCTGAAAAAATTGCTCAGCAGCGCGGATTTCCCGTCGACTTTGGAAATGCTATAGATCAGAAAACTGTGCTCGCCTGGCTGTTCAACCATCTGGTCCGTTACGCCGACAAGCAGGTTCGCTATGCCGTCAGATTGGACAAAGACTGGGATCAGGAGGATGCGGGTGCGGTCATGGCTTCGTTGTCCCGAATGCTGATTGCGCCGGAAGAGTTTGATCCTGCAGTTGCGCTTCAATTGTTTGAGGAACGTGATGACTTCTTCTCTTTAACTCACCACAGTTATTCCCAAGCGACGGCCTATGCGATCTTGTTAGAACGATTCGATTGGGAACTGGATGACCTTGCCGATCACCTTTGTATCGTGGCCGGCACTTTGCGAACACGTATTTACCATTGCGTAACCTGGATTCGCTATCAACCTTCCTTGTTTGATCGGATCAATGCAATTGAACTTGATTTCGTACCACTGAAGGCTCGGTGGTGGCGGAGATTGGACGGGCGCGAACCCTTAGATTCATCTCGACAGATGGCCTGGACGGAGGGCTGCTGGCTATCCATCACAATGGGTGGAGCAGACAATCGTTCGGCTAATGCACGTGATGCTGAGGGCTAAATGAATCCAATAAAAGCATCTTTAATGATCCGTGCTGCTGGCGAGTACGCTATTTCCACCACGCTGGGTGAGCCCGTCAAGGCTTTCGTGTCTTTCCCTCTCCCACCGGCCCCGCGCTGCACTCGCTGTACTACCAGACGCAGAACCGCGAAGCGGAGTTGGCGCTGGCGGCCTGGCGGGGGTTTCGGGTCTGGTGCCGTCCGTGGAGTGGTTGCTCTACAGCGCGATTCGCAAGGAGGCGCTGCTGACTTCGCAGATGGAGGGCACACAAGCGACGCTTACTGACCTCTTCGATGCGGAGGCGGGTTTCTCTGTCACCAACACCGACGATGTGGAGGAGGTGACGAACTATCTGAACGCCTTCCGCTTGGTGCGGGAGAACCTGCGCTCCTCTTCAGGCTTGCCGATAAGCGTGCGCTTGCTGTGCGATGCGCATCGCGAGTTGCTCAACGGCGCGCACGGCACGGGCAAGCAACCGGGGTGAGTTGCGTCGTTCGCAGAACTGGATTGGGGGCACCCGGCCGGGCAATGCCGTGTTTGTCCCGCCACCACCGGATCACGTTGCTGACTTGCTGGCGGATCTCGAACGCTTCATTCATTCGCCCTCGCCGGAGCTTCCACTGCTGGTGCGGATTGCACTGGTGCACGCGCAGTTCGAGACGATTCACCCTTTCCTTGATGGCAATGGCCGGATCGGTCGTTTGCTGATTGCCGCGTTGCTGGAAAACTGGGGTTTGCTGCGCGAGCCTTTGATGTACTTGAGTGGTTATCTCAAGCAACATCAGATGGAGTACTACCGCCAGCTTTCCATCATTCGTACGGAAGGTAACTGGGAATCCTGGGTGTCGTTCTTTCTGGAAGGTGTCGCGAGTGCGGCTGCGGAAGCGGAACGCAGCATCATTGCGATCGCCAGTCTGGTGGCGGAAGACCGGCGACGATTGCTGGCTGCGCCCAAGGCAGGGCCAGCAAGTTATCGCTTGTTCGAAATGCTGCCGATGATGCCGCGTTTTATGGTGGAACATGCGCGACAAGCTCTCGACACGACGTTTCCCACTGCAAGCGCGGCAGTAAAAATGCTGGAGGAGCTGAGCATCGTTGCGGAGGTGACAGGCCAGAAGACGAACCGTAACTATAGCTATGCGGCATATATCGAGCTGCTGACGCGGTAAGCATTGCTTCGGCGCCGGTGATGCAGTCCGTGGTCATCGAGATCACGGGCCAATCTCACTAGGGATCGTGCGTGGTCACAGGCGGTTCGCGCCACAGGCGAAAATGAATTTGGGAACAACGAATGAGAAACGCCCGGACTAGCCAGGCGTTTTCATTGTGGATCTGAAGTCCTGAATGATCTTCAGAAGATCAGCTTCAGAACTCCGGTAATTGTCAGCAAGCCGACGAGAAAGATGATGCCGATGATCCATGCCAGAATTTTCATTTCGTTTCCCCTTGTGGATTCGTTTGACGGGCGAAAGCGCCGTTGCAAGACGCTCTGAGGGCGAATCAGCAATGAGCGCTCCCGAGCGATTCAACTGCTTGGGCCGGACCGATGTGGGCTGTCCGGCCTGTACTCCGTTACATGGCATCATCTCGAGCAGTAACGATAAGCAGGCCTTTGCTGGAACGCATTGAAGATGCCTCGGAAACATCACCACAACGTATATGTCGTCGAGCTGTCACGCAAGGTGCTCGACGAAGCGCGCTTCGTAAAGTGCAATCCGCAATATGACGATAGCAAGCCATGCGTGTATGTGGGCATGACCGGGTTGCCACCGGATGAGCGTTTCGACAAGCACAAGGCGGGGATTCGTTCGAACCGTTATGTGCGCGAATACGGTTTGCATCTCTTGCCGCAAATTTACGAGTGCTTCAACCCGATGCCGTATGAGGCGGCATGCGAGATGGAAGTGGAGTTGGCGATTGCGTTGCGTGAGGCGGGGTATGGGGTTTGGCAGGCTTGAGGTTTTCACGATCCAAAATCTTTTCCCAATCTGCGAATGCTAACGCCACTGGATTCCCGCCTTCGCGGGAATGACGGTCAATACTGGGAACCTCTCGAGCCTAATGACACACCCGATTCCGTCCAGCCCGCTTGGCTTCGTAGAGTTTCTGGTCGGCGGCGCGGTAGAGGTTTTCGTGCTGCATGCCGGTGTCGAAGCTGGCGATGCCGATTGAGACTGTTACGTTGAGCGCTTGCTGTTCGATGACGAACGCATGGTCTTCGATGGTTGCGCGCAGTGTTTCAGCGATCTGCACCGTGGCTTCGAGGCTGGTTTCGGGAAGGATGGCGCAGAATTCTTCGCCGCCGTAGCGGCCGATTTCGTCGCTGAGGCGCAGGCGTTGTTGCAGCAGGCTGGCGAGCTGACACAGCAGGGTGTCGCCGGCCGGGTGGCCGTGCGTGTCGTTGATGTGCTTGAAGTGGTCGACGTCGAGCATCATCACCGAGAGGTGGCGTGCGTAGCGTGTTGCGCGCTGGATCTCGTCGGCCAGCACCATGTCGAGCCGCTTGCGGTTGCACAGGCCGGTGAGTCCGTCGGTGGTGGCCATGCGGCTCAGTGCCGCGTGGTATTGCGCTTCGATGTCGGAGCCGGCCAAGAACTTGAAGACGGTGTCGCCGACGCGGATCTGGTCGCCCGGCATGAGGCTGCGCACGGTCACGCGCTCCGGGTCGTTGTTGGCGAAGGTGCCGTTGGTGGATTTGAGGTCTTGCAGGATCAGGTCGTCGCCGCGGCGTTCGAGCCGGATGTGATAGCGCGAGACGCTGTCGCTCAGGACGACGATATCGTTGTCGGTGCCGCGCCCGATGGTGACGTAGGATTTGTCCAGCACGTAGCGCCGCCCGAGTTCCCTCGACACGGCGGTATGGATGATGACCAGGCAGTCTTCCCCGGGTTGCGCCTTGAAGAGCTTTTTCAGATCCGTGACGCGGGTTTCGAAATCGTCGTTGCTGTTCACTGTGCGAGCGTTGCCTGGATATTTGAAGGCCAAGCGTACTGCGCGATGCGAGGGCAGTCCAGAGGCCGGCTTGCGCGGATCTCAAATTGCGTACAAGGCGTCGACGACTGGCTTGCGGCTGGAGGTGAATGACAGGGTTACGCTGGGGGAACAATTACTTTGTTCGGCTCCTGGCCTATCTGAAGGTAACAACAACTATGCGGCGGAAGCGCGCGTGCCGTGTCTGTTCTGCTCATCAACTTCCGCTTCCGCCGCCGTGCGCTTTTCAGCGCCGGCATGCGAGCCACGGTCGTGGCTGTAGTTATAAGTGAACTCGGCACCAAGCAGGAAGATTTGCGTGGAGTAGTAGATCCAGATCAGCAGCACGGCGAAGGCGCCAGCGGCTCCGTATGACGAGGAGATAGCGCTTTTGCCAAGGTAAAGCCCGATGGCGAATTTGCCGATGGCGAAGAGCAGCGAGGTGACGCCAGCGCCGATCCACACGTCGCTCCAGGCGATTCGGGTGTTGGGCAGCACTTTGTAGATCGTCGCGAAAAGCAAGGTGATGATGCCGAACGAGACGAGGAAGTTGAGTATCTGCAGCAGGATTTCCATGCCGACAAAGGTGTTGTTCCAGATGGTGCCGATGGCGGCGACAGCGCTGGTGACGACCAGCGAAACGATGAGCAGGAAGCCGATGCTGAGGATCATGCCGAAAGACAGAAGGCGGCTGCGGATGAAGTTCCAGATGCCGCTGCCAGTGCGCTTTTCGGTTTTCCAGATGAGGTCCAGGTCATCCTGCAGTTCGACGAAGACGGTCGTGGCACCGACCAGCAGGGCACCAATGCCGGCGATGGTGCCGGCAACGCCGCCGCCGGTCTTGTAGGCGTTCTGCAACATGGCCTGGATGGCTTCGCCAGCTTTGGGCCCGACCAGGCCGGCGATCTCGTGGAACAGCGCGCCCTGGGCGGCATCGCGGCCGAACACCAGCCCGGCGATGGTGATGACGATGAGCAGCACTGGCGCCAGAGAGAAGGCGGTGTAGTAGGCCAGTGCGGCGCCCATGCTGGGTGCGCGGTCTTCAGACCAGCTGCTGATGGATAACTTGAGGAGTCGCCAGATTTCGACTGGTTGAGTGATCACGATGCTATTCCCTGCCGTACGGCGTCGATTTGGAGCTGCTAAAGCCTGCTCGCATGAAAGAGGTTTGAGTTGTTTGTAGCAAGCCATATACCCGTGGAGCCAGAGTTCATGCGGCTCCCGGCGAGGTGCAAGGCCGCAAGCCGGGGCGGAAAAGATTGGGCTTTGCTTGCGAAGACAGGGGCCAATCCCGCCGAGCCTCAGGCTAAACTCGCGACTCGCAGCGTCCGTTCTTGCAAATTGACTACGGTCAAAGGCCCGTTTTGCCGTGAAGTGCAATGGGCATACTGAATTTGCCGTGGAGTTCGATTGGCTGCACGGCGGATCAGTGTTGCGTCGCGTAATTTGATACGTCGGTTTGTGACTAACAAGCATTCGGCCGGGGAGGCCAGTTGATGTTCAAATCAATATCCCGTCGTTGGCGTAGCAGCTTCCGTTTCAAACTCATCTTTGCCACCATTACCCTGATCACGTTGACCGTGACCATCTATAGCGGGTTGCTTTTCTGGCACCACGCGCATGCCTCGGAGATCAGTCAGAAAGAACGTGCGACGCGGCTGGCAAGCCTGCTTGCCGAGTCTCTGGCGCTGCCGATGTACGAGTTCAACATCCTGGCCGTCGAGGCGGGGGTGAAAGCGCTGGAGTCGCATGCCGATGTGCGCCGCGTGCGTGTTTCAGATAGTAGTGGCAAGGTCATCGTCGATAGCAGCAACCTGGCGCAGGACGACGAAATCCTGCTCACCATCCGCCAGGCGATTACGCACAAGACCACGGCTCGTACGATAGAGGTGGGCACGATCGAGCTCGCGTTTTCGCGCAACGCGCTTGAGGCTGAACTCTATAACGCGCTCTTCGAAACGGTGATCGGCGGCGTCCTGATGGCGGCTGCGACGGTTTGCGCGGCGCTGTGGGCATTCAGCTCACTGACCCATCCGCTGGCGGAGATCACCAACGGCCTCGATCAACTGGCGGCCGATCAGACCTACATCACCCTCCCACCACCGGGTCGTGGCGATGAATTCGGTCGTATGACAATGGCAATGCATCGCTTTCGCGACGCGATCGTTGAAAGGCGACAGGCCGAGCAGGCAATCCGTGAAACGGAGTTGCGCCATCGCGCAGAACTGGAAGCGACCGTGGCGCAGCGCACCACCCAGCTTGCCGAGGCGAAGGAAGTTGCCGAGGCGGCGAATCGCGCCAAGAGCTCCTTTGTGGCCAACATGAGTCACGAGATTCGCACGCCACTCAATGCCATGCTGGGGCTGGCCAAGATCATCGTGCGCGAAGACCGCAATCCGAAAACCGTCATGGCGGCCAACCGCATCCTGGAGGCAGGGCAACATCTGTCGGGCGTCATCAACGAGATTCTCGATTTCTCCAAGATCGAAGCCGGCAAGATGCTCATTGATCCGCATCCTTTCGCGCTTGCGGAAAGCGTCAACAAGGCGGCCGAACTGGTGCGCGACAGGGCGACGCTCAAGCGCCTGGATTTCAATGCGCATATGGCGTCGAACGTGCCTGGATGGGTACATGGCGACCGGCTGCGCGTGGAACAGATCCTCATCAATCTCCTGTCGAATGCGGTGAAGTTCACCGAGCGCGGCGAAGTCTCGGTTGCTGTCTCGGTGGATCGCGATTCAGGCGATATTCTTTTCCGCATTGCCGACACCGGCATCGGCATGACAGCCGACCAGATTGCACGCTTGTTCAGCGCTTTCGAACAGGCCGACAGCTCCACGACACGCAGATTCGGCGGCACGGGTCTGGGTCTGGCGATCAGCCGTAGCCTGGCCAAGCAGATGGGCGGCGATATCAGCGTGGAAAGTTACGCCGGCGTAGGCAGCACGTTCACCGTAAGCCTGCCTCTGGTCGAAGTGGCGGCACAGGCGTCTGTGCCAGAGCCGGGGACGGGCCAGTTGCGGTTGCGTGGGCTGCACATTCTCGCCGCCGAAGATGTCGAGCTGAATCGCTACGTGCTCGAAGACTTGCTGCACAACGAAGGCGCGACGGTCGAGTTTGCCGAGAATGGCCAGATCGCGCTGGAGATCATCGCGCGCAAGGGTCAGGATGCATTCGACATAGTACTGACCGACATCCAGATGCCGGTGATGGACGGCTATGAAGTGGCCCAGTGCATTGCACAAGCCTACCCGCAGCTGCCGGTAATCGGCCTCACGGCTCACGCCATGCGTGAGGATCGCGACAAGTGCCTGGCCTCGGGCATGGTCGCTCACGTGACCAAACCAATCGATGATGATGCCCTGGTCGCCACGCTCCTGAAGTACTGCGATCTACCCGGCAGCGAAGCCGCTTCGAGCACACAGGGCGCGATCGTCGCGCCACCCTCGCACAGCGTATATGACGCCAAACGTCTGATCGATTGGGATGCGCTGATGCATCGCTACAAAGGCCGCACCGAATTCATCGAAAAACTGATTGGCACCTTGCTGCGCACCCATGGCGAGACACCGGCAAAATTGCGGCAAGCGGTGCTGCATGGCGATATCGCCAGCACGAAATTCATTGCGCATACCCTGAAAGGCGTCTCCGGCAATCTCGAAGCAGGCGAGCTGCATGTGCTGGCCAAGCGCATCCATTCGGGTGAAGGCGAGCAAAGCGATGCGCCGGCCCTCGCGTTGCAACTGGCGGATGCCCTCGATGAGTTGCTGATGATGTTGCGGCAGACCAGCGCCTGACCGAGCCTTACGTGCTGCCGTGTTGGCCCTGCGGGCAGCTCACCGCCAGGACACAAAGCCGGAAGTTCATAAAGCAGGAATCCACTTCTGTGTGAGGCCTGTGCCACCGGGTGAGCACCCGCTTTCGCGCGCAGCTTCATGGAGCAAAAAACTCTCATTCCGTCATTCCCGCGAAAGCGGGAATCTACTCTTACGCGATGCTCGTCCCTGCCACAAAGTGGATTCCCGCTTTCGCGGGAATGACGACTTCGGGAGCAATCGCGTAAAAGCACCTGCCGTAAATGTCGGGTGTCATTTCGCCAGAATGATTGATGATAGCTGCGCGACACGGGTGAATCTGGTTTGCAGCCCCGAAACCGTTACGGACAGCAATGCGTCTTCGCGGAAATGACAAACAATTGGGGTCCTACAGATCAGGAATGCGATGCCCGAAAAACCACCAGAAAACTGTTGCCTTTGCAAGGTCGACTCTTGTACGGTGCTTGCGGTGCCGCGTAATACAGCACTTCGAAAATCGCCAAAAATGGCAAATGCACTTATTTGAAGGTCCGTGTTTTGGCGACAGACAGGTGAAACCGCTTTTGTCGCGTAGACCATTCAATGCCATATCAATAATAAGACTGCAGGGAGAAGACAATGTCGAACGATATGAAGCAAGGCAGTTGGCGCGGCACGGTCGGCCGTCGTTTGTTTGCCGGGGCCGCCACGATGTTTGCCATGATGGGCGCTTCGCTGACGGCTTCGGCAGCCGTTGTCGGCAATGGCACTTTCGAGGTTCGCTCCGCCAGCTCGAATCTGTGCCTGAGTATCACCGGCAGCAGTCTTGTCGATGGCGCCAAGGTCATTCAGGACACGTGTAACGGCAGCGCGATACAACGCTTCCTGTTTTCCGTTCAGTCGGACGGCAGCTACCAGATCGTCAACGTCGCTTCGGGCAAGGCGCTGGATGTGACCGACGTATCCACCGCCAATGGCGCGCTGATCCAGCAGTGGGCAGCGGGCGGCGGCGGCAACCAGCACTTCGCGGCGACGGTTAACGGCAATGGCTATACCCTGGCGGCGAAGAACAGCGGCAAGTGCGTCGACGTCAAGGATCTGAGTACCAGCCCCGGCGCCGCAATCCAGCAATGGGCATGCGGCGGGGGTGCCAATCAGCGCTGGCTTCTGAACA
>JAQGMG010000022.1 GCA_028292485.1 Rhodocyclales bacterium | reverse complement strand
AATAGGTGAACACCACTTGGTGCGCTTGGCCCGAAGCGGGCTCGATGCTGGTCAGCGATACGTCCGAGAGTGCCAGTAGCGGGCAGCTATAGGTTTGAGTCAGTGCTTGCGCAAGGTCGATGGCTGTCGGCGGCGATGAGCAGGCCGTCAGCGCCAATACCCATAGCAGCAGTGCCCATACGCGCATGGAGGTTCTGTTCATCCACATACGCGTGGATTGTCCGACGGTGCCGTTTTTTCGGTGCGAATTACTACACGGATGTCATACCAGAATTCCACTTTTCGATCACTGCTCCGGTGATAAGGGACGGCACGAGGCCTTTTGCCTATCGTATACTACGGCATACGTAGTATCCAGAGGGTGTCAAAATTACGATTCTCGTAGCTTTTGAAAGCACGAGATGCCAACCGAAGATGAACGATGGGGCGCGAGGCTCAAACAAGCACGTCTGGCCGCAGGACTCTCTCAGAAGAGTCTGGGAATCGAGGCCGGTATCGACCAGTTCGTTGCCAGTACGCGTATCAATCGCTACGAGCTTGGTGTTCATAAGCCCGATCTCTTGACCGCACAGAATCTGGCGAAGGTGCTCGACGTCTCGGTTGCCTTCTTCTACGCGGAAGAAGACGATATCGCGGAAATGATATTTAGATATGGCCGAGCAAAAGCCAGCGTACGTGCAAACGTTCGCAAGTTGCTGGCTGAACTGCCGGGGCCGCCCGCGCTATAGCGCAGGGTTTGGAAGGTGGAAGTCATCGCTTCCGTATGGCGATTGAAATGACGCCGCGAACGGATCTTGTTCAGGCGCCTCCCCTCGAACGCTTCCGCTGAAAATGCTGTGGACGAGTAGTGCGCGCTCTTGTGCACTTCGCCTGCCCCTGCCCCTGCCCCTGCCTTTGGCGGGATGCCAACTTATCCGCGCGCGCGCTTTCTGGCGATCACGCTTTCCACCGTCTGCACCAGGCTCTCGAGCGAAACAGGCTTGCTGACATGCGCGTCGAAGCCCGCTTGCAGCGCCAGTTGCGCGTCGTTGGGGCGGCCGAAGCCGGTCAGCGCGATGGCCGGCACGTCGCGCGTATTATCCATTTTGCGTAACTCGCGCATCAGCTCGTGACCATCCATGCCCGGCATGGCGATGTCGGAAATGATCAGATCGAATTTCTTGCGTGTGGCGACGGAAAGCGCCTTTTCCGCGCTCGGAACCGCCGTTACGACGCCGCCATCGAGCTTCAGCAATTCGCTGAAGGATTCGAGCGTTTCCAGTGTGTCATCGACCAATAGAATCTCTTGCCCGGCCAACCCGCCGCTGTCACGCGGTGCCCATTCCTCGATCTCCTTTCCGCCACGGTAAAGCGGCAGCCAGACTGAAAACGCTGTGCCCTGACCGACTCCCGCGGAGGCGACCGATACGCGGCCACCGTGTGCTTCGGCAAGTTGCTGCACCAGGGCGCAGCCGATGCCGAGGCCGCCTTCCTTGCGCGTTGTGGGGCGACCGCCGGCCTGGCGGAACATGTCGAATACCTGGCCGATGAATTCCGGCGCGATGCCCTGGCCCGTGTCCTGCACTTCCAGCTTGCCGAAGCCTTCGTCCTGCGACAGTCGCACCGTGATGGAGTCACCACTGCTGGTGAACTTGATGGCATTGCTCAACAGGTTCCAGACAATCTGCTCGAGCCGCGTCGGGTCAACGAACACCATGCCGCTGTCCGTGACTTCCAGCTTGATCGACACATTCTTCGCTTCCGCCTCGTTCTTCATGGCACCGACGATGTCGTCGACGATCACTGCCCATGGCACGCCAGCGCGATGCAGTGAGAGCTTGCCCATGCGCACGCGTGACAGGTCGAGCAGATCATCGATGATCTGCGCCTGACCCAGCACAGTGCGGCGGATGGTGTCGGCGGCACGCGCCGCATGCGGCGCATCGCGTATCTGCGGGATGCGCGTCAGCAGCTCGGCATTGACATGGATCAGGTTCAGCGGGTGCTTGAGTTCGTGCGACATGACGGCCAGCAGGTCGTCCTTGAGCTCGCTGGCGGCCTTCGCCTGTTTGAGCATGTCCTCGCGATCCGCTTCCTGCAGCTTCTTGCCAGTGAGGTCGCGCGCGATCTTGGCGAAGCCCTTGCGGCCCTGCAGCAGGGTGGTCATGCCGCTGCAATAAAACGTGGTGCCGTCCTTGCGTCGATGCCAGCGCTCGTCTTCGGCACGGCCCTCGGCGTGTGCCTTGCTCAGCTCCATGGCCGGTGCGCCACGTTCGCGGTCTTCGGCTGTGAAGATCAGCGCCGCGGGCTGGCCGATGGCTTCCTCCTCGGTGTAGCCGAATATGCGGTGCGCACCGACGTTCCAGCCGGTTATGTTGCCATCATTGTCCATGGTGATGATGGCGTAGTCGCGCGTGCTCTCGGCGACCAGCCGCATCTGTTCTTCACCGCGGCGCAGGGCTTCCTCGGCATGTCTGCGACCGGAAATGTCGATGTAGGTCAGCACGGCACCATCGATGCGGTTTTCCGTGGTGCGATAAGGCAGCACGCGCGCGATGTACCACTTGCCATCGCTGCTGCGCACTTCGCGCTCGCTGGCGCGCAGCGAACGAAATGCTTCGATGGCATCGCTGGCGAGCGTTTCGTATTCGAGGCGATGCGTGATGTCGAGCAGCGAACGGCCGATATCGGATGGAATGATGCTGAAGACTTCGGTGGCGCGCGGCGTGTAGCGTTTGATGCGCATGCCGCTGTCGATGAAGACGGTGGCGATATCCGTGGAAGCAATCAGGTTCTGCAGGTCGTCGTTGATCTTGCCGGTCTCTTCGACCTTGGCCTTGAGTTCGTGGTTGACGGTGATCAGCTCTTCGTTGATCGACTGCAGTTCCTCACGACTGGTCTCGAGCTCTTCCGTGGCCGAGCGCAGTTCCTCGTTGATTGCCTGCAGCTCTTCGTTGGAGGCCTTGAGTTCCTCATTGGAAGTCTCGGCCTGCTCGATGGTCAGTTGCAATTGTTGCTTGACGCCGTGCAACTCTTCTTCCAGCTGCTCGACAAGGAAGCCCGAGCCATTCGTATCGTCGGTGGGGACATGGGCGCTGGTGGTGTCTTCGACTTCATTGAAGATGACCAGAATGAAGTCGGTGGCGGTGTTGTTGTCGTGAACCGGTCGCGCCGTCATGTTCACGTAAAAAGCCCGACCATCGCGATGCAACTGCACGCGCCGCGCGTCGACGCTCTTGCCGGTTTGCGAAGCCTGGAACATGGCGGTGCGCAACTCCAGCCGCAGGTCCGGGTGGATCAGGGCCAGGAGGTTATGCGAGGGTACGCCGCTGGCATATCTGAGAAACTCGCCGGCACGCTCCGTGAGGTGCACGATTTCATGATCATGACTGACCAGCACACTGGGTGGCGCATATTGCTCGAGCAGTTTCTGGTGCAGCTCGGCGAAGGGTACGTAGCGCCTTTCCGGCACCGAGGTCTGCGACGGTACGGCGGCGCCGTCGAGGGCGCCGAGGGGCAGGGTCGGGACATAGCGGGCCGAACGCGCCACAGGGTTCGCGCGGTAGATGCGATTCTTCTTGTCGACCACGCTGAAGTATTGCGAGGCGGCGTCGGCCGACTCGGACGTACCGAGGAACAGGTAGCCGCCAGGCCGCAGCGCGAAGTGCAGCATCTCCAGCACGTCGGTCTGTACGGCACGGTCCAGGTAGATCATCAGGTTGCGGCAGCAGACCAGGTCGAGCCTGGAGAAGGGCGGATCGCGCAGTATGTTGTGGGCGGCGAACAACACCTTTTCGCGCACGCTTTTGCGCACGCGATAGCGCAGGGGCTCCTTGGTGAAGAACTCGCCCAGGCGCTCCCGCGAGACGTCGGCGACGGTGGATTCCGGATAAGAGGCGGTGCGGCCGACGGCGATGGCGTGCGCATCGATATCGGTGGCGAAAACCTGGATGTCGGGCGCCTCCGGCTGGCGCATCTTGGCTTCCCACAGCAGCATGCTGACGGAATAGGCTTCTTCACCGGTGGCGCAGCCCGCAACCCATACGCGCACCTGTTCGCCGGCGGAGCGATCGGAAAATATATGCGGAATGACCTCGTGCTCCAGCGCGGTGAAGGCATCACGGTCGCGAAAGAAGTTGGTCACGCTGATCAGCATGTCCTTGAGCAGCGCGGGCGTTTCTTCGAGATTCTGTTGCAGGAAATTGCGGTAGGTCGGCAGGTCCGGCAGCGCATTGACCTGTAGCCGCCGTTCGATGCGGCGCAATACCGTGGCACGCTTGTAGTGGCGGAAATCATGGCCGGTACGCGCACGCAGCAGGACCATGATGTCATGCAGGGCTTCTTCCGCCGCCGCGCTCCTTGCTTCCGAACTGGGTGCGCTTACCTTGAGGTTCAGGTCCGCGACCTTCGGCAACTCGATGGCGCGTGCGTTCTGCCAAAGCGCAATGAGCTTCTGTGGCATTTCCGCGACCGGCAGTGTGAAGTCGATGACGCCCGTGGCAATTGCGCTCCTCGGCATGCCATCGTGTTCAGCCTCTTCGATGCTTTGCGCAATCGCAATGCCGCCATGTTCCTTGACCCGCATCAGGCCGACGGTGCCATCCGATCCGGTGCCGGAAAGCACGATGCAGATGGCCCGTTCCCTGTGCGTCTCGGCCAGGGTGCGGAAGAACAGGTCGATTGCGACATGTCGCTCGCGCGGCCGGTCCAGCGGCGAGAGCAGCAGCATGCCGTCTTCCATCGACAGATGCTGGTTCGGAGAGATGACGTAGACGTGGTTCGGCTCGATGTGGGCCGGTTCGGTGATCTGCAGCACCGGCATCGGTGTGACACTTTGCAGAATCTTGTCGAGCTTGCTGTCATGCGTGGGGGACAGATGCATGATGAGCACAAAAGCCATGCCGCTGTCGCCAGGCATGTTGCGCAGAAAGTCGGAGACGGCCTGCAAACCGCCCGCCGAGGCGCCAATGCCTACAACCGGAAAATCCGGGCCGCCAACGCCCGGTTTGCATTCTTCTGTGGTCAGCGAATCGTCGGCGTCGCTCATATGCGCTCGGGAAGATCGTCGTAGCCCTGCAGGCTATCAAACTGTCCGGCGAATTGCGATATCAAACTTCGTTCCCGCTGTCCGCCGGGCTGGCCTACTGCATGAACCAGCCATGGCTGACCACCAGCGACTGGCCCGTCAGTGCGTTGCTCGGGAAGGAGGCAAACATCAACGCGACGGCGGCGACGTCGTCAGTGGTGGTGAATTCGCCGTCGACGGTCTCTTTGAGCATCACATCCTTGATGACCTGCGCTTCGGTGATACCGAGTTCCTTTGCCTGTTGCGGGATCTGCTTGTCGACCAACGGTGTGCGCACGAAGCCCGGACATATGACGTTGGCGCGCACGTTGTGGGCGGCGCCTTCCTTGGCGATGACCTTGGCCAGGCCAATCAGGCCGTGCTTGGCGGTGACGTAGGCGGACTTGAGCATCGATGCTTCCTTGGAGTGCACCGAGCCCATGTAGATGATGGAGCCGCCACGGCCGGACGCGTACATGTGCTTGATACAGGCCTGCGTGGTGAGGAAGGCTCCATCGAGGTGAATGGCGAGCATCTTCTTCCAGTCGGCAAACGGGAAATCCTGGACCGGATGCACGATCTGGATGCCGGCGTTGCTGATGAGGATATCGATGCCACCGAAGGCATCGACCGCTTTCTGCACACCGGCATTGACCTGTTCTTCGCTGGTGACATCGACCGTGACACCGATGGCCTGCGCGCCGGTGCCAACGAGCTCGGCGGCGGTCGCTTCGGCGGCTTCCCTGTTCAGATCGGCGATGACGATCTTCGCGCCCTCGCGTGCAAACACGACAGCGATTTCACGGCCGATGCCGCTGGCCGAACCGGTGATGAATGCGACTTTGTCTTTGAGCAACATGCTTGAACTCCTTCGGGTTTGATGAGGGCGCGTCGTTGCGCATTCAGTGATAGTTCTCCGTCATTCCCGCCATCTTTACAACCGGCGAAGCCGCTCGACGCTCCCCTCGCCCGCTTGCGGGAGAGGGGTTGGGGAGAGGGAGCTGCGGAATCCACCTCATTGGCAAGCATTGCTAGTCACCTGGAAGTGGATTCCCGCTTTCGCGGGAATGACGGTGAATGGGCTTCAAGTCAGGTAATCGTAGACCACCTCGCCAAGCGCGAGCGTCTGGTCCGTAATGAAGTGCAGCGCCGACACGACCTTGCGCATCGGCAAGGCGGAAACCGGCGCCAGCGCGTGCGGGAACAGATCGAGCGCAGCCGGGCCACTCCAGGCGCCTTTAAGCGTGATATCCACCGTGTAGTAGCGCACCAGCTCGCAGATGCGTTGCGTGCCGTCGACATGTGGAATGATCTTCAGCAGGAAATTCGGCTGGCTCAACGCAGCCATCACAACGTCATGATCCACGGCGCGGTGCTTGAAGCCCATCGTCGCCGTCGCAACGCGTATGGAGCGATAGTCGAGCGTGCCGATCAGCGTGTCGACATCGACAACCAGCTTCGGCTGCGCAAGCTTCTTGGGGAAGCCCCACAGTTCGCGCCCGCCGGCAATCGGCGGATGATCGTCGAGGTACATGGAATGCACGTAGTTGCCCTTGACGCCTTCGAAGCTGACCGGGATGACCTGGCCGGACTCTGTGTAGTCGCCGAAGCCGGTCGAGTCGGGCATGCGGATGAATTCGTACTTCACGTGCGGTTCCGTGACCTGCAGTGGCTCGGGGACGACGGCCCGCAGGGCATCGAGATCCGTCTCGTAGGTGATGATCAGGTATTCGCGATTGATGAAGCGATACGGCCCCGGCGGGAATGCCGGGCTCGTCAGTGGCATGGCGAAGGCGTTGGCCTTGACGTCGGCAATATTCATTTTGGGCACTTCCCGCTTTGCAGGTGGTCGTGTGCGAGGTCATAGACGGTCACGCCGTCGTCGACGCTGGATTTGTTGAGCAGGTCGGGATGGTCGATGGTGTTGCGCATGTCGTCCTGCCCGGACTGCCAGTGTCTGATCACCGATTCGCGTGAAAATTCATAATCTTTCGATTCCAGCTCGTAACGATCCTGACGGTAAATGAGATGGACGATGTCGATATGCGCCGTCTGGTTCGCCGCCACCAGGTCCTTCACATCCTGCGTGTTGCGTACGGCGGCAGGGAGTTTGGCGATGAGCCTGAGTATGGTCGCCTTGTTGCGCTGGATCTGCGCGAGCTTGTCGGTGTTGAAGCGCGTACGGCTGGAGTAGGTGATGTCCTTCTGGCGCGAGGTGACGCCCGCCATGTTGACCGGCATCGCACCGCGCGCGCTGAACAGGTCGACCTGCGCGATGAGGATCTTGCCGCCTTCGTGATGATCGAGCACGTACTGCAACGGCGTGTTCGACACGATGCCGCCATCCCAATAGGGCTCGTGCTCGATCATGACAGGTGCAAACGCCGGTGGCAGCGCGCCGCTTGCCATGATGTGTTCCGGGCCGATCGTGTGCGTGTAATTGTCGAAGTAGACGGAGTTGCCGGTGCGCACATTGACTGCACCTACCGACAGGCGCAGCTTCTTGCTGTTGATGAGCTTGAAATCCACCAGGCGTTCGAGCGTGGCGCGTAGCGGCGAGGTGTCGTAGTAGCTGATGGCTGCGTCTGTGCCATCCGGCTGGAAGACCGGTGGGGGCAGGCGCGGTTCGTAAAAGCCTTCCACGCCGCGGGTCGTGGCAATTGCCGCATTCACCTGGTGCGCAATGCTGCTGTTACCGGGCCACCAGTTCACGAAGCCGTCGGCTTTCGACGAAACCAGCTCCCAGAATTCGCGCAGCCGTTCGACACGCCGCTCCGGCGGATTGCCCACGATCAGCGCCGCATTGATGGCGCCAATCGAAACGCCGGCGACCCAGTGCGGTTCGCGCGGAAACTTGGCGATCTCCTCGAAAACGCCCGCCTGGTAAGCGCCCAGCGCGCCGCCGCCCTGCAACACCAGCACGATATGTTCGTGGTCGATCTCGACGGCCTTCTGAACCGTCGTTGCGGGCTTGCCTGTGTGCTTTTCTACCATGGGGTTCCCCCGTTACTGCTGCGTTATCACCTTAGCACGCAGGCGGGGTTTTTCGATGACACGGCCTTGCTGGAGAAGGGCCTGCCATGTTGCGGGATGATCGCCCCAGACACCGTCATCCCGGCGAAAGCCGGGATCCAGGTTCGGAGGCACCGTACTCGATTCCGGTTTTCACCGGCAGATGTACGACAGACGAAAGATCACAAGCAGCTACTAAGAGGATGCGGCGCGCGAGCGGATCATGTCGGCTCGCGTATAGACGAATGTCGGCGGCATCTCGTCGACAACCGGGTCGGCCTGTTCTTCCGCGCCGAAGTCGACCGGTGTGGTCTGTCGGTCAGGTACATGAATGGCTTCCGGCATGGCGTGGGGCGCCCGATGCGTTCCAGGTTTTTGAGACACGCCGATGACGATGCCGAGGGCGACAACTGCTACCTGCATGGAGAAGACCAGCAGGCTGTGGCCCAGTGCCTGCCAGCGCCGCCGCCGGATATGGCCCGAGATCGCTTCGATATCGTCGATGCGTGAGGCGATGCCGAGAACATACGGAGCGTAGACAATCGCAGTTTCCGGATCGGGCGGAGGGGAATCGGAATCGGAATCGGAATCGGAACGCGCACGTGGCGGTTCCTCATGCATCGACTCTGGAATGTTCATGAGCGTGCTTTCCAGAACGATGTGTGGCTCTGTTGTCCGCATCATTTTTCCCCCTCTCTTCCGTCTTGATGGATTACGTGCGGTTTGAGATCCGGCTCGCTGCTATCGTGCAGCGTGTTTGCACTCGAATACGCTCTGCAGTCTGCGAGCGGCACGTACCGTACTTTGGACAGGAGGCTGGCGTATTACTGTTCGGCAACGAACATTTTCTCCGCGATTTTTATCAATGCTGCCTACTGACTTGGGTACGCTGCTTGCGTAGCGCCACGGGCCTGCTGCGCTCGTGCAGGCGTCACGTGAAGCTGCGCAGGGAGTGGGGAGTCATGGAGCAGAAGTGGCCGCAGCAGTTATGGATCGTTCGCCATGGGCAGAGCGCCGGTAATGTGGCGCGCGATGCTGCGGAAGCGGGCGGCCTGTCGCTCATCGACATTGCCACGCGCGACGTCGATACGCCGCTATCGGAACTTGGCGAGCGGCAATCGCTGGCCCTCGGGCTCTGGTTCGGGCGCCTGCCACCGGGCGAGCAACCTGACGTCATACTTTGTTCGCCTTATGTGCGGGCGCGCCAGACGGCGGATGCCATTCGAAGCCAGTTGTCCGTTGCAGGCCCGGCCCCTTCTTTCATAGCGGACGAGCGACTTCGCGAAAAGGAGTTCGGCATCCTTGACCGGCTCACACGATTCGGTATCGAACAGAAATATCCCGAGCTTGGCGAGCAACGCGCCCATGTCGGCAAATTCTATTTCCGCCCGCCCGGTGGCGAGAGCTGGTGCGACGTCATCCTGCGTTTGCGCAGCCTGATGGAAACCATTACGCGTGAGTATCGGCAAGAGCGCGTCCTCATCGTCTGCCACCAGGTCATTGTCAACTGCTGCCGCTATCTGCTCGAGCGTATGGACGAGCAGCAGATACTTGCCATCGATAAACAAGGTGACATACCGAACTGTGCGGTGACCTCTTATGCATTCGACAGCCAGCTCGGCAAACAGGGCAAGCTGCGGCTGGATCTGGTCAATTTCATCGCACCTCTCGAAGACCTCGGCGCGCCGGTGACGAGCGCGCCAGACAAACAGGCGGCGCCCAAATCATGAGCTTGCACATTGCTGCGAAAACGAACGAACCAGGCGCTGCCTGCGCCGATGTCACCGAGCGCATTCTCGACGAAGAGGCGCTGCGACACTGGCCACTGCCGGTGGCGGACGACGACGGCGACAAGGAAGATCGCGGCAAGGTTGTGATCGTAGCGGGTTCGCGTGAAATGCCGGGCGCCGTGATTCTCGCCGCGGTCGCTGCATTGCGTGCCGGTGCGGGCAAGCTGGTTGTAGCGACAGGCGCAAGCATTGCCGGTCTGGTAGCGGCCGCCGTGCCGGAGGCGCGCGTGCTGGCGCTCGACGAGACGGCGGCAGGTGGCCTTGATACCGGGGCGGCAGACAGGATTGCCGGGCTTGTTGGCGCTGGCGATGGCATTCTCATCGGTCCCGGCATGCAGGACGAACATGCCATTTGCACACTCGTCGCTGCGCTGTTGCCACAACTGGGTAATGCGAAAGTGGTGCTCGATGCTGCTGCCATGGGCGTTGTCTGCTCCGAGGAGGCGCATCGACACGTGTCCGGCGCCATTCCGGGCGATGACCATTGGCATTTGCGTGGCAGCTTTGCCGTCCCCGTACTGCTTACGCCGCATGCCGGAGAAATGGCGCATCTGACGGGCCTGAGCAAGACGGCAATACTCAAATCGCCCGCAGCTTACGCGTCCGAATATGCCAAGAAGTGGCGTGCAGTCGTTGCGCTGAAAGGCGCGACAACTTTCATAGCCGCTTCGGATGGCAGCGTCTGGCGACATGACGGCGGCAACGTCGGCTTGGCGGTTTCCGGTTCCGGCGACGCGCTTGCCGGTATCATCGTCGGGCTGGTGGCGCGTGGCGCCTCACTCAGGCAGGCTGCCGCATGGGGCGTGGCCCTGCACGCACGCGCCGGAGAAGAACTGGCGCAGCGTATCGGGCCTCTGGGTTATCTGGCGCGGGAGATAGCCGACAGGGTGCCGGCATTGATGCAGCGTCTTGGCGAGCCACGCGTTTGATCGTCTTGCGCCCGTTTCCTGATATTCACGCCTTCATGAAATCATTCCCGCCAGAGCGGGAATGTTTCTGGTGCATGTAATCGCCTTGCGGCGATCTGCAACACTGGCTTCAATGCGTGAACAACGCAATGAGAATCACGAAGGGCAGCGGCACACCGAGCAGCAGTAAAAGAATGGAACGCATGGCATAACTCCTTGGTCAGTTCTGACTATGTCGAACGGGTAATTGTGGGTATGCAGTTCGGCTGCATACCCGTCGAAAATCACATCACCTTGTCACGCAACCGACCGCTGAACAGCGCGCTCAGGCTTGCCACAAATGCACCGGCCAGCAAGGCCACGAACATCCATAGCGCAGCATGGGCAGCGGCTTTGCGTGCCTTGTTGGCAGTATCTCTGGCGCGTGTTTCGGCATCGTTGATTGCATTGCTGACACGTGTGTAGGTGTCTGCCACGCGTTTTTCCGCGTCGGCCTGGCCTAGTGATGTTTGCCGCGCAATGAGCTGACCGACATAGCGCCTGTCATCGGCGGGCATCTCGCCCTGGCGCAGATCGTTGGCAAATACCTTCGCGACCTCCAGGCGTGTCGCCGGGTCGAGCTGTGTCACGACGGGCTTGTCGGCGCGAAACAGCGAATCCACGTAATAACCTATGGAGTCGGAACCGGCCTGTGCGCCGCGCGTCATCGAGCCGACCTGGCCCGCGCCCTGCGCGACAGCCGTGCCAGCCGTGCCAGCGCGCAGCGTGCCGCCTACGGCAGTGGTGAGCGCGCTGGAGAGAAATGCCGCTGTCGCCAGCGAAGCGATTGCCCAGGCAAGAAAGCCATGTGCCGTATCGCGAAAGTACACCTCATCGGCGTGCACATTCGTCCAGCGAACGCGCAGGCGGCCGGCCAGGTAACCGCCGATAGCCGAAGCGGCCAGCTGCGTAAATGCCAGCCACGCAATGGTCGATACGCCGATCGCCCCTGCGCTTGCACCGCTGTTTGCCCAAGGCGACACGGAGGACAGGCCGAGTCCGAAACCGAGAATGACAAGTATCAATGACAACGCGGCAGCACCTGCAGCGCCGGCGAGGATGGCTGCCCAGGATATGCCGATCGTATGCGAGTCGCCAATCAGCGTGGATTCTCCCGCCAGGGGGTCACGAGAGAGTGTGGATGTAGCCATGGTCTGCTCCTGTTGTTGGATGTTGTGACAGCAGGCACAGCACGGCGCGTGCCCGTAACAGGTTTCTGAGGTAGGGAGCAGGGCTCTCGGTGAAGTGACAGAAATCACGGGCGCCAGCACCGAAAGTTTCCGGAAACCTTCCCGTTATAGGGTGTGATGCGAGCTATAATCAGCAAACACAGGGGTTTGTGGGTAAGTGCTCCTGGCCGCAGATGGAAATTTATTTCCATTGTGGCGGGGTTTACCTAGGCTTTGTCGATTGTTCGGGTGAACAATAATCCAAGCCTGCCCCGGTCTCTTTTCAAGTCGCCTCGGGCGAGTGGATTGCCGCGGATTTTTCCGCAAGATTGTTGTTGCTGTGTATTGCTTCTCCGGGCTGCCCCGGCAATACCTGGTGACCGAAAGCGTTTCTTTCCTGTCGTTGTTCGTTCCTGTGCGAAGCACCATGCGCGCCCGGATGGCTCCGATACGAAAGGGACATGTTTGTCGTCTCCTCCGTAGACAAACGTGCTTTGCCCAGCCTCTTTCTGTGGGGGGCTGGGCATCTTTTTTGTGCGGCGCTAAACGCGGCTTCTTGACGGTTCAATGCCTGAAGCATGTGGCGCACATAGTGGTATCCATGTAACGACGGAACGGGCGCGTAGCTTGCTGCATCAATTGCCGCTACGCATACACTCTCCCATCCGCTATCTGATGACGCGGATATCCGTCTCACGCATGACTCGTCCAGGAGCCCCCATGGTAACCATCCTCAAACCCCTGCATCGCAAGTCGCGGGAGTCGCAGCTGGACATCACGTCTGAAAACCTGCCGGGCAATGAACAACTCTCGGAGAAGGAGGGGCAAGAATCGGAGTCGGGTCAAGAACCGAAGGGCGTTGAACTCGGCAGGGATGACAGCACCGGCGGAACAGGCAGCGCCCCGGGCGAGGGCCCCAACCCGACAGCCTGAAAGCGTCCTGGCCCTCTGCCTCGGGCGTCAACAGTTCATGACGAATGACTTGCCTGCGATGCATCGATGTGTAACGCCGGGTTCGGCACGATGAATTCCAGATCGTCGGCAAGCAATTGCGCGATCAGCTCGGCAACTCCTTGGCCCCGCTTGCCTTGCGTAACGATATCGACGTTCTTCTTGAGTGACGGCAATGCGTTGTCCACGGCGACCGACAAACCGCACAAGCGGAGGAAGGCATGGTCGTTTTCGGCGTCGCCGACACCCGCCGTTTGTGCCGGGGTGATGCCAAGTTCCTCGAGAGCGGGCAGCAGCCCGGTCGCCTTGGTGATGTTGGCCGGCAAAGCCATTACCGACCCCTTGTTGAATATGACGTGCCATTCAAGGCCCAGGTCACGGATGGCGGAGAGCACGGCATGCTCGTGTGGCTCGACCGTCGCCACGATCGAGCGACCTGCGGAAAAAGGCACTCCCAGGCTTTTCAGCGCAGTGAGGAAGGCGTCCGGTGGTGCGGGCGAGAGAATGCGGGTCGTGTTCGTCGCTGGCTCGTGCAGCAGTGCGCCGTTTTCAGCGACGATGCGATCAAACATATCGCAATGGGGAAAAGTGACGAGGAGCTCATTGAATTCGCGGCCGGTGACAAGCAGCAATTTTTTGCCCGCAGCGCGCCACCTGGTGAGCGCTGCAAGCGTTTCCTCATCGACAACGCCGTCATGCGCGATGGTGCCGTCATAGTCCGTGGCGAGCGCCAGGTATTCCCGCTTGATCGTGTCCATGCTGCTGTTCATGTTGTTGTCCTGTTGTCGTCTATTCCTGTCATGTGTTTTCCTTGCGCTCCTCGCGCAGCAGTCGCCATACGTTTGACCCTCGCTGACGCCAGCCGGCGTGGTCTTCGAAGCCGTCCCGCCACAGCAATACGCCACCGATGAAAGCGTCGTCGTTGTCGCCGCGGCGTGCCATTTCCGGCAGCGGATCGACTTCGTCCGCGTGACCACCGCCAAGCAATACGTAATCCGCCAGGAAAGCATGGCGCAATCGTTCGACAACCAGAGTCAGCGTTGCCAGCCACGCTTCCCTGCCATCGCGTTCGAGCCCCTTGCGACCCAGCCGGTCGGAAAGGATTTCGTCGGCTCCGTAAGGCAGGCCGCCCAGGTCAAGTTCCACGACCGTGTGTTCCACCACCAGCGCCGACCCCAGACCCGTGCCCAGACCGAGAAACAGCATCGTGCCGCCCGCATAGCCACCGATGGCTTGCAGTGATGCGTCATTGACAATGCGCACGGGGCAGCCAAACGCCGCCGCAAAATCGTAGCCCGGCCACCCCGATCCGAGATTGCCAGGCTCTTCGATGGGGTTGTTCGCGCCGACCTTGCCGGGATAGCCGATCGACACCAGCTGGTACTGCCAGTCGCGGGTGTGCTCCCGGACCGTGGCAACCAGGTGGCCGGGCGTCAGCGAAGGGGCCGAATCGAAACGACGCACTTCGGAGCTGACGTTCGAAAACAGCTTCACGGCACTGCCGCCGATATCGATGACCAGCACCGCGGGGTCTTCCTGGTGACTGTGCACCGCCAGGCTTTCGCTGCTTTCGCGCCGCGTCGTAGGCCGGATGATGGAGATGGGCTCAGCCGCCTTCCCTTCGGTCGCCTGCCCGTCTTCAGTCCATTCTTTTGTCATGCCATTTCATCGCAATCCGTATGCCCACGTTCGTGCCCCTGGCCTGCGTACCATTGCGTGAGGCGGACGAAGTGAGCCGGATGAAGTCACAGCGCTCGACAGGGCCGCGCAGTAAGACTTACACAGCAGCGTAAATAATTGCCGGCGCATTGGCTCTGATCGTGTGAGGCACCGGCGGATAGCGCCGTAAAGGCATGGCAAGGGCATTTCCGTGCTCGCTGGAGTTATCCGCGCACCGTGCCGGGTTTTGGCATGCGCGTTGCGTAGACACGCTCACCTCACTCTCAAGGAGCCTTCAATGCAAACGTCGAGACAAGTCTTTTCTACGGATTTTGTATATCTGTTGCACGCTGCTGCACAACAGCCCGTTGTTCCGGAGCCTTTGGTAGCCGAGAGCGAAGAAGGCGAAGAAGATGAAGAGCCGGACGAGGAAGAAAATCTGAAGGAAATCAATTTTGATGATTGATCGGCGCGACGTGCAAGGCTTCAGCTATAGCGCTCGTTTCTGTGCGCGAAGTAGCAGAAGAGCGGAAGCGTGCAAGTGAAGGAGAGCAATATGGCGGCAGAGCAAGGCAAGCCAAGTGAAGCGCCATTGACGCATGGTGATGTGCCTGAGCAGGACGGCAGCGAGGATCCGGGCGCTGGCCTGGAATTCACGCGAGACGCCACCCTGATGCCCGACAGGAACAGGGCGCAGCGTGGAGACGCGCCACCCTCGCCGAGCGCTGCAGAGCACGTCAATGTGCGCGGTGGGCTGCATGTTCCGCAAGAGCGTGCGCCGACTGGAAAGCCTCAAACCGAAACTCAAACCGAGACGCACACGGAGGGCATTGGCGAAGGCGCCACTGTCAGTCATGTTGGTGGTGGCAACAAATAACAACTCGCGCAAACCCGCAATTCAAACAAGGAGGAAAACCTCATGTCTTTTGCACTATATCTTATGGGATTTGCCTTTGTCATAGGCGGTATCGCCTGGGCACTGGTACTCGCTGGCGTGTCGACGAACTACGTGATAATCATCGGCATCATTCTGCTGGGCATCGGTGTGCTGACCGGCGTAACCCGTACCCGCCTCAAAGACCCGCCAAAATGAACGCTTCTGAATCCATGGTGGAGTTTCGTGTCGAAGACATGAGCTGTGGCCATTGTGTCGACACGATTACGAAGGCAATCAAGGCCGCAGACCCGAATGCGGCAGTAGAGATCAACCTTCAGGCGCATGTAGTGCGGGTGGAAAGCGAACTGGCCGCGGAGGACATCTCCGCGGCAATTGTCGACGCAGGCTACACGCCAGTTGCGGCGCCACCTGACACCTGGTAACGCATTGGACGATCGGCCATGTCGCGGAAGCATGCGTGACCAGGCTGATCTTGAGTAGGGCGGAGTGCCAACTCCGCCGTCCAGGCCGCGCATGACATTGGCGGAGTTGGCACTTCGCCCTACGCTTATTGAATAGAGCCAGCCGTGCTGGCACTACACGCACATTCGCGCACGTACGTGCCGATGTTTATTCAAGCAAACCATTCCTCTCCGGCTTTCGCCGGATTGAGGTTTTTACCGGGCCTAGTCGGAAACAACCTGCAAAAGATCGGCCATGTCATCGGCATGCTCTTCCTCGACTGCGAGAATCGATTCCAGCATGCGCCGCGTTGTCGGATCCTGATCACCGAGTGACTGGATCAGGCCGCGGTAACTGTCGATGGCAATGCGTTCGGCAACCAGGTTTTCCTTGATCATTTCCCCCAGGCTGCTGCATTCCACATATTCGGCATGACTGAGACCGGTGAGGCGGTCGGGATTGAATTCGGGTGCGCCGCCGAGCTGGATGATGCGAGCGGCGATCTCATCTGCGTGCCCTTGTTCTTCATTCGAGTGCTCGAGGAATTCGTCCGCTACGCTCTTCGAGTGAATGCCCTTGGCCATGAAGTGATGGCGACGGTAGCGCAGCACGCACACAAGTTCGGTGGCCAGCGCTTCATTCAGCTGTTGCACGACAGCGTCGCGATCGGCGTGGTAACCGGAAGTGACTGCGCCGTCATCGATGTGCTCCCGCGCACGTCTGCGTACTGCGTCGCGGTCGCTTGGTTGTATATCGGTACTCATGTGTGACTCCTGGCTTGATTGGCGTGAGGCCAAGCGGCCTCACGCTCCTTCAGATACTTCAGATACTTCAGATTCGTCCCAGCAACAGCAGGACGACAACGATGAGCAGTACGAGGCCAAGGCCGCCTGAAGGGCCATATCCCCACGAACGGCTGTGTGGCCACGTTGGAATTGCGCCGAGCAACAAGAGCACAAGTACGATCAACAGAATGGTTCCCAAGGTCATGTCAATTTCCCTCCCGGATAGGCGCAGGCGTCTCGCCGCGCTGTGGCCACAAACGGCCCGTTGTATGAAATATGCATGGAGCTGTCTTGCTCCCGCCACCTTGCCTGCAGCAAATATTGGACCCGGCTTCTGAACCACGCTGTGCGCCAGCGAACAGATCAATTTTCGCAATTATTTCAGCTACATATAAACGGAGTTCGGAAGAGCTGCTGTCGCCACTGCGCTGGCGGGTCGAGGGTCCGCTCATACGCTTCACTATTTGCCTGGTAGCAACTGCATGCAGCAGTGGGGCCTCTGATGTTGGAGAGTCACTGGGCGGGGCATGGTTGTTGATGACGGTTCTACCGTCAGCGCGCCGAGCCTCTGACGGACCACAATTGAGATAGCTTTGTGCGCATATGCGTGTGACTACCGGGCGACACCCATGAGACGCCCTGCGCGAGGCAGTGGACTGTGTCAGCCAGCGAATGACGGAATGATCAGGCGGCTTGTCCTGTCACGGAGTCTGCAGTGCCAGCGTGTGCAGCTGCGGCACGCTGATCTTCTCTTGCTGCTTCCTTTTGTACTTCGGCGTCTTGATTGGCAATCTCTTCGTTGGCAGCTCTGTGCAGGAAGGGCGCCAGAAACGAGGAAGCGCTTGCCATGATCGGCCGTGCGATGGCCAGATAACGCAAGAGCAATTGCAGTGTGCCGGGCGATTGCGCCGACTCGTGTGCGTCATCGGCATGCGCGTGCTGGCTGTGGTTGGATTGAGGAGCGCGTTTGCGTGTCAGCTCACCGAAGGCAAAGCCAACGCCCACACTCCACAGCAATGTGCTCGGCGATGTTGCGCCCCTGCGCAAGGCGGTGCCGAGCGAATCCACCTGGTCATGCAACTGATGCTTGCGCTGCGCGAGCAAGCGCTCTGCATCGCGTATCTCATCGGTGAGCGGGCGCTTGCCGTCGTGCAGATTGAATATCATGATTCGCCCCCGTGCACCGCGCCGCTCTTGTTGCCAAGGCTGCGAATGGTCGCGGGGAATCCGAGATGATGGCTCATGTTGCGGATTGCGCGAAACAGGACGAATGCAATGCCGAGGTTCACGGCGGCCGCCAGGAGCAGCGCGGCAATGATGACGACACCGCTATCGACCAGCAACATCACGCCGATCGCCACCAGCATCAGCCACGCACTCACGACGAGTACGGCCAGCACGACACCGGCGGCAATCATGTTCACCAGGCTCTCACCGGCCAGGCGCGTCTCAAGCGAGATGATGCGCAAATGGTCGTGCGCCAGGCCGTACAACGAACCTCCCAATGACTTCACGCTATCGAAGACACCGGGAGGCTCGCTGCTGGCCCCGTCCCGCCTGTTGGCAGAGGCAATTTCGTCCGGGGAGAGCTGGGCTTGCATTGTCAGCTGCGGCTCAACGTGAAGAGCTGCTGAACAGGCGGCTGAGCAGGAAGCCGGCTGCAAGCGCGATACCGACGGTGGCAAGCGGATGGGTGCTGACATAGCCGCGTGCCTGACCGGCGAGCTTGGCCTGAGCGTCGCGAATCTGCGCGCCACGCACACTGAGCGTATCGGCGGCGCTCGAAGCGACTTCGGCCAGGCGATCGACTGCCTGGTGCGCGCCGTTGGCGATGCGATCCACTGCCGGACGTGCGGCATCGGCTGCCTTGTTGATGGTGTTGTGCGCGCTATTGACGGAATTCGATCCCTCGAACTTTCCAATGGCTTCCATGGTGTTCTCCTTTATCAACTGCATTGACACGGGACCGGAATTGACCCCGCTTTTCGGTACTCGAACGCTTGATGAATCACCGGTTTTCAGGCCGGCAATTTCTCTGCAGGCTGTCGTGCAGCAAGATCCTCTCCCGGGTGTTTCGGGGAGGTTCCTGAGTCGTAAATCTGCGCTTCGTACAAGGAGGAGTCGGTGCGACGGCGAACACATTGCAGGATTGCGCAGCGGCCGTGTGCCTGGTTTGAAAGCAGGCAGGCCCTGCACGGTCGCCGGTGGAGGCCTCGATTTACCGGCGTCATGACCGGTTCCTGGTCGCTCGATGTGGGCGTAATGCGGGCCGATTCTCAGCGCTGCAGCCAAGGCGGAAGGCGATGGACGACGACGATGTCCGGACGCGTAAATTGCGCGAGACCAAGGCAAAATTTCCATAGGCATGCGCGCAGCGTGCCCATGCGATCACCGCGTCAATCGGTGAGGTCCGGATGAACCATGTTTTTTGCCACGACCCATTCCGCATATTGCTCGCCGGTGACATATTTCAGGGCGAGGGCGGCCTCGCGCAGACTGGAGCCCGTCTTGTGGGCATGCTTGGCGATTTGCGCGGCCTTGTCGTAACCGATGTGCGGCGCCAGCGCGGTGACCAGCATCAATGAGCGCGACAGCAGCTCCGCGATGCGCGTCTCGTCGGCCTCGATGCCGCGCACGCAATGCGCTTCGAAACTGCGCATGCCGTCTGTGAGCAGCCGTACGCTCTGCAGGAAGTTGTGCGCAATCAGCGGCTTGAAAACATTCAGCTCGAAATTGCCGGAGGCCGCTCCCATGGTGATCGCGACATCATTGCCGAAGACCTGGCAACACAGCATGGTGAGTGCTTCGCATTGGGTAGGATTGACCTTGCCCGGCATGATGGAACTGCCCGGTTCGTTCTCGGGGATGCGCAGCTCGCCCAGCCCGGAGCGCGGCCCCGAAGCGAGCCAGCGCACATCGTTGGCGATTTTCATGAGCGCCGTTGCCAGCATCTTCAAGGCCCCATGCGTACCCATGATGGCGTCATGCCCGGCCAGTGCGGCAAACTTGTTGTCGGCACTGCGGAACAACTGGCCGCAAGCGCGCGTGAGTTCCGCCGCCACGCGGTCGCCGAACTCGGCGTGCGTGTTCAGGCCGGTGCCGACGGCCGTGCCGCCGACCGCCAGTTCGCACAGCGGGCCGAGTGTGGCGGTGATGGCGGTCTGGGCATGGTCGAGTTGCGCTACATAGCCCGAGAATTCCTGGCCGAGGGTGAGCGGTGTGGCGTCCTGCAAATGCGTACGGCCGATCTTGACGATGTCTGCAAAGGCGGCAGATTTCGCGGCCAGCGTGCTGCGCAGCAGCTGCAGGGATGGCAGCAGTTCGTTGGCGAGACTCAGCGTGGCGGCGACATGCATGGCGGTCGGGAAGATGTCGTTGGAAGACTGGCCACGATTGACGTCGTCGTTGGGGTGCAGGAGGCGCGCCATGCCACGCTCGCCGCCGAGCAACTCGGAGGCGCGGTTGGCCAGCACCTCGTTGACGTTCATATTGGTCTGGGTGCCCGAGCCGGTCTGCCAGATCGCTAGCGGAAACTCGCCCTGGAAGGCTCCGCTGAGCCTGTCGGCAAGCACTTCGTCGGCTGCTGCCGCGATGGCGTCTGCCTTGGTCGCATCGAGCAGGCCGAGATCGCGATTGACGACCGCACAGGCGCGTTTGACGGCAGTCAATGCGAGGATCAGCTCGGCTGGCATTTTCTCGGTGGAAATGCGGAAGAACTCCAGCGAGCGTTGCGTCTGTGCGCCCCACAGGTGCCCGGCGGGAACTTCGATGTCGCCGAACGAGTCGTGTTCCATACGTGTCGTTGGTACTGCTGCCATGATGCTCTCCGCGTGATCGTGGGTGATACAACGTGACCTACACTTCAATCTAGTCAATGCAGGAGCTTGAAATGATGCAAGTCGACGCGAGCCAACCAAACGACACCTTCAATACCTTGCAGGAGCTCAGCATTGGCACTGCGGGTGAGGGTGGCAACCATCAACGCAGCGGCAAATTCTATTCCTTGCCACAGCTCGAGCAACAAGGGGTCGGGCCGATTTCGCGCCTGCCGGTTTCGATACGCATCGTGCTCGAATCCTTGCTGCGCAACTGCGACGGTACGCGCATTCTCGAAAGTCATGTGCGTGCCGTGGCGAACTGGCAGGCTACCGCGCCACGCGTTGCCGAGATTCCCTTTGTCGTCGCGCGCATTGTGCTGCAGGATTTCACCGGTGTGCCGCTGCTGTGTGACCTTGCAGCGATGCGCAGTGCCGCAGCGCGCATGGCACATGACGTCAAAAGCGTCGAACCGCTGGTGCCGGTCGACCTGGTGGTCGATCACTCGGTGCAGGTAGATCATTTCAACGCCGCCAATGCGCTCGATCTGAATATGCGTATCGAGTTCAAGCGCAATGCCGAGCGCTACCGTTTCATCAAGTGGGGAATGCAGGCTTTCGAGAGCTTCCGCGTCGTACCGCCGGGTGTCGGCATCGTGCACCAGGTGAACCTGGAATACCTGGCACGTGGCGTATGGCAAAAGGATGGCGTGTATTACCCGGATACGCTGGTTGGCACCGATTCGCATACGACCATGATCAATGGCCTGGGCGTGGTGGGCTGGGGGGTTGGTGGTATCGAGGCGGAGGCCGGCATGCTCGGGCAGCCGTTGTATATCCTCACGCCGGATGTCGTTGGCGTACACATGAGCGGCCACCTGCGCGAAGGCGTGACGGCGACCGACCTCGTATTGAACGTCACCGAGGTCTTGCGCAAGGCCAAGGTGGTTGGAAAGTTCGTCGAATTCTTTGGCGAAGGTGCGGCGACGCTGGGGCTGCCGGATCGGGCAACGATTGCCAATATGGCGCCCGAGTACGGCGCCACGATGGGCTTCTTCCCGGTCGACGAAGAGACAGTCAGTTACCTTGCCGCGACCGGGCGCACAGCGCAGGAGATCGACGCCTTCACCAGCTACTACAAGGCACAGAATCTGTTTGGCATGCCACGCGCAGGGCAGATCGACTATAGCGAAGTCATCGAGATCGACCTGGCGAGCATTCAGCCGAGCATTGCCGGCCCGAAGCGTCCGCAGGATCGCATTGCACTGCCGGAGCTCGGTGCGCAGATGACGCAATTGCTGACACGGACTGCGAGCGAGGGCGGCTACAACAAGTCGCCTGCGGCACTGAGCGAACGCTACGGTACCAGCCTGCCGGCACACACAGGTGAGAGCGGTGGTAAGGGCGGTGTCGACATCGGCGAAGGCGATGTATTGATCGCCGCCATTACTTCGTGCACCAATACCTCGAATCCCAGCGTCATGCTTGCTGCCGGCCTGTTGGCGCAGAAGGCCGTGGCGCATGGGCTCCAGGTCAATCCACGCGTGAAGACCTCGCTGGCGCCCGGCTCGCGTGTGGTCGCCGCTTATCTTGAAAGTGCCGGGCTGATGCCTTCGCTCGAAGCGCTGGGCTTCGGCATCGTCGCTTACGGCTGCACCACCTGCATCGGCAATTCCGGCCCGCTCGACAAGCGGCTCGAAGACGTCATCGTGGCGCACGACCTGATCTGCGCAGCAGTGCTGTCGGGCAACCGCAATTTCGAAGCGCGCATCCATCCGAACATCAAGGCGAATTTTCTCATGAGCCCACCGCTGGTCGTTGCCTTTGCGCTCGCCGGTACGGTGCGCATCGATATGAACACCGAACCGCTCGGCACAGGCAAGAATGGTGAGCCGGTATATTTGCGTGACATATGGCCGACGCAGCAGGAGATCGCTGCGCTGCTGCGTTTCTCGGGCGATCCGGAAACCTATCGCTCACTCTACAACGACTTTGCGCAGAGCAATCCGTTGTGGAATGACATCCCGACCAGTGCCGGACTGACCTATGCCTGGGACGCTTCGACCTATATTGCCGAGCCACCGTTCTTCAAGGACATCGGCATGCAGCCGGAAGGCGTAATGGACATCCGCCACGCACGCGCGCTGGCGGTTTTTGGCGATTCTGTGACGACCGATCATATCAGCCCCGCCGGATCGATCAAGCCCAATTCGCCAGCAGGGCTCTACTTGCAGCAGCACGGTGTCGCCGTTGGCGATTTCAACAGCTATGGCTCACGCCGTGGCAATCACGATGTCATGGTGCGCGGGACTTTTGCCAACGTGCGTATCCGCAATCTGATGTTGCCGCCGCGTGAGGATGGTTCGGGCGTAGAAGGGGGCATGACCTTGCAGCAGCCGGGCAACGCGCTGATGTCGATCTTCGACGCTGCCATGGGTTACATCGAGCAGGGCACGCCAACGCTGGTATTTGCGGGCGAGGAATACGGTACGGGTTCGAGCCGCGACTGGGCGGCCAAGGGCGCGCGTCTCCTGGGCGTCAAGGCGGTGGTGGCGCGCAGCTTCGAGCGCATCCACCGTTTCAACCTGGTGGGCATGGGTGTGCTGCCCTTGCAGTTCAAGGGCGAAGACAATGCGCAGTCGCTCGGCATAAGCGGCAACGAGACTTTCGATATCGAAGGTCTGGCGGCAGGCATCGTGCCGCAGCAGGACATTACCTTGCGCGTCACGCGTGCCGATGGCGAGCAGTTGAGTGTGGTCCTGAAGGTGCGCGTCGATACGCCGATCGAAGCGGAATACATCCGCCACGGCGGGATTCTTCCTTACGTATTCCGCGACCTGATGAGCGCTTGATGCAGCGGCTCACTGGGCTTATCGGGCTTACTCGGCCTCGCGTGCTGCGCGGCGCAGCAATGCGAGCTGGGAGAGTACTTGCGGCACGTAGTGCTGCGTCTCGGCAAAAGGCGGAATCTTGCGGCCGTACTTCAACACCGCGCCTTCACCCGCGTTGAAGGCGGCAAGCGCCAGATGCACGTCATCGTTGAACATCGCCAGCAGATCACGCAGATAGCGCGCGCCGCCATGCAGATTCTGTTTCACGTCGAAGGCATTGCGCACGCCATAACGCAATGCCGTTGCAGGCATGAGCTGGGTCAGGCCCTTCGCCCCGCGCGGCGATAACGCAAGCGGGTTGTAACGGCTCTCTACCGAAATCAGCGCTGCCAGCAGGGCGGGCTCCAGACGGTAGGTGCGCGCAATGGCTTCGATCTGCGGGCTCAGTGCCGCAGGCGGTTTGCGCAATATGTCCTGGCGCAACTCCATCGCAATGCCCTTGGGGCCATTCAGGTCGCGCCAGAACAATTTGGCGCGCGGGTCGGTCTGCTGGTCCGAGAAGTTTGGTACGCCGTTGTCATCGACAAAAGTGTAGATGTCTGCAGACGCAATGGTGCTCAGCGACAGGAGGGCGATCGCGGCGGCAGCGGAGCGAATGAGACGGAAGCGTTGCATGGGTTCGAAGGTGGACGATGCCGGACACGGACAAGTGCGTGTGAGCTCAAAAGCATAGCACGGCGGCTTTGTCGTAATTAGGGACGCATCGGCCGTGATGGAGACATGCAGCACGCTGGAAGTTCATTCCGGCATGATGAAAGGCTGGCTGACGATCGAGCATCGCAGCGGGATGGCGCAGCGAATGAGGCTCCTACGACAAGGCGGTCTGCGGCTTGCGAAGCACCTTCAACGCGTTGCAGCGCGCGCGATGGGCGTCCCGCCGCTGCCGCTGCATTGCTCGCACCATGAGGCTGGGTGACCATGGCAGACGGGTCGCATGTCCGTGAAGCTGCCGGGCACGTGCCATGGAGACGCCCTGGTCAAACAGATTGGCGCATTCAAGGATGAAAAGCTGTTGCAGCGCAGAGCTGTCGAGGTGACGAGTGCGCCCCGAGCGTTGCTTCACAAGCGTTGTGCCGTGATGCGTGGCACGCAACAGGGTTGCCGGCCTTTGCAGCCTGGAAAACAGCCATACGAGTGCTTCGGCGCGACGGCCGATGACGCGCTGCAACACCGGACGTTGCGTGTGCGCGATGCTTGCCTTGCGAAAGGCGTTGGTGCCGTAGATGCTATGGCACAGACCTGCACGCACCGTGTCGATGGGCGCGTTCCAGGCAAGCAACAAACGCGCGGTGCCCACCAGGTGAGTCAGCAGACTGCGGTCGCTGGCGTGAGCGAGTTCGGCGGCGCCGCTGGCGATCAGCAGGTCGATGGCAGCCCGGCATTTTGCATCGCGTGGTCGGCGCTGCGCCGGCAGCTTACCGGCAGACCTCAATCGCAGGCCCCGGCGATCTTGCGCGTCTTGTAAACCAGTGAAATGCGCAAGGCGCTGCAGTCGCGCGATAGCGGCCGGGCACAGTGCGGCACGGCGCCATGGAAAGTCACGATGCGGCCCGGCCGTGGATACACCGCGTCAGTTATGTCGGAGCGATCCTGATTGAAAAACACGAGCTCACCGGCCCAGTCGGGATGCCACTCGGAATGCATATAACAGATCGTCGAGTAATAGTTGTGATCTTCCGAATCGGTATGCACGTAGCCATCTGTGCCATAGGTGTGCGCGTTGGCATAGACGCGTACCGGCTCATGACCGGCCAGCGGCCCGGCCTTGAGTAATAACCACAGCTGCTGAACGGGACCGAAGAATTCGTTGCCCATCAACTCCGCTTCGCAACTGCCCGCTGTTTCGTTCTTGAGCGTACCGGCAAAAAACACGTTCCAGTGCGAGTTCGGCGCCTGGGCTTTCTTGCCGTTCGACTTCCATCCATAGAACCAGATCGGCTCCTGGAAAAAATCTGCAAGCTCCTGATGCAATGCCTCTGGCATGCATCCATCAATGATGCGTACGTCGCCAAAGGCGAAATCGGTACCAGGCCGTGTGTCCATGCGAATCCTGCGTGCAAGAGGTGGAGTCTGGATAATGCCTGATCGTAACCAAAAAAAAGGGCGTCAATAACGCCCTTTTTTTCTGATCCGGAAGCAGCTCTCAGCCGCCATCGCCACCACCGTCACCACCGTCGTCACCGCCACCGTCATCACCGCCGTCACCGCCACCATCGCCGCCACCACCATCTCCGTCCATCGACGAGGCGTTGTGACTTGCCGCCAACCGGGCACGACGGGCACTACGGATATTCAGGGCCAGCGACCAGTTGGTCGTGCCAGCCTCGGGTTGGCCGGTCTCATTTGAGGCGTTCAGTTCTGTGTCGGTGGTCATAGGTTCTCCCGTTATTGTTTCGCGAAAACTTGGCCGCTCGGCTTGTCCCACGAGCAGCAAAACGAGTGTAACCCATATTGATTAGAATCAGAATGGCGCTGTCATCAAGACACCGCCAGCATGCGTTCCAGTGCGAGCTTGGCGAGAGGCGCCTCATGCGTCGGCACCGAGATGCGGTTGACCACTTTGCCTTCGGCCAGATTTTCCAGCGTCCATGCCAGATGCTGCGGATCGATACGCTGCATGGTGGAGCACATGCAGACCGTTGGCGACATGAATTGCACGAGCTTGCCTTCGGCTTTTACTTCTTCGGCCAGGCGACTGACGAGATTCAGCTCGGTGCCGACAAGCCACTTCGTGTTCGGGTCCGCAGCCTTGACGGTCTTTAGAATGTACTCGGTAGAGCCGACGAAGTCCGATTGTTTGCAGACTTCAAATGACGCTTCTGGATGCGATATGACAAAACCATCCGGATGCTGGTTGCGCCATTTGATGATGTGCGAAGGCTGGAACATCTGGTGCACTGAGCAATGGCCCTTCCACAACAGCATTTTTGCCCTACGGATCGCATCTGGCGTGTGGCCGCCGAACTCCAGATCGGGGTCCCAGACGATCATGTCTTCCAGCGGGATTCCCATCTTGTGACCGGTCCAGCGACCGAGATGCTGATCGGGGAAGAACAGGACTTTCTCGCGTTGTGCAAAGCTCCAGTCGAGAATCTTCGGGGCGTTCGACGAAGTGCACACAATGCCGCCATGCTCGCCGCAGAAAGCCTTCAGATCGGCTGCCGAATTGATATACGTGACCGGGGTGATCTGCTCGTCGGGATTGCCCAGCACTTCGGTCAGTTCGCGCCAGCTGCGCTCGACTTTGGCCAGACTCGCCATGTCGGCCATCGAGCAGCCTGCTGCCAGGTCGGGAAGGATTGCGATCTGGGACGGTGATGACAGGATGTCCGCCACCTCCGCCATGAAATGCACGCCGCAGAACACGATGAACTCGGCATCGGTCTCGGAAGCCAGCCGCGAAAGTCGCAACGAGTCGCCGGTGAGATCGTGATGCTGATAAACATCGGCACGCTGGTAGTGATGAACGAGCAGGACGACGCGCTTGCCAAGCCTGCCCTTGGCTGCGCGGATGCGTTCGTGGGCCTCGGCATCCTTGAGTGCGTTGAAACGATCGAATGAAATTGTTGCGGTTTGCATGGGGTGTCGAAACTAGAACATTGATTGAAGCGTAGCAGAACAGCTATTTGATCAGGATTGTACCCATGGCAATCCGCCATGGCGCCAGCCGCCAATGTTACCGCGATGGCTATTCACATCCTTATCGCCCTCGAAGCCTTCAAGGATGTTGTAACAGGCCGAGTACCCGGCGGTATTCGCAGCAACTGCTGCGGCATGCGAGCGTGCGCCGCTGCGACAGATGAACATCACCAGCGACTCCGGATCAACCTGATGCTTGAGCTGCACAAGAAAATTCTGGTTTGCCTGGTTGCCCGGCCATGAGTTCCACTCGATTTCGACTGCCGCGGGGATGCGCCCCACCCAGTCGAGTTCGGCGCGGGTCCGCACATCGACAAGCTTTGAGCCTGGTGCAAGCTGCAACACTGCGTGTGCTTCGGCAGGAGTAAGCGCGCCTTCATAGGGCAGCTTCAATTGGCGGGCACGGTCATGCGCAAGATTAAGGAAATCCGTGAGCTTTCCCATTGGAGTAGACCTGCTTTCTATGAATGGTCGTTCGAGCAAGAAATTATGCGCTGTGCCGGTGACCATCACAAATCGTACGGACGATATTTGTTGCGCACTATTGGTGCGTTAAGCTCAAGTTGTTGCACCAAATTGGGTCGAAGGTCATGCTCCAACTTGGTTTGCGACACCGCCACGCGACGATATGTGAGTGATTGCTTGTGGCACAATGCGAGCCGCTCCGGTGCCGTGGCGGCCTGGATTGATGGCATGTAAAGTGCTTTCGATCCGGCGATAACCCGCCCCCGGTAAGTTATTTTGCAGGCGTTCCGCCGTGTTTCAAGTGGGCGCCAACAGATCATCACCAATTCGGTTTAATTCTCTAGGAGTCAGTCAATATGGCAACTTCAGTGCAAGACGTGATCAAGCTCGTCAAAGAAAACGACGTCAAGTTCGTTGATTTCCGTTTTACGGATACTCGCGGTAAAGAGCAGCACGTCGGCGTGCCAATCAGCGCATTCAACGAAGACAAGTTCACCGAAGGTCATGCTTTCGACGGTTCGTCGATTGCAGGCTGGAAGGGTATTCAGGCTTCGGACATGCAGCTCATGCCCGACCCTGCGACCGCTTTCATCGATCCGTTCTTCGACGAAACCACGCTGGTACTGACCTGCGATGTCGTCGAGCCAAATGATGGCAAGGGCTACGACCGCGATCCACGCTCCATCGCCAATCGCGCTGAAGCCTATCTGAAGTCCTCCGGCATTGGCGACACTGCCTACTTCGGTCCAGAACCAGAGTTCTTCATCTTCGACGCAGTCGAGTGGAAGACCGATATGTCCGGCTCCTACGTCAAGATTACCGCCGAAGAAGGCGCTTGGTCGTCGGATCAGAAATTCGAAGGTGGTAACACCGGTCACCGTCCTTCGGTCAAGGGGGGTTACTTCCCGGTTCCTCCGGTTGATTCGTTCAACGACATGCGCGCACAAATGTGTCTGCTGCTCGAAGCCTGCGGCCTGCCGGTTGAAGTGCATCACCATGAAGTGGCGACGGCCGGTCAGAACGAAATCGGCACCAAGTTCAACACGCTGGTTCGCCGCGCTGACCAGACCCAGCTGCTGAAGTACATCGTGCACAACGTTGCGCACCAATATGGCAAGACGGCGACCTTCATGCCGAAGCCAATTGTTGGCGACAACGGTTCGGGCATGCACGTTCACCAGTCGGTCTGGAAAGATGGCAAGAACCTGTTCGCAGGCAATGGCTATGCTGGTCTGTCTGACTTCGCGCTGTACTACATCGGCGGCATCATCAAGCACGCCAAGGCGCTGAACGCCATTACCAACCCGCTGACCAATTCGTACAAACGCCTCGTGCCGCACTACGAAGCACCGGTCAAGCTGGCGTACTCCGCCAAGAACCGTTCGGCTTCGATCCGTATTCCTTTCGTTCATAGCGACAAGGCACGTCGTGTCGAGGCTCGTTTCCCGGATCCGGGTGCAAACCCGTACCTGGCTTTCTCGGCGCTGCTGATGGCCGGTCTGGATGGCGTTGCTAACAAGATTCACCCTGGCGATCCAGCCGACAAGAACCTGTACGACCTGCCACCAGAAGAAGATGCACTGATCCCGACCGTTTGCGCCAGCCTTGAAGAAGCCCTGGATGCGCTGAAGGCCGATCACGCATTCCTGACTGTTGGTGGTGTGTTCAGCGAAGACTGGATTGCGTCCTACATCGATCTGAAGATGGAAGATGTGAACCGTCTGCGCATGACGACTACCCCGGTCGAGTTCGAGATGTACTACTCCGTTTGATTTTGCTTCCAGATCGTCGATGGTTTTGTTGACTGTGCTGTGTCTTCGTACCACCGATGATCTGGCAATGAAATGATTGCGGTGGCGCGGGAAGCCGCGCCAATAAAGAAAGGACGGGATTTTCCCGTCCTTTTTTTTGTCCACTGCCGGGGCAGGGCGTGCGTTAATTGGAGGTCCCTTGGCGTTTGCCCTGGTCGCGCCTACACTTGGCGGCCCAATCACTGATCTGGGTGGTGCATGAGCTTCTCTCGTGGTTTCGTGGTCCTGATTCTTGGTGCAGCACTCAGTCCGGCGCATGCGGATGTCTACAAATGCGTCGATGACGGCCGAATCACTTATACGAATGACAAGCCGGCACCGGGGCAAAAGGGTTGCGTGTTGCTGTCGCGTGACCAGGCAGTGACCTCAGTGCCGATGCCAAAGAAATCAGCTACGCCGACCCCATCTACTTTTCCGCGCGTGGATGATTCGACGCAGCGCAATCGCGACAATGATCGCCGCCGCATCCTGGAGCAGGAGCTGACCAGCGAAACAGCGCTTCTTGCAGATGCCAATAAGGAACTTGCCGCGCAAGAGTCCGTGCGCAATGGCGACGAGAAGAACTATCAGAAGTTTCTTGACCGCGTTCAGCCTTTCCGCGACAAGGTAAAGCAGCACGAAACCAACATCGCCAAGCTCAAAACCGAAATCAACAATATCCGTTGATCGCTCTTGCAACCACGCACCGCATATGGGCGAACGGGGTTGGTGGATCGCCCCGCAGCGGTGCTCGTTGTTGCAGGCCAAAAACAATGCGGAATAATTTGCTCCAAGCGGGTGCGTAATCAAGTTTGAATATTTCCGCCGGCCCAATTGTGGCGCACTTCTTGCTCACAAATAGGGAATATGAGCCCGCCTAGTGTCACTGTTCCCCACCCGCATTTTGCCGAGCGAACTCAAGGGCTCGAGTTGCTCTCATCCGCCATCATCATGGTGGATAACTCGCTGGCCGTTTGCTACATCAACCCCGCTGCCGAAAACCTTTTTGCCGTTGGCAATCGCCAGGCACTGGGCAGGACGCTGCTGAACGTTCTCGGAGAGGCAACAGGCCTCAAGGCGGCGCTGGACAGCGCTCTTGCGCACAACTGGAGCTATACGGGCCAGAACGTTGTCATCCGCCGTCCGCATCAGACGGCGCTGCATCTCGATTGCACGGTAACGCCAGTCGAATTGACGCCGGCGCGGCTGCTTCTGGAGTTTCGGCCGATCGATGCGCAGCTGCGCGTTGCGCGCGAGGAACGCCTCATCGAACAGCAACAAGCCAATCGCGAATTGATCCGCAACCTGGCGCACGAAATCAAGAATCCGCTAGGGGGGATTCGCGGCTCCGCGCAATTGCTTGAGCGCGAGCTTGACGACCCGCAATGGCGCGAATACACGCAGGTCATCATCGCCGAAGCTGATCGGCTGCAGGATCTGATGAACCGCCTGCTCAACTCGCATCGCATGATGCATCCGATGGTGCTCAACATTCACGATGTGCTCGAACGCGTATCGCGCCTTGTGCAGGCGGAATTCTCGGATGTGAAAGTGCGGCGTGATTATGACGTTAGCCTACCGCAGCTGACCGCCGATCGCGAACAACTGATACAGTCCGTCCTCAATATCGCGCGTAACGCGGCACAGGCCATGGAAGGGAAGGGCGATATCGTGCTGCGCACGCGTGCCGCCCGGCAGGTCACGTTGGCCAAACGACGTCACAAGCTGGCACTGGAATTGCAAGTGATCGACAACGGGCCAGGCATCCCGGATGAGATACGCGACAAGATCTTTTATCCCTTGGTATCGGGGCGCGAGGGCGGGTCTGGCCTGGGTTTGTCGATCGCGCAGAGCTTCGTCGAACAACATCAAGGCACGATCGATTTACGCAGCGTGCCAGGCAACACCTGTTTCACCATCATGTTGCCGCTGACACAGCCCAATCCTGGCTGAGGGACAACAGCCTTTGCGGCCGATGGCAAGTTTGAAATGCGTCTTTGCGCACCTATGCATCTTTGACGCCGAATATTGAACGGATACCTTTATGAATCCTGTCTGGATTGTTGACGACGACCGCTCTATCCGTTGGGTGCTTGAGAAAGCGCTTGCGCGCGAAAACATCGCCTATCGCAGCTTCTCCGGAGCAACCGAGGCGCTTGCTGTCCTCGAATCGAATGCCACGCCGCCACAGGTGTTGATGTCGGACATTCACATGCCCGGCGAGTCGGGGCTGGTGCTGCTGCAGAAAGCCAAGGAGCGCTATCCGCAACTGCCGGTCATCATCATGACCGCCTATACCGATCTGGATAGCGCGGTTGCCGCATTCCAGGGTGGTGCCTTCGAATACTTGCCCAAGCCTTTCGACGTCGACCAGGCGCTTGACCTGCTGCGCCGCGCGCTGGAAGAAAGCGAACATCACCCGAGTGCCGTGGAAGAGGTCGCAGGGCTGCCCGAGATTCTTGGTCAGGCGCCTTCGATGCAGGAAGTTTTCCGCGCCATCGGTCGCCTTTCGCAATCGCATGCCACCGTGCTGATCAATGGCGAGTCGGGTACCGGCAAGGAACTCGTTGCCCGTGCGCTGCATCGTCACAGCCCGCGCAAGGAAGGCCCCTTCGTCGCCATCAACACCGCGGCAATTCCGCGCGACCTGTTGGAGTCGGAACTCTTCGGTCATGAGCGTGGCTCCTTCACTGGTGCAACGGGTCAGCGACGCGGCCGCTTCGAGCAGGCCGAAGGCGGCACGCTGTTCCTCGACGAAATCGGCGATATGCCAGCGGAATTACAGACGCGTCTGTTGCGTGTACTGTCCGACAATCACTTCTACCGTGTCGGCGGCCACATGCCGGTCAAGGCCAACGTGCGCGTGATTGCCGCCACCCACCAGAACCTCGATCAGCGTGTGCGCGAAGGTCAGTTCCGCGAAGATCTTTTCCATCGACTCAACGTTATTCGTCTGCGTCTGCCGCCGCTGCGTGAGCGTCATGAGGATGTGCCGATCCTGGCGCGTCATTTCCTGGCGCAAAGCGCGCAACAGCTTGGTGTCGAGCCGAAACGGCTGGCTGAAGGGGCAATCAAGTTCATCCAGACTCTCGACTTTCCGGGCAACGTGCGGCAGCTTGAAAACCTCTGCCACTGGCTGACGGTGATGGCGCCCGGGCAGATGGTCGACGTTGCTGATTTGCCAGCCGAGATACGCGAAGCCAGTCCGACCGCTTCGAGTGCGGCGCCAACGGGCGACTGGATCGCTGCGCTCAACAACGAGACCGACCGCTTGCTCGCCGATGCACAGGGCGAGGTCTACGACAGGCTTATTCACGAATTCGAAAAGGCACTCATCCTCCGGGCCCTGGCGTCGACCGGCGGACGCCGTGTGGAGGCCGCTCAGCTTCTTGGCATTGGCCGCAACACGATCACGCGCAAAATCCAGGAGTTGGGAATTGATAGCAGCAAGGAAGACCACGATTGATGTTTCTGCGTAGAACCGTTCGTGCCTTTGTCGACTGCGGCTTGCCGTGCTTTAGCACTGTCTGCGCCTTGTCTTCGTGGCACGAACGGTTCTACGCAGAAACGGTTTGTCCTCTACGTACGACCGTAGAACCAATCATCTTGCTTTAGACGATTTGCTGCATGACTGGCTTGGTGTAATTGTGCAAGCGGTAGCCGCCTAAAAATTCAAGCTGAAACCAATCGCCCTGTGCGCGCGTTAGACTGCGAATGCATCAGCGCTGGTACGCTGATGATGACCTGATCACAGCTGCGAATTCTTCATGCCTCAAGAGCAAACCACTTTCGATCTACGTCGCGTGCGGGACCTTCTGGGTGCGCAGGCGGGCCGCTTCGATGTCGACCATCTTCGCAGTTGCGACTCAACCAATACGCAATTACTGACCCGCGCGGAACGCGGCTCCGGTGCAGGTACCGTGCTGGTTGCCGACAAGCAGACAGCCGGGCGTGGCCGACGCGGCCGTCAGTGGCATTCGGCGCCGAATAGCAGCCTTACCTTTTCCGTGCTGTGGCGTTTCACGCGCGAGCAGCGGCTTGAAGGGCTTAGCCTGGGTGTCGGCATCGCCATCGTGCGCGCCTTGGCGGGGTTTGGCATCAGCGAGCTTTCGTTGAAGTGGCCCAATGACATATGGTTGAGGGGGCGCAAACTCGGTGGTGTGCTGGTCGAGGTCGTACACGGTACGCATGGCGACATGGCTACCGTGATCGGCATCGGCCTCAATCTGCAACGTCATGCCGACTGGGACGAAACGCTGGGTCAGGCCTATGCCGCGCTCGACGAAAGCCAGGCAGACCTGACGCGCGAAGTCGTACTGGCTGCCATCCTGCGCGAACTCCTGGCTGTGCTCGATGTGTTTTCGCGTCAGGGTTTTGCCGCACTGGTCGACGACTGGATGCGCTACCACGCCATGCTTGGCAGCGAGGTCTCCATCGAGCAGAGCGGCCTCGTGCGGAGCGGACGCTGCGGCGGCATCGACGCGCTTGGGCGCCTCGAAGTGGATACTGACGAAGGGCTGCTGCGCATATTCGGCGGCGAAGTCTCGCTGCGTCGCGCCTGACGCACACATCTGCGGCTGCGCGACGTAACATCCAGCCTTGACGACTATCCGGTCTGCAAGACATCCCATGAATCTGTTCATCGACGCAGGCAATACGCGCATCAAGTACGCCGGCCACGACGGCCGCGCGCATGCCGAATGGTTATTTCATGACGCGATGTCGAGCAATGTTTCCGCGCAACTCGTGCTGCCGCCCGGTTTCGCACCGCAGCGAGTCATTGCAGTCAGCGTTGCCAGCGCTGACGTCAATGCCCACATCGAGCGACAGCTGGCGCAATGGCCCGTGACTGTCGAATGGTTCCACGCCAGCGAAATCTGCGACGGCCTGCGCAATGCTTACGAAGATCCTGCGCAGCTGGGTGCGGACCGATGGGCTGCGGCAATCGGTGCGTGGAATCGTGTGAAAGGTGCCTGCCTGGTGGTGGGCGCAGGGACCGCGACTACCATCGACATCATCGCGGCTGACGGCGTGTTTGCGGGTGGTTGCATCCTGCCGGGTCTGGCCATGATGCAGCGTTCCCTGGCGTCGGGCACTGCCGCCTTGCCATTGGCAGCAGGCACATTCACCGATGTACCGCGCAATACGGCGGACGCAATTTTCTCGGGTTGTCTTAACGCACAATTGGGTGCTATAGCGCGAATGCGGGCAGGCCTGCCCGCATTCGCCCCGGTATTGCTTGCGGGGGGCGCCGGCGAGGCGCTGATTGACGGTATCGCAGGCCCCGTCGAGCGAGTGCCACGCCTGGTGCTGGAAGGGCTGTTGCACGGCTACGCAAGCTCCGGCCAATAGATTGACGGCAGGAGATGCGCGGCCGGCTGACGCGCCTATCTATTTATCATTTCTATTCGTCATCCGTCTGCGGCACCATTTCCGATGAGGCCGCGAACAGCCATGAAATGCCGAAGCCGGCATAAAAATTTGTCTTGCGTCTGACCAGGGGGCTCGCTTCGAACACGGCGCCGCTCACGCTGCTGGCGCGCAGGAAGCCGCCGACGAACATCTTGTCGAAGCGACGCGACAGGCTTGTCGTTACCTGCCAGCCACCATAGCCAGCCTTGGGCGTGTAAGCGGCACGCGTCGCTGTCGCATATTGCGGTGCCACTTCGTAGATGTAGCGGTGGTACTTGGTCGTCGCGTAATACAGCCCGACCTGCGCACCGAACTGCCATTTGTCGCGCGGTGTGACAGACAGATTGAGCGCCGGCGTGAATACCCAGCCGACTGCGCCACTGGTCGTCAAGGCCTGGCGAAATGGCAGGCGAATATCGAGACGTGTAACGTCGCGTGCTTCGCCCGCAACGCGGATGATGGCCTGTGGGCCCAGCTCGAGCATCGGCTTGAGGTCCGGCATGCCGGCACGCGCTTCATTGTTCTTGCTGCGCACAGGGGCGCCACCGCTCATGCTGAGTTCAAGATCGAGACGGTCGCCGTCAAAAAACCGCCCGCTCACGCCGCTACGGTCAGCCTTGAGAAAACTGCCCCGATAAACAACGTAGGGAAACGGGAAAAGATAACTGCTCTGGTGGTCCGAGCCACGATAATCAGGCATGTTGAAACCACCCACACCCAGACCGAATTCCCATAGCGGCAACATCTTTGGTGGCAACTTCTTGTCAGGTGTATTGCCAATGAGTGCTTCCAGCTTTTGTTCGAGTTTCGGTCCAGGTGATGTCTCTTTTGTGTCTCCGTCCGTTGCAGGGGTGACTTGCGCGTGTACGGTGTTGGCGGTAAAAACGATGCCCAATGCAGTCAGGGCAAACAAGAGTGATGCTGCAGGCGGACGTAAAAGCATGACCGATCCGTTCAATGAAAAAAGCGCATTCTGGCATGCATTTCGGGCGCCAGCCGTCCGCTTGGCGCTGAGCGCCGTGCGGCAGCGGCTTGGTGCAAGACTTGGAAGCTGAGCCGTAGCGAAGGATAATCACGCTCATGACAACTTTGCGCGTCACCTTTTACCTGCTCGTCGTCTGCAATCTCGCCTGTGGCGTGGTGATCGCCATGCCATGGCTGGGCATGCAGTCTCCTTTCCTGGGAGCGACCGAGCCTGAGCGCGTGGCCAGCCAGGTATTCCCGGAGAAGCTGCGGATTCTCAATTCCAGCACCGAGCCTCCTTCGGCGCCAGGCGCCGAGATGCCGCCGCTCGCCAACTTGCCGGCCGGGAGTGTGCCTGTTGCCGAGTCGGCTCCGGAGGCTGCTCCTGTCGTCGTCGGTGCTGCTGCGTCTCCAGTCGTGGCGGAGAGTGGCGCGACGGTTTGCGTGGCCTTCAAGAGTATGACCGACACCCAGGCGCAGGCGCTGGCGCAGCGTGCGCGCGGCACGGGCAACACACTGACGGTGCGCGAAGAGGCTGCGGCGCCGTCTTCATACTGGGTCAACATCCCACCGCAAGGCGGCAAGGCCGGCGCTGATCGCCGCGCTGCGGAGCTCAAGAATCTCGGGCTCGATGACTTCTTCATCGTGCAGGATGCTGGCGACAATCGCTTCGCGATTTCACTTGGCCTGTTCCGGGCCGAAGGATTGGCCCAACGTCAGCTCGAGACCTTGCAGAAGCGTGGCGTCAAGGGTGCCACTGTCACTGCGCGTGAAAGTGCCAACGGCGCACGCGTGGAGCTGATCGGCGCCAGTGCGCAGATCGAGCGCGTGGCGCGCGACGCGGGCAGCGAGATCCAGGGTGTTCAACGCGATACCTGCAAGGCTGGATGAGACTGGCATGACGCCCGTGCCCGATGCTTCGGCGCACAGCGCCGCTACCAGACGATTGGTGCTGGGTTTGACCGGAGGCATCGGTAGCGGCAAAAGTGCGGTGGCCGAGCGTCTGGCCGAGCTCGGTGCCAGCGTCGTCGATACCGACCAGATCGCCCATGAACTCGCCGCGCCCGGCGGCGATGCCATCGAGGCGCTGCGCAGCGCTTTTGGCGATGCCTATATTAGACCTGACGGCGGGCTGGACCGGGCCGCAATGCGCGCGCTCGTTTTCTCCGACCCTGGCGCGAAAGCCAGGCTGGAAGCCATTCTCCACCCACTCATTCGTAAACTGAGCGATGTTCGCGTGCAGGCGGCAACCGGGCCGTATGTGGTTCTGGTAGTGCCTTTGCTGATCGAATCCGGCCACTGGATCGAGCGCTGTGACCGTGTCATCGTCATCGATGCGCCCGACGAAGTGCGACTTGCACGTGTCATGGCGCGCAGCAATTTGAGTGAGCCCGAAGTGCGCGCCATCATGGCAACGCAGGCAAGTCGCGCAGAACGCTGCGCTGCAGCGCAGGAAATCATTGACAATGCTGGGGATTTTGATAGTTTGCGAGCACAGGTAGATGCCCTGCATCAACGCTACAAGCGGGGAACTTTCCTCCTGAATAAAAACCAAGAATCCAGGCCCGGTGTGCGGTGATAACTTACGAATATCCCCTGAACGAGCGCATCCGTACGCTGTTGCGGTTGGAGGATCTTTTCGACAAGGCACAGCATTTTGCCGTCTCCGATAACGGCTACGAACATCACACGGCGCTGATGGCGCTGTTTGAAATTCTCGAAGTAGCCGGGCGCGCCGACCTCAAGGTTGACCTCGTGCAGGAACTCGAGCGCCAGCGTCAAACGCTGCTGGCCTTCCGCGACAATCCACAGATATCCGAAGAAGCGCTATCCGGCGCCTTGTACGAAATCGAACAGGCCAGTGCCGCACTGCTGGGTATGGCGGGCAAAGTGGGCCAGTACATTCGCGAGAGCGAGTGGCTCATGGCGATCCGCTCGCGGGCGGCCATTCCGGGCGGCGTATGCGAATTCGATCTGCCGTCCTATCACTACTGGTTGCATCGTGATTCGGAGCGCCGCCGCAAGGATATCGACGGTTGGCTCTCGCCGATGTTCCCGATTCGCGACGGACTGACCATCGTGTTGCGCCTGCTACGCGAAAGCGGTCGCCCCGAAATGCAGATGGCACGTCGTGGCGCTTACCAGATGATGATGAGCGGTCGCTCGGCGCAGATGGTGCGCGTGCGCGTGCCGCGGCAGGAAGGCTGTATCCCCGAGATCAGCGCCAACAAGTATGCATTCAACATCCGTTTCGTCGTGCCCGAGTTCCTCGCTCGTCCGCGTCCCTTCGAAACCGACGTGCCCTTCGAGCTGACCTTTTGCAATCTCTAGCTGCGCTGGGATGCCGGGCAATACAAGCTACGCAGCAAGCCACTTAGGTGCCGAAAGGCCCTGAAGTAAGGGCGCTTTCACGCAATTTCAAGGGGCTTGAAAGCCTTCGCCCTATCCCCATTTTTAAGCTGTGCAGGCGCTCCAGTGAGGCTTGCACCCTTCTATCGCTTAAACATGAGGATATTCAAAATGCGTACTTTTGACTTTGCACCCCTGTATCGTTCCGCCATTGGTTTTGACCGCCTGGCACAAGTTGTCGACGCTGCACTGCGCAGCGACAGCCAACCAAGTTACCCACCCTACAATATCGAGCTGGTTGCGGAAGACAAGTACCGCATCAGCATGGCCGTCGCCGGTTTCGAGCGTGGCGAGCTGGAGATCGAATCGGTTGACGACACCCTGAAAGTGGTGGGCCGCAAGCAGGTGGCCGACGGCAACCGCACCTATCTGCATCGTGGCATTGCCGCACGCGATTTCGAGCATCGCTTCCAGCTTGCCGATCATGTGCGCGTCGTCACCGCTTCACTCGATAACGGTCTGCTGAATATCGAGCTGGTGCGCGAGGTGCCTGAAGCGAAGAAGCCGCGCAAGATCAGCATCGTCGGCAACGACGCTGCGCAGTTGATCGAACGTCAGGCCGCCTGATTTCGCGCAGCAAATGAAAAGGCCCGGCATTCATGCCGGGCTTTTTTTGGGGAATTACATACTTGACCTGCAGAACGGCAAATCACGTTGGAATTCGATTTCTGCCAAGGGACAAGTCATTCCCGCGAAAGCGGGAATCCACTTCTACGTGAGACCTGTGCTATCGAGTGGATTCCCGCTTTCGCGGGAATGACGAAAACTAGGGCTCTGCAAGTCAAGTATGTAATTCCCTTTTTTTTGGGGACTTGCATACCTTGGTCCCTGGCTTTCGAATCCGTCATTCCCGCGAAAGCGGGAATCCACTCAATGGCGCAGCTCCAGCGTAGAAGTGGATTCCCGCTTTCGCGGGAATGACGAAAATTGAGGTTCTGCAAGTCAAATATCTGGCTCTCCTTTTTGCCTGTCGCTTTTGTCTGCAGCTTCAACTAATCCTGCCAGGGATCATAGGTACCGAAGTTCCACAGACGGCCTTCCAGGTCGCGACAAGTGAAACCGCGCCCGCCGTAGTCTTCGTCCTTGATGTCGATGACGATCTGCGCGCCGGCGGCCTTGGCCTGTGCATGGACGAGGTCTGCGTTGGCGACCACCACGTAGGGTGATTGAGTTTCGGCGCCGCCGATTTCGTCCGGTTGCTTGATCAGTTGCCCCCAGTCCGAGCCGTTCTGCACGGAGCCGAGCATGATCATGCCGTTGCCGAAGCTCAGCTGGGCGTGTGCAATCGTGCCGTCTGCGTTCGGATAGACCGCGTGCTTTTCGAAACCGAAGGCCTTGCACAGCCACTCGATCGCGGCAGGCGCATCGCGGTAGCGCAGACAGGGAATGATGGTGACGCGGGTATCTTTGGCATCGGTGGGCATGGCGGCTCCTGAGCGAGAGGGGTAGGCAAGACTAGCAGACTCACTGTGTCAGACCCATTGCGGCAAGCGGTCCAGCGGGTGCCGGATCGTGCATGGTTTGCTGCCCGGGGTTACCGTATGGCTTCCGGAGAGCAAGAGTTGTTTGACAGGCCCCACGCCGTGCACCTAGCATGGGGTGTTGTCGCATCCGGGATGAAGGTGCGGCCGTATCAGCGAGAGAGCGGCGGCGGTCCGCAGACACGTCTGGATACTGCCCTCATTCGTTATAGCCATGAACCTGTAGCACCAACAAGCTCCCTTGCCCATGCCCTTTCGCTACTGTCTTCTGATTGCGTTGTTGTTGCCGTGGCAGGTTTTTGCCCAGTCGGCGGGCAAGATCACCTTTACCGAAGGGCGCCTGCGTCTGATCCGTGACGCGTCCCTGATGCTTGGCGCGCAGGGCGTTGCCATCGAGGCTGGCGATATTGTGGAAACCGCCAAGCCAGGTTTTGCACTCATCGAGTTTGCCGATGGCACCGTGATTGCGCTTGGCGACACGACGCGCGTCATGCTGGCCCACAGCGCGCAAGGCAAGGCGGCCAATGGGCCGCAACTATTCCTGCTGGAGGGTTGGTTGAAGGTGCAGTCGCGTTCTGGCGATGACGCCGTTGCATACAACGTGTCAAGCCCATTGCAATCGGTGTATCTCAAGGGTGGCAGTCTGATCGTGCACGGCGGCGCAACGGTGGGCGAGGTATTCGTCGAGACCGGCACGGCGACCGTTGGCGTCACCGACAAACAGGGACGAGCCACCAGTATGGTTGCAACAAAAAGCGGGCAGTTCGTTACACGTGCGCAGGACAAGGCGCCCATTCCGCAATTTCGCCCGAGCAACGGTTTCCTGGGCTCCATGCCGAGCGCTTTCAAGGATGCATTGCCTGCGCGTCTGGAGCGCTTCAAGGATCGCAATGTCGAAGCAAAACAAACTGCGGAGGTGAGTTACGCTGATGTGTCAGACTGGCTGGCGGCAGCGACGAGCTGGCGTGCCGGCTTCGTCAAGCGTTTCGAGCCGCGGCTGTCCGATGCAGCCTTCCGTCAGCAACTCGATGCGCATATCAAGAATCACGCGGAGTGGCAGGTCGTGCTGCATCCGCCTGCGGGAAAAGTAGCTCCTCGTTGAGTTGCGGTAGCAAAATCAGAAAACACAATCCGGCTTATCAATTCTCACAAGAAAGAACGGGGCTTTAACGTGAAATTGCTTATCAAATTCAATCTCGCTCTGAGCATTGTTTTCGTGCTCGGCCTGGCGATCGCGGGCTACGTTTCTCACGAAGTCCTGCAACGCAATGCGCGCGAGGAAATCCTGCAGAATGCCCGCATCATGATGCAGGGCGCGCTGGCCGTGCGCGGTTACACCAGCACCCAGATCAAGCCGCTGCTGGACACGCAGCTCAAGTACGAATTCCTGCCCCAATCGGTGTCGGCTTACGCTGCGACCGAATACTTCGGCGAGCTGCGCAAACAGTATCCGGAATATGCCTACAAGGAAGCCACGCTGAATCCGACGAATCTGCGTGACCGGGCAACCGACTGGGAAGCCGACATCGTTAACAACTTCCGGCAGGGCTCCGGGCAGAAGGAAATCATCGGTGACCGCGATACACCCTCGGGCCGCACCCTCTATCTCGCCCGCCCGATCCAGATCAAGGATGCACGTTGCCTCTCCTGCCATAGCACGGCTGACGCGGCGCCAAAGTCGATGATCGACAAGTACGGCGGCGCCAACGGTTTTGGCTGGAATTTCCAGGAAGTCGTCGGCGCACAAATCGTGTCCGTGCCGATGGATCTGCCCATCCAGCGTGCCTGGAATACGTTCAAGGTGTTCATGGGATTGCTGATCGCCATCGGCGCCTTCATCTTCCTGCTGCTCAACGTATTGTTGATCACCCTTGTGGTACGCCCGGTGAACAAGCTGGCCGGGCTCGCCGATCAGGTCAGCCTGGGTGACATGAACGTCGAAGAGTTCAGCGTGCGTGGCCGCGATGAAATCTCCACGCTGGCCGAATCCTTCAGCCGCATGCGCAAGAGCCTCGTGCATGCGCTGAAGATGCTCGAAGGCTGAAGCTGAAGAGCGAGCGCAGCCATGGCTGACATCGACAGACTTGGTAAGTACAACATCACTGGCGTCCTCGGTAAGGGCGGCATGGGAACTGTTTACCAGGGCTACGATCCCATCATCGAGCGCGTCGTCGCCCTCAAGACCATCCGCAAGGAATTGCTTGAGGATGGTCAGGGCGAGGGCATGGTCGAGCGCTTCAAGAACGAAGCGCGTGCCGCCGGCCGCCTCAACCACCCCGGCATCGTCGCCATCTATGACTACGGCGAGGACCAGGACGTCTCCTTCATCGCCATGGAGTATGTCAGCGGCTGCGGTCTGAACGAGTTCTTGAAGCAGCACAAGGAGATCCCGCTCGGCGATGTCGTCAGCATAATGCTGCAACTGCTCGCCGCGCTCGATTACGCCCACGAGCAGGGCGTGATCCACCGTGACATCAAGGCCGCCAACCTGCTCATCACCAGCGACGGCAAACTCAAGGTCACCGATTTCGGCATCGCGCGTCTCGACACATCGAACCTTACCCTCGTCGGTTCCATCATCGGTACGCCTAACTCCATGGCGCCAGAGCAGTTCATGGGCTTGCAGACAGACCGGCGCTCCGACGTGTTCTCGGCAGGCGTCGTCTTCTACGAAATGCTTGCCGGGCAGAGGCCTTTCGTTGGCAACATGGAGAGCATGGCCTCCAAGGTCTGTTATGAAGTCGAAGCGCCGCCTTCATCGGTCAAGTCCGACGTGCCGCCGGCATTCGATATTGTCTCTGCCAAGGCGCTTACCAAGTTACAGGACGATCGCTTCGCCTCCGCACGCCATTTCAGCGAGGCGATACAGCAAGCCTACGAAGGCAGCTTCCAGAGCCCCGCAAGCCTGACCATCTCCGATCAGACTGTGATGCTCACCGCGCAGGCTGTGCAAGCCAGCCTGGCTGCGATGAAGGCGCGTGCCGCGCGCGCGATGTCCCCACCCACGCCGGGACAAAGCAGCTCTGCCGGGCAGAGCAGCGTGGCAGGGCAGTCGATGATAACCAATTGGCATGAAAGCACGCTCAAGGATGTCGAACGACAACTTGCCGTGCACATCGGCCCGATGGCAAAAATCATCGTCAGAAAAGCTGCCGCGAGCACGGCGGACGTCAACGAGCTCTATACGATGCTAGCTTCCAATCTCGACAGCGAAGGCGCGCGCCGCGAGTTTCTCGGCGGCATCACTCGCCTTGGCGTCACACCGGCGCCGACCGGTGTACATACCGCTGGTGGCACGCGCGTGCTCACCAATACCAAAGTTGCCGGCAACGTCGAGCCGCTGCCACAGCAGACCATCGATCTGGCATCGCGCCAGCTTGCCAAATACCTCGGCCCGATTGCCAGCGTCATGGTCAAGAAAGCCGCGCGCGAGGCAACCAGCGTGCGCGTCTTCTACAGCCTGCTCGCCGACAATCTGACCAACCCTGCCGAGCGCGACAAATTCCTCAAGGATGTTGGCTCGCACTGAGCGCGGGCTTGCCTGTTTCCCCTCGACTGCGCACGGCCCACATTGCCGCCGCCAGTATCACGCACGGCGTCCACACCCATAACAGCTCCGACAGGAGCACATGCGCGCCACGCGACGAAAACAAACGCGCAGCGCCTATCGGTGACACCTCGATGACCTGAAACGGAGAGAAAAACCGCTCCGTTGAAAACGGCCACAGAAAGGCAATGCCCTGTCCGCCGTTGGTGAAACTGTCCAGTACGCCATGCGACACCGCAGCAATGAACAGGAATACAAAAGTCGTCAGGGTCTTGGCCCGCAAGGACCGACTCGCGAAGGCACCTGCCAGTGCGACGATCAGCGCGAATGCAATCGAGTGGCTCAGTCCCCGATGTCCCATGGCAGATGCATACGGGATGCCAAAGTGAAACGAGATCACGTCTGCATCCGGCAGGATGCACGCGAGCACGCCGGCCAGTAACAGACGTGGCGGCACCACGCCACTACCAAGCCCGAGACCAATCGCGAGCGGCACTGCTGGATGAGTGAGTATGGTTGGCATGGTCTGGCCTCAGATGGCGGTGCCGGGCGCCGCCGCGGCGCAACGCCGACATATGCATGCTTCATTACGCTGGCTTGCCGGTATCTTCTCCAGCACTGCGGGATCGAACTTCACCTCGCGACACCAGCACAGCGTATCGAAGCTGCCTGTCTGCGCAGGCGCGCAGCCATTGGACCCGCCGCATAGCGGGCAGGCGTGGTTGGGTTTGGGTTTCATGTGGAAATTCTGGAGGGCTGAACCTTCGTGACCAAAACCTACACATCTGCTTCGCGCCGTACGACTACCGTACCAGCAATGAAATCATGAACCGCGCGGCGCTTCTTGTTGAAGAGCATGGTGATGAATTCGCTAAAAACCCAGAGTTGTATAAGAATTGAAATGAGTTTGTACGAAGGCGCCAATTCCATGAGCATTGCACCTCTCGCGACACGACCCAGCGAAAAATACAACTCATCTGTCATTTTCAGAGTGCCGACAATCATCGCGACGGTTGAGAGGGCCGACAAGATAAATAGGACCGAATACCTTGAGGCCGCAGCTCTCTCCGTCACCTTCGACCCATCAAGCATCGCAATACGTGTCTTCAGCAATATTTTCCCTGGTGTTCCACCGTGTTTGACAACCAGGTATACGTGAAACCAGGCGCCGATAGCGAGGCCTGGTAGAAACCAGTATAGGTAGAAGAGCCTTGTTTTCTCGCCAAAATAGAAAGCCAGTCCCGCCACGGGGAGGAAGACGAGCACATCAACCCAATACGCTCCGAATCGCCGCCAGAAACCAGCGTAAGCGAGGGCTGGCTTTTTCGGTGATTCCGGCAGTTCGGCAAACGGCTGGGCGTCTTCGACAACGGAGACTGGCGGCGCGTAAGGGTTATCGCTTTGCATCAATGCTCACTTTCTGTTGGGCTCTTGCGAAGGCGGTCGCGAATTCGTCGCTGCCTCATCAAAAACGCATTATTTCTTCACCAACTCCACACGCCGATTCTTGGCGCGTCCTTCTTCACCGCGGTTGTCGGCCACAGGTCGTTCCTGACCGAAGCCGGCAGCCGACAGGCGTTTGGCATCGATGCCCGCCGCGACGATGGCATTCATGACGCTCTTCGCGCGGTTCTCGGAAAGCGTCTTGTTGGCGGCTGCCTGACCGACGTTGTCGGTATGCCCTTCGATGGCGATACGCAGGGTCGGAGCGGACTTGAGCATCGCCACGATCTCCTTGACGGTTGCCTGCCCGTCGGACTTCAGATCCCACTTGCCGGTATCGAAGTTGATGTACAGCGCGATGAAGCCGTTCTTGTTCAGTTCGTCGAGCAGCTTGTTTGCTGTTACGACCTGTTGCATTGCGGCGACTTCGACGATCTTCAATGTGTAGCTCTGAGTGGGCGCGCTGAAGATGCCCGGCTCGACCCGTACCCACACTTCCTTGCCGCCGGTAGTCACTTTCAGCGTGGTTTCGCCGCCGTCGTTGTCGCGCGGCAGTCGCTCGTAGACGACCTCGCCGCCGATGGACTTGATCGCGTTCTGGTAGTTGCGGATCAGTTGCAGGGCGCTCGGTTGCTTGTCGCCACTGTTGTAGAAATACAGGATGCTCGTCGTGTCGCCCTCGATGGACTGGCGCTTCGGTTCGCCGTTCTTCGGGCCGCTCACGGCGAAGTCGACGGCGTTGAAGTTATGCGCGTACTCGACGATGCGCGAGTCGGGATAGCGGGTCAGCAGCGGGTGGTCCCTGGACTTGGGGATATCCTGGGCCGGTGCCGCGGTGGCGGCACAGAGCAGCAAGCCGAACAGTACAAACCGGCGCAGCGAATTCTTCAAGACGTCCATGGCTTTCCTCCAGGTCATCGCATCAATATGGGCGGGCTCTGCACAGCTGTCGGATTCTATGCCAATAGCCGAGGCGTGGGCCGGTGCGGGTGGATCAGGAAGGCGCCCCACCGTGCCCCGAACACGTGACAGGAATGCAGGGTAAGCCACCGTGTGAAAGTCGCCGGATTTCCCTTGCTCCCTGATAGCAGATCAGGCAAGGTAGCTCTGACGAGATTTCTTTTCGGGTCCCGATTTGCCCGGCTAGAATCAGGTGACAACTGTCTGATTGCACGTCTGGTTCCGGGAGGTGCGGTATGAAGCGAGTAACGCTCTACAGCAGCTCTGGCCGGTCGCGTGGCGCCGCCAGTGTGGAGCCACCACCGGGTGATGAACGCACCGACCCGGTCGCGACGGCGACTGTCGGTACGGTTTCCGTGGCACAGCGCCACGGCTCACGATTGGCGCGTCTCTATCGCCGCCATCAATCCATTCTCCTGCTGTTGCTGGGCGCCACCGTGGCGCTGCTGGCGGTATTCGCCCACGCTTACAGGACGCCTGCGCCACAGCAACTCACGCAAGGCGACATCGACACGGCCGTGCGCCGCTCGCTGGAGAAGAAGCCTTTACCGTCGAACGCCGCCAAGGCTTACGAAAAGATCATTCCGTCCGTTGTTCGCGTTCGCGGTTACGCCCACGGCAAGAATCCGAAAACGGGTGAGGAGGGCGAGTTCGAGCGCGGCGTCGGCACGGGGGTCGTGATCGTCGACAAAGGGCTCATCCTTACCAATCTGCATGTCGTCATGGGCAATGAGCGCATCAGCGTCGTGTTTCATGATGGCACTGAATCTGATGCGGTCGTTGTTGGCATGCAGCCGCAGCACGACCTCGCCGTGTTGCAGGCCAAAACGATTCCCGATGATCTGGAGGCGGCCACGTTGCGTTCCACCGCCGATCTCAAGCCGGGCGACGATGTCGTGGCGGTCGGCTTTCCGTTCGGCTTCGGGCCATCGGCCTCTGCAGGCGTGGTGTCGGGTCTCAAACGTGAATTCCACTTACCCAAGGGGGAGCGCTTGCTGCGCAATCTCATCCAGTTCGATGCTGCTGCCAATCCCGGCAATTCCGGTGGGCCGCTGGTGAATCTGCGTGGCGAGGTTGTGGGCATTGTCACCGCCATTCTCAATCCGACCAACGATGGTTTTTTTGTCGGCCTCGGCTTTGCGGTACCCATCGAAGAGGCTGCGGGGGCGGTCGGTGTATCGCCGTTCTAGCGGGTTGATTCCCTCGTCATGATTCTGCCGGGCATGACTTTGCAGGTTTGTTTGGAGGAGGTGTGCATGAGTAAGGAAATCGACAGTGAAGTGAAGTCGCTCATGGAGCGCATCCTCTACGAAGTGAAGAAGATTGTCGTCGGGCAGGATCACTTTCTCGAACGCGTGCTGGTGGCAATCCTGGCCAAGGGCCATTTGCTCGTCGAAGGCATGCCCGGTCTTGCCAAGACACTCACCGTCAAGACGCTGGCCAACACCATTCGTGGCGACTTCAAGCGCATCCAGTTCACGCCAGACCTGGTACCCGCCGACCTGATCGGCACGCGCATCTACAACCAGCGTACGGGTGACTTCTCTACGGTGCTCGGGCCGGTGTTTACCAATCTGCTGCTGGCCGACGAAATCAATCGCGCGCCGGCCAAGGTACAGAGCGCACTGCTCGAGGTGATGCAGGAAGGGCAGGTCACTATCGCCGGTGAAACCCACAAGGTGCCGTCGCCATTTCTCGTCATGGCGACGCAGAATCCCATCGAAACCGAGGGCACCTATCCGCTGCCGGAAGCGCAGGTCGACCGCTTCATGATGAAAGTGCTGGTCGGCTACCCGACGGAAGAGGAAGAGTTCGTCATCGTGCAGCGTGTGACTGGCGTGGCGATGCTGGTGAGTGCTGTCGCCTCGACCGGCCAGCTCGCTGAATTGCAGCAAGTGTGTCGTGCAGGTTTCGTCGAACCGGCGCTCATGCAATATGCCGTTCGACTGGTGGCGGCAACGCGCGATCCGGCGCGCCACGGCATCGCCGACATGGCGCCCTATATTTCCTTCGGTGCCAGCCCGCGCGCCACGATCCACCTCATCGAGGGCGCACGGGCGCTGGCCTTCCTGCGCGGGCGCGACTACGTGTTGCCGGAAGACGTGAAAGATCTCGTGCCCGACGTGCTGCGCCACCGCCTGGTGCTCTCCTACCAGGCGCTGTCAGAGGGGTTCAGTGCAGATCAACTGATCCTGAAGCTCATGCAGAAAATTCCGGCACCGGACAAACCACTGGAAAGCCATGTCAGTACCGCCGCCAAAGCCTGAGCGCCCATCCGCGCCGGTACCGCAAAGCGCGGAAGCCATCCTGCAGCGCCTGGAGTGGACCGTCATCCGGCGGCTCGACGGGCTGCTGCATGGCGACTACCGCACGCTGTTCCGCGGCTTCGGGCTGGATCTTGCCGACCTGCGCGAGTACCAGTACCACGACGATGTGCGCCACATCGACTGGAACGTTACCGCACGTCTGCAGACGCCCTATGTGCGCGACTTCCACGAAGACCGCGAAGTCACCGCCTGGTTTCTGCTCGACCTCAGCCCCTCGGTGGATTTCGGCTCCGGCCACATCAGCAAGCGCGCGATGTCGGCCGAATTCGTCAGCGTACTGGCGCGCCTGCTGACGCGCCATGGCAATCGCATAGGTGCCGTGCTGTATGGCAGCGAGGTGGATGCCGTCATTCCCGCGCGTACCGGGCGCCGCCATGTACTGCACATCCTGCACAGCATGCTCAGTCGCCCGCGCGTCGCGCAGTCTGCGGCGACCGATCTGCACAGCTTGCTGCATGTCGCCGGGCAAGTGATCCCGCGCCGGTCGCTGGTGTTCGTCGTGTCGGACTTCATCAGCGCGCCGGGCTGGGACGCGCCGCTGGCGCAACTCGTGCAACGCCACGAAGTCGTCGCGGTGCGTCTCTACGACCCGCTTGAAATGGACTTACCCGATATGGGTATGGTTGTCGTGCAGGATGCCGAGACAGGCGAGCAGCTTTTCGTCGACACGCATGACCGCGGTTTTCGCAAACGCTTCGCGGCAGCGGCCGAGCGCCGCGAACAGGCATTGCGCAACAGCTTTGCACGTGTGGGTGTCGATGCGCTGGAGCTGGCCACCGACGACGATCTTGCCGACGCGTTGCTGCGGTTCGCCGATTTGCGCAAGCGCCGCAGCCAGCTGGCCGCAGGTGGCGGTCTGCCAAAGCATCTGGAGGAAAGCCGTGAAATTCCTGTGGCCTGAAGCACTCTGGTTATTACTGCTCGTGCCAGTGCTGGTTGCGCTGTATATCTTCTTGTTGCGGCGGAAAAAGAAAGCCGCGCTGCGCTACGCCAGCCTGAGCATGGTGAAAGAGGCGATGGGCGTTGGCGGCAGGATACGCCGGCATATCCCGCCAGCATTGTTCCTGTGCGCACTGACGCTGATGATATTCTCCATCTCGCGGCCCTCGGCTGTCGTGAAACTGCCATCGCAGCAGGAAACCATCATCCTTGCCATGGACGTCTCCGGCAGCATGCGTGCACCCGATGTCAAACCCACGCGCATCGTTGCCGCACAGGAAGCCGCGCGGGCGTTCGTCAAGGCCCAGCCGCCGAGCACGCGCATCGGCATTGTCTCGTTCGCCGCCACCGCTTCCGTCGTGCAGGCACCCACGCAGAATCGCGAAGACCTGCTCGCCGCCATCGACCGCTTCCAGCTGCAACGCGGCACCGCCATTGGCAGCGGTCTCATTCTCGCGCTAGCCACCTTGTTCCCGGATGAGGGCATCAATGTCAGCGCGCTGAGCTATGGCCGCGACCCTAACGTCGAATCGACCGATAGCAGCGAGAGCGTCAACACACCGCTGGGCCAACGCGATGGGGGCACCGAAAAAAAGGAATTCAAACCCGTGCCGCCTGGCTCCTACACCTCGGCCGCCATCATCCTGCTCTCCGACGGCCAGCGCACGGTCGGCCCGGACCTGCTCGATGCAGCGCGCATGGCCGCCGAGCGCGGCATTCGCGTATTCACGGTCGGTGTCGGCACGGTGGATGGCGAAACCATTGGCATGGAAGGCTGGTCCATGCGCGTGCGCCTCGACGAAGAGGCGCTCAAAGCGGCGGCCAAGATGACACAGGGCGAATACTTCTACGCAGGCACCGCGGTCGATCTCAAGAAAATCTACCAGTCTCTCAACGCACGCTTCGTCTTGCAGACCAAGGAGATGGAAGTGACGGCGTTTTTCTCGGCCGCAGCGGCGCTGTTATCGGTCTTGTCGGCGGTGCTTGGCCTGCTGTGGTTCAACAGGCTCATGTAGCGAGGCAATAAAATTTCCGGGCGTGGCGTTCGGCGGTGTCGTGCTTCATCGCGCTCTTCTCCCTGTTCCCGTAGCCAGGCATTTTCAAGCGCTCATCTGATCCGGTCGCCTGGTGCTTATTTCGCGGGCTTGAGCTGCCGCTCGAAAAACGCTGCGACCTGTTTCCGCGCATCGGCCCAGGCCGCGGCGTCGCCGCCTGTTGTTGCTCCCTTGCCCGTCGGGGAGTTGCTGTTATTGCGCCGCGCGTCGTAGCGCACGGGGTTGGCGCTGTCGAATGAGTGAAGGGCATCGGGATAGACGACGATGTCAATGGAATAGCCGTGAGAGCGGCTGGCGTCGACCAGTTGGCGACAAGGCTCGGCGGGCGTCCAGTCGTCCTTCTCGCCGACCAGCACGAGCACCGGGTTCAGTGGCTTATACAGGCCGACATAGCCCGTGATCGGGCCGCTATTGCGGTTCTCCCCTTTCTCCCCTTTCTCCCCTTTCGCTGCCCAGCTGCCATACGGTGAGGCGCAGCTCGGATAAAGAGCGACTGCGGCGCTGAAACCATCCTGCTTCGCCTGTTTGACCGCGTTGTTGTCGCGCGCGAGGTCTGTCATCGTGGCAAGCGTCGTCCAGCCGCCGTGAGAACCGCCCATGAGCCCCACGTGCCTGCCGTCGACATAGGGCAGCGTGCGCAGGAGCTTCAGTGCTGCCAACGCGTCACCGTCGCGCACATAGCCGCTGGCGACAGCCGATTCGCTGCCGGGAATGATGCATACGCCGTCTGGCAGGCCACGCGGCGTGAAGCTGTCGGGAATGACTACGACATACCCTTGCGCCAGCAGCTCCTTGCCCCAGCGCATCGGTGCGCCGCTCGAACGCAGGCCGAGCCCGCTGCAGTCGTGTGCGATGACGACTGCCGGGAACGGCCCCGCGCCATCGGGCCTGAGCAGCGTCGCGGGAATCGTCGTGTCCGTGCCCAGCGACTGGAAGCTGATCGCTTCGGGCTCCGCGCTCATGGCGGGGAGTGCTGCGGCGGACAGCGCGATCAACAACAGGTGGCGAGCAGGTGACATATCAATTCCGTGACGAAGACAGGTGGGGATTAGTAGGCGGTGCGTACAGAGTTTCGGTGCTGCCTGCGAAGCTTTGGCACAGCTCTCTCACCTGATCGGTACTCACGATTTCTTGTGGTCTCGCATTGAGGTGTCTCGATCCGCGAGCTGAATCAGATTTATCAGTACAGCGCGAAAAAAGCACACGAGGCCGGTGCCCAGAAAGACAGACCCTACCGCCAGGCCCATCTGCAGGCTAAGTCCGGGCAATGACGCTGTATCGGTTATCTCGTGTTCCAGAACCGTGATCCAGGCATACAAGTAGAAAGCCAGGCCAGCGACAATTGCCCCGACAGGGCTCAACAACAGGAACGCGCCCGCCGCTCGCACTTTGGAGATGGCTGGCGAGTCAACCTGTAGTAGATGAACGACCCAGACCATTACAAAAATCAGTTGAAGGATTGCGTACGGAAGCTCGAACCGATCGCCTGTGCCGAACAGTACGAGCCCGCTGTAACCGAGCGCGCAGTAAAGTACCGTAGCAAGGATAGTTGTCAGGAATCCCATGAGAAATGACTGTTATGCCTCAAGCAATTCCGGTCGCGTGAGCTTGAGCCCTTCCCACACCTTCAGCGCCGCATAGGCATCGTTGGCGGCGTAGAGCAATTGCGCTGGCGAGAGCTCGCGCAGCGACCAGTTGGTGGTCGTGATCGATTTTGACTTGCGGAAGTTCTGGTTGAGCACCAGCCCGATGGCGGCGCGCACGCCCATGTCACCGCTGTAGCCATCCTTGCGGAACATGCTGTCCAGATCGAGCACCGCGTTGAGACCCGTGCCGAACTTCGCGCGGATCTGGCTATGGTCCGACTTCAGGCCGAAGCCGACCTTGAGCACGTCCTTCGATTGCAGCAGCTCGACCAGGAAGGGGAGGGCTTCCTCGCGATGCACCTGGAATATGAAGGCTTTGCCGGAGATTGCGAACTGCACGACGTGCGGTCCCTTGCTGATGTCGCCGACGTTGAAGGTGGGTTTCGATTCTGTATCAAAACCCGAGACGCCTGCGGCCTTGATCTCTGCGGTGGCAGCGGCGAATTCTTCCTGCGTGCTGGGGACGACGACTTGCTCGAGCGTGAGGCCGGGGAAGGGTGCCAGCAGGGCGGTGGCTTCTTTTGAGGGGCCTTTCTTTTTCATCTTATCCGCCGAGTCCCATCTTCAATGCGAACCATGATGAAACCAAGTTGAGAACAATCGTTGCGACGATGCTGAGCAATCCCTTTGTCCATCCATATAAGTTGTCCGATTTCAGTTCCAACAACGCAAGTTGATCCCCTCGTGTGAGATCTAGATATGAAATCGGACGGATCTTGCGGACCGAATCGCGAACCATCGTCCCCAGCTTTATAGCTACCATTCCAAGCAGAGTAGCTCCACCGAACGTTACTGTTGCCGCGTAGTACAAAGTGCCACTGTTGATGGCTCCATTTGACAGCAATGGAGTGAAGTGAAGCAGACATGTACACAGAAACGCTGTCGTAGTTAAGAAGCGAAATAAGAGAGGAATATTTTCACTCAACCTTTTGACATATCTAATGCACGCTAAGCCCTTTGAACAGCTAAGTCCTTTGAACCATCCATCAATGGCGACTTGGAAATTTCGTGCGACTGTGTAGTCGATGTACTTGATTTCAACGAGAGCCGTTCGTTCCTCAAACATTCCAAATAAGAACTCGGAATGAATCGATGACTCTTGTTTCAATCTCTTTGAGATAGAGGCTCTCGATTGAATGTTGAGCTCTATCTGGTAAGACTGAGGTTTGTTTAGCTGTGGCAATACGATCAAAAAGTTATATACCAATCGTATGTTGTCAACCGGGCTCAGTGTGGTTCTATCGTAAAGTTCGAACCGCTCAAATGAGCTGAAGACTTGCTTCTGATCGTCAAGGTGATACAAAGTTATCGAACAGTTTTTAGACACAATGTTGTACTGCTCGTAAAGCTGGCAAATTTTGACGTTTAGCTGCTTTATGTCCTCGAATGACGTGCAGTGGTTAATTGTGTAGCTTCTTGATAGCTCTTCCGCCCGACCCGTAATTTCGTTGTATATGTGTTGTACGGTTTGCATGCTAACTGCAGAGCCATTTCCAAGATCTACTTGTGTTGCGCGTTTGTCATCATTGGCATCCAACACTACTGTCGTCATAATTTCCTCCCCCGGTTGGTCAGTATCTTTGATGGTTGAGGTCAAAGCGAAGCGCTTGATCTCGTTATCCATTGGGATGGATTTTATCGTGCAGCATGGAGCCTCACCCAATCGCAAGAGAATAGGCGATTCTTTTGAAGTGCCCAAGTTTTCTAGCGGTCTTGGCGCCGAAATTTGTATTATTTTGGAATGCCGCTTGAAATTAGGGTCTCAGCACGGAGAGGGCGTGCGCCTAGAGACTTGTCCGCTTGCGGCCTAGGGGAGCAGGTTATGGGGCTTTCTTGTTTTCGAGAAGAACGCTAACGCCTCTCCCACCAGCCCCCGCCTGAACGCCATCACGCACACTACGAAGATAGCCCCGATGATGACGCTGACCCAGGAGCCGACCTTGTCTGCGAGGTTGTCTTGCAGCGCGACGACGATGCCTGCGCCGAGGACGGGACCGAAGAAGGTGCCGACACCGCCGAGCAGGGTCATGAGGATGACTTCGCCGGACATGGACCAGTGCACGTCCGATAGCGTGGCGAAACCGAATACCAGTGTCTTGAGCGAGCCTGCGAGGCCTGCGAGCGAGGTCGAGAGTACGAAGGCGAGGAGCTTGTAGCGTTCGACGTCGTAGCCGAGCGAGATGGCGCGGGGTTCGTTTTCGCGGATGGCTTTGAGTATCTGGCCGAAGGGGGAATGCACGATGCGGCGGATGAGCAGGAACACGGCGACGAAGAGGGCGAGGACGAAGTAGTACATCGTCGTATCGCTGGCCAGTGACAACACCCCGAACAAATTGCCGCGAGGCACGCCTTGCAGCCCGTCTTCACCGCCGGTGAGTTTGAGTTGCAGGCACAGGAAGTAGAGCAGCTGCGCCAATGCCAATGTAATCATCGCGAAGTAGATGCCCTGGCGGCGGATGGCCATGGCGCCGACGACGAGGCCCGAGACTGCGGCGAATGCCATGCCGCCGAGGATGGCGACTTCCGGTGTCCAGTGCATGGTCTTGACGAGGTAGCCGGTCGTGTAGGCCGCTGCGCCGAAGTAGGCGGCATGGCCGAAGGAGAGCAAGCCGGTGTAGCCAAGCAGGAGGTTGAAGGCGCAGGCGAAGATGGCGAAGCACAGCAGCTTCATGACGAACACGGGGTAGAGGCCGAGCACGGGAGCGAGGACTGCCAGCGCGAGTAGCGCGATGTAGAAGAGCGTTGCGGGACGCATATTACTCATGGCTCTGGATGCGACGCTTGGTTGTGCGATTGAACACAGACCGTTCGCACTGAGCGTAGTGAAACGAAGCCTGTCCTGAGCCCTGTCGAAGGGTCGAAGTGTGGGCACTCACGCCCATACTTCGACTCCAGTCGCGTTGCTCCTTACGCTCAGTACGAACGGTTTGGGTGGGGCGCGTAGCTAAATCATCGTCATTCCGGCGAAGGCCGGAATCCAGTGCCGTTGACTTGATCGCGCGCGACTGGATCCCGGCTCGGGCGAAGCCCGGTTTATCCCGAGCTTGTCGAGGGGCCGGGATGACGAACTTCGCTTGTAGCGAATTTCCTAAGTAAATGCGCGTCATGTCAGTGCTCCTTGCCGAACAGGCCCGCAGGGCGCAAAACAAGGACGATGGCCATGATGACGAAGACGACGATGTTGGAGGCCTCGGGGTAGATGACGCGGGTGAGGCCTTCGATGAGACCGAGGGCGAGGCCGGTGAGCACCGAGCCGAGGATGGAGCCCATGCCGCCGATGACGACCACGGCGAAGACGACGATGATGATGTTGGAGCCCATCAGCGGCGTGACCTGGATGACGGGCGCGGCGAGCACGCCGGCCAGTGCTGCGAGCGCGGCGCCGGCACCGTACGTGAGCATCACCATGACGGGCACGTTGATGCCGAAGGCCTGCACCATTTGCGGGTTCTCGGTGGCGGCGCGCAGTGTGGCGCCGAGGCGGGTGCGCTCGATGACGAACCAGGTGCCAAGGCAGGTGCTGAGCGAGGCGAGCACGACCCAGGCGCGGTAGTTGGGCAGCACCATGAAGCCCAGATCGGTGGCGCCCTGCAAGGCATCGGGCACGTTGTAGGACTGGCCGGAGACGCCGTATTGATCGCGGAAGATGCCTTCGGCGATGAGGGCGAGGCCGAAGGTCAGCAGCAGGCCGTAGAGCGGGTCGAGCTTGTAGAGGCGCTTTAGAAAGATGCGTTCGATGACGACGCCGAGGGCACCGATCATTAACGGTACAAGCAACAGGGCGTACCAGTAGTTGAGGCCGAACCTGTCCATCAGGATCCATGCGCCGAATGCACCCATCATGTACAGCGCGCCGTGGGCGAAGTTGACGATGCCCAGCAGGCCGAAGATGACGGCGAGGCCCAGGCTGAGCATGGCGTAGAAGGAGCCATTGACGAGCCCGATCAGGAGCTGACCGAGGAGTGCCTGGATGGGGATGTCGAAGGGGTTCATGGGTTTGTCATTGTCTGGCCGTCGTTCCCGCGAAAGCGGGAACCCACTTCCATGTGATGAACCTGCTTACCGTGGAGGTGGATTCCCGCTTTCGCGGGAATGACGGGGATGAATCACTTCTTGATAAACGGACAAGTCGACTTCTCCAGCGACTGGAACGCCTGCTCCCCCGGCACCTTGGCGACGACCTTGTAGTAGTCCCATGGGTACTTGGACTCTTCCGGTTTTTTCACTTCGAGCAGGTACATCTCGTGGATCATGCGGCCGTCCTGGCGGATGTAGCCGTTCTTGGCGAAGACGTCGTTGATCTTCGCCTTCTTCAGCTGGGTCATGACCTTGTCCGCGTCGTCGGTGCCGGCGGCCTTGACTGCGTTCAGGTATGTCAATGTCACGGAGTAGTCGGCGGCCTGCGCCATCGATGGCATCTTCTTCATTTTCTCGAAGAAGCGCTTCGACCAGGCGCGTGTTTCAGGGCTGGAATCCCAGTACCAGCCGTCGGTGAGTTGCATGCCCTGCGTGGCTTGCAGGCCGAGGCTGTGCACATCGGTGATGAAGACCAGCAGGCCAGCGAGTTTCATGGTCTTGGTGACGCCGAATTCACGCGCGGCCTTGACCGAATTGATCAGGTCACCGCCCGCGTTGGCGAGGCCGAGCACTTGCGCTTTGGAGGCCTGTGCCTGCAGCATGAACGACGAGAAATCGGAGGCCGACAATGGATGTTTCACGGTGCCGACGACGGTGCCGCCAGAGGCTTTCACGACGGCTGCCGTGTCCTGCTCCAGCGATTGACCGAAGGCGTAGTCGGCGGTGAGGAAGTACCAGGACTTGCCGCCACCCTTGACGACTGCAGAACCCGTGACATTGGCGAGCGCGGCGGTGTCGTAGGCGTAGTGCACGGTGTAGGGCGTGCAGTCTTCATTGGTGAGCCGCGTCGAGCCGGCACCGATGTTGAAGTAAGGGCGTTTTTTTTCGCCGGCGACTTTTGCCATGGCGATGCCGGCGCCGGAGTTGGTGCCGCCGATGACCATGTCGACGCCTTGCTGGTCGATCCACTCACGCGCCACGGAGGCGGCCACGTCGGGTTTGTTCTGGTGGTCGGCGGAGATGAGTTCGATCTTCTTGCCGAGGACGGTACCGCCGAAGTCGGCGATGGCCATGCGGATCGCTTCGGCGCCACCGGGGCCATCGAGATCGGCATAGAGCCCGGACATGTCGGTGATGAAACCGATCTTTACGCTGGTGCCGGAAACCTGCGCCTGGGCGGTGCCTATGCAGAATGCGAGGGGCAGTGCGGCGGTGAGGGCGACACGAATATGGACACTAAGGGCTTTCAGTTTCATGACGGGCTCCTTTGTTGCGTTTGGTCGTTGTGACCACGGGGGCTTCAGAAAAATGTTTCTGCCTGGTTTCGTCATTCCCGCTTTCGCGGGAATGACGGGGGGGTGTGGTTCTTTCGGTTTCAAACCCCCAGCAATTCATTCAGCGTATTCATGTGTGCAGGCAATTGCGCCTGCGCGAATTCCAGTACGACCTTGCCGTGCTCCATGACGTAGAAGCGGTCGGCGAGCGGCGCGGCGAAGCGGAAGTTCTGTTCGACGAGCAGGATGGTGTAGCCAGACCGCTTGAGCGTGAGGATGACTTCGGCAAGCTTCTGCACGATGACAGGTGCGAGGCCTTCGGAAATCTCGTCGAGCAGCAGCAGACGGGCGCCAGTGCGCAGGATGCGCGCGACGGCAAGCATCTGTTGTTCGCCACCGGACAGTCGCGTGCCGGGGCTGTGGGCACGCTCCTGCAGGTTGGGGAACATGGCGTATATCTCGGCGACGGACATCGCCTGCACCGGCTCGCCGCCTACGCTGCTGGAGAGCCTTGGCGGCAGCATCAGGTTTTCTTCGGCGGTGAGGCTGGCGAAGATGCCGCGTTCTTCGGGACAGTAACCGATGCCGAGTCGTGCGACGCGGTGCGGCGCGAACTGGATGGTCTCCATGCCATTCACATTGATCGAGCCGGTACGCGCGCCGGTCAGGCCCATCATGGCGCGCAGCGTCGTGGTGCGACCCGCGCCGTTGCGGCCGAGCAGGGTGACGACTTCGCCCTTGCGCACGTCGAGGTCAACGCCATGCAGTATGTGCGACTCGCCGTACCAGGCGTTGAGGCCTCGAATGCTGACGACGCTTTCCATCGCAGGGGCCATCAATGTGCTCCCTGCAAGACCGTTTCGGTGGTGCCCATATAGGCTTCGACCACCAGCGGGTTGGCCGAGACTTCGGCGTACGGCCCTTCGGCGATGACCGCGCCACGCTGCATGACGGTGATGGTGTCGGCGATGGACGAGACCACGCTCATATTGTGCTCGACCATGAGGATGGTGCGATTGGCCGCGACCTTGCGGATCATCTCGGTGACGCGATGCACGTCCTCGTGACCCATGCCTTGTGTGGGCTCGTCGAGCAGCATCAGTTCGGGGTCCATGGCCAGCGTGGTGGCGAGTTCCAGCGCGCGCTTGCGGCCATACGGCAGCTCGACGGTGAGCGAGTCGGCGTAAGTCTGCAGGTCGACTTCTTCGAGCAGTTGCATGGCCCGTTCATTGAGCTGCGTCAGCGTGCTTTCAGGCTTCCAGAAATGGAAGGAGTCGCCGCGCTTGCGCTGCAGGGCGATGCGCACGTTCTCGAGCACTGTCATGTGCGGGAACACGGCGGAAATCTGGAAGGAGCGTACGATGCCGCGCCGCGCTGTTTGCGCCGGCCGCTCGTTGGTGATGTCGATACCGTTGAAGAGGATCGCGCCCGAGCTGGGCGGCAGAAACTTGGTGAGCAGGTTGAAGATGGTGGTCTTGCCCGCGCCATTGGGGCCGATGAGCGCATGAATGCTGCCGCGCCTGAGCTTGAGGGAAACGCCGTTGACCGCGATGAAGCCCTTGAACTCTTTGACGAGGTTCAAGGTTTCGAGGATGGGATCGTTTGCACTCAAATTCGGTACCGCCTTTGACAACCGACAATGAATGCGGGGCTGTGAGCGCAGCGCATTGATCGACCGCAAATCAGGCGCGGGCGACAGGCGTAAAGGATCGCCCCTGATTCATTCCATCGCCATAATTGATTACCCTTACAGCGCGAAAAACAAATATTGCCTATGGGGGACGACGGCCTTCAGTGTAGCAAGCGCAATCGGGCGGATCGTGCCGTTGCCGGGCTCAGCCGGCAAGCGCGCCGTCGGCAAACACCAGTAGCTGACCTGTGGTCATTGGCGTCCATTGCTCGTTGTCGGTGAGCGGTTGGGTGGCAATGACGGCGACGCGATCGTCTGGCGTGGTGACCTGCGCGAAGTCGACCGTGACATCGGCATCGGCCAGATGTGCGGTGTTGAACGGCGCGCGGCGCAGCACGTAGTAAAGGTGGGTGCTGCAATGGGCGAACAGCGCCGTGCCGTTGGAGAGCAGAAAGTTGAACGTGCCGTGGCCGGCCAGTTCGGCCGTCAGGGCGCGCACGGCGGTGGTGAGCGTCGCCAGATCGGGTGCACGGGTGAATTGCTCGGCGAGCCGGTTGAGCATCCAGCAGAAAGCCTGTTCGCTGTCGGTGGTGCCTACGCGTTGAAATCGGCTGCCATGTGTGCAGGCAAATGACTCGGGCAGATCGACAAGGTTGCCATTGTGCGCAAACAGCCAGTCCTGCCCCCACAGCTCGCGGCGAAACGGGTGCGTATTGGCGAGGCTGACCTTGCCCTGTGTTGCTTTGCGGATATGGGCAATGACGTTGCGGCTCTTGATCGGATAGTTGCGTACCAGCTCGGCGACAGGCGAGCGGGCCGAGGGCAGGTAGTCGAGGAAGACGCGGCAACCGTCATCCTCGAAGAAGGCGATGCCCCAGCCATCGGCATGCTCGTCGGTAAGGCCGCCACGGCGGTGGAAGCCCTCGAACGAGAAGACGATATCGGTGGGGGTATTGCAGTTCATGCCGAGCAGTTGGCACATCGTCGCGGGTCCTCGTGATGTCGTGTTTCGCGACAGCGTTCATGCAAATAGCGGGATCACCACATGCAGTGATCTAGAACACACCGTCAGCGTCATCTTCCTCGTCTTCGTAGCGGGTCTTGTACGAGAGCCGCTTGAAGCGGCTGATGAGCTTGTCCATTTCGTCCGAAGAGCCAGCGTATCTGGAAACGATATGAGAGACCGCGCGATGCATCTGCTGCAAGGAGTCCAGCGTACTCTGGTATCCGCCGTCCTCGTTGACCTGCTCGTCGTGCAGGGCGATGTACTTCTCCAGCAGATCATGCACTACACCCGGTGACAGGCCTGCGGACCGCGATCTTCGCGCGCCCAGCCTGTTGATCTGCAAGATCTCTTCGAGAATGTCGCGATCCGAGCGGATGGGCTCTTCCGGCTCGCGCACGTCCGCGAGAATTGCCTGAACGCGTTTTTCCAGATCCGGCCACCATTTCTCGAAAACGTTATCGAGGGTTTTCGGCGGCAGCTTCTGATCGCCGAGCCGGCTGTTGATCAGCCCGATCAGCTTATGGAATTCGACTTTCTCGAACTCGGTGGTCTGGAACTGCTTCAGGGGGCCCGAGAGATCGGTATTCGTTATGCCAAACAGGATCGGGCAGACATGGGATTTTTCTAGGCTCTTCGATAGCGCGCCTGCTTCGAAAAGTATCCAGTCACTGTGCAGGTTCTCCCGCGTTATGCAGAGTATGCCGATCTGTGCTTCAGACAGTTCCTTGGCAATCTCTGCTGACCAGCGCGCACCCTTCTCGATGTCGGAAGGCGTGAAGTAGGGCGTCACGAGTTGCACCACACCGGGAAGCCATTCCCGAAGTGCTTCGCCAAACCGCCTGCTCAGTGGTCCCGACCAACTGATGAATACCTTCATTGCTTTTCCTCTTGTCCCGACCCTGGCTGACGAAATGATTCGGCCGCGCGCGACAGTATAGGAGTTTATATGTGGGTCGAAGAGGGGGCCGAAACCGGGATACCGATGGGGGCTGAGAGGAGGCGTCCGGATGCAAGCAGGACGAGATGGGAGACAGTGGAGCGCGGTGCTTGAGCTACGGAGCTTGTCGCCGGGCGACACGGGTGTTACGCGATGCGGTGGATCCTTGCATCCCTTCGACTTCGCTGCGCTACGCTCAGGGCGAACGGAATGTGTGAGGTGCGACGTGTGTCGAATCCAAATCCACGTCATCTACCCGTTCGTGCTGAGCGTAGCGCAGCGAAGTCGAAGCATGCGTCGATTGACGCGTCACCAGCCCTAGTGACTGATCATCCACGGCCGCTTGCTGGGGAAGGTCTTCGCGCCGTCTGCGGCCTTCACCGTCGCGGTTTTCATGCCGCTGCTACCGCAGCCACAGCTGGCGCTATGCACATGCGTCTTGGACGACTTCGGTTCGTGACTGGCGCGTTCATTGGTCGCGTGTGCGGTGCGTGTGGTGGTTGCCATGGTGGCCAGCATTGGCGTGGTGCGCATGACGCGCTCGGCGCTGGCGTCGCAGTACGGGCATTGGCAGGGATCGTTGCGCGCTGCGATGGAGCGCACGAGATCGAAGTCGCCGCAGTCCGTGCAGGAGTATTCGTAGGTCGGCATGTGTTTCTCCCCGATGTCAGAGTGATGTGAGCTTGCTGGACTGGTTCGGGATGCCTGCGATCGGCGCCTCGTCGGTGCCGACCGTGTCGCGTGTCAGCGCCTCGACCTGTTTGCGCATCGCCTCCGGGTCGGCAATCCATTTGGTGTAGAAATCGTAAGGGCATGCGGCCACGCCCTTGTCGCCTTCGCCGGAGTTGATCATGCCGGTGTAGCCGCGGTGCAGGAGCTTGAAGAGGTGGTTTTCGGACTGGCCGTTGCGGCGGAAATCGCGGATCAGGCTCTTCGACAGCGCGGCGTATTGCACGCCCATTTCCTCCTCGCCGCATTCGCCGAGCGTGCGGCCATCGAAGCCTATGATGGCGGAGTGGCCGAAGTAGGAATACACGCCGTCAAAGCCCGCAGCATTGGCGACTGCGACGTAGGTGTTGTTGGCGAAAGCCATCGCCTTGGAAATGAGGATTTGCTGTTCCTTCGCCGGGTACATGTAGCCCTGGCAGCGGATGATCAGCTCGGCACCTTTCATCGCGCAGTCACGCCAGATTTCCGGGTAGTTGCCATCGTCGCAGATGATCAGGCTGATCTTGAGACCCTTGGGGCCTTCGGTCACATAAGTGGTGTCGCCGGGGTACCAGCCTTCGATGGGTGTCCACGGCATGATCTTGCGATATTTCTGCACGATCTCGCCCTGGTCGTTCATGAGGATGAGCGTGTTGTACGGCGCCTTGTTCGGGTGTTGCTCATGGCGTTCGCCGGTCAATGAGAACACGCCCCACACTTTTGCCCTGCGGCATGCCTCGGCAAAGATTTCGGTCTCGGCGCCGGGCACGGTAGTCGCCGTTTCGTACATCTCGGCGTTGTCGTACATGATGCCGTGCGTGCTGTACTCGGGGAAGATCGCCAGGTCCATGCCGGGCAGGCCGACCTTCATGCCTTCAAGCATGCGCGCGATGGCGCGTGCGTTGTCGAGCACCTCGGCCTTGGTGTGCAGGCGAGGCATCTTGTAGTTCACCACCGCGACACCGACGGTGTCTTTGCTGCTGGAAATATCGCCGTGAATCATGATGGGTACCTCGCTTGTGAAATGATTTTCAGGTAAATCCAAACTCCGTCATTCCCGCGAAAGCGGGAATCCACTTCCATGTAATTGGTCAGCTCGTGCTGTGAGGTGGATTCCCGCTTCCGCGGGAATGACGGATCGTTAGACAACGTCCGGCGACAGCGGCATCGGCACATCCGTCGTCACCGACTTCACCGGACCGGCCGCGGACGGGTTGATGTCGAAGTCGAATATCTGCGTCGGCAGCCACAAGGTCGCGCATGCATTCGGAATATCCACCACGCCACTGATATGCCCCTGCACCGGCGCCGTACCCAGGATCGAGTACGCCTGTGCCGGCGTGTAGCCGAACTTGGTCATGTAGTTGATGGCATTCAGGCAAGCCTGGCGATAAGCGATGTGCACGTCGAGGTAGTACTGCTTGCCTGCTTCATCGACCGAGATGCCTTCGAAGATCAGGTAGTCGTTGTAGTTCGGCGTGATCGGGCTGGGTTTGAAGATCGGGTTCTTGATGCCGTACTTCTCCATGCCGCCCTTGATGAGCGACACCTTCATATGCACCCAGCCGGCCATTTCGATGGCGCCGCAGAAGGTGATTTCGCCATCGCCCTGCGAGAAGTGCAGGTCACCGACTGACAGGCCGGCGCCCTTCACATAGACGGGAAAGAAGATCTTCGAGCCGCGCGACAGATCCTTGATGTCGCAGTTGCCACCATGTTCGCGCGGTGGCACGGTGCGCGCGCCTTCGGCGGCGATCTTGGTTTTCACATCGCCCGTGGCTTTACCTGCGTGTGAAGTCTTGGCGAAAGGCGGTACTGCCAGCGGCGGTACGCGATCCGGATCGGTAGCGATGAAGTCCATCTCACGCGTGTTCCACGTTTCCAGCAGCTTGGGGTCGGGCAGGCAGCCGATCAGACCGGGGTGAATCAGGCCGGGGAATTTCACACCCGGCACATGGCGTGAGTGTGTGTACAGGCCACTGATATCCCATATGGATTTCTGTGCCTGCGGGAAATGATCGGTCAGGAAGCCGCCGCCATTGTTCTTCGAGAAGAAGCCGTTGAAACCCCACAGGCTGTCTTCCTTGGCACCGATGTCGAGCAGGTCGACGACCAGCAAGTCGCCCGGCTCGGCACCTTCGACACCGACCGGGCCGGAGAGGAAGTGCACGATGGTCAGGTCGATGTCGCGCACATCGTCGGCGGACTCGTCGTTCTTGATGAAGCCGCCGGTCCAGTCGTAGGTCTCCAGCTTGAAGTCTTCGCCGGGTTTTACCCAGCATGCCATCGGTATGTCCGGGTGCCAACGGTTATGTATTTGTTCATTCTCGTACGGAGACTGGTTGAGATCGACTTTGATGAGTGTTTCAGGCATCGCACACCTCCTTGATTTGAATGGGCCGATCTGCTGTGCGCCTCGTGTCCCCTGCTGCGAAAAAGAACGTCAATAAATGCAAGTCAAAACAGAAAAAAAGACTCCCGGCTGCTAGTAGAGGGCGTTGCATACTCAGCGGCCCGCAGCGCCTTTTTTCCCTCTGCGTACTGAATGTGCATGACCCTCGTCCTCACTACACCGAGAGAAACTGCTTGATCCTGGCCACGTCGGTCGTGGCGCGCGGGCTCTCGTGTACGAGACGTCCGCCCTCGATGACGAACAACCGGTCCGCCACGTCCATCGCGAAGCTCAGCACCTGCTCCGAAACCACGATGGTGATTTCGCGCAGCTTGCGTATCTCGTTGAGCGCTTTGGCGATGTCCTTGATGATGGAAGGCTGGATCCCTTCCGTAGGCTCGTCGAGCAGGAGCACCTTGGGGTTGGTGACCAGCGCGCGCGCAATCGCGAGCTGCTGTTGCTGGCCGCCGGAAAGATTGCCGCCCTTGCGTTTGCGCATGTCCCACAGCACGGGGAAGAGCGCATAAATCTCTTCGGGCACTTTCTTGACTGGCGCGTTTTCAAGGCCGGTCTGGATGTTCTCTTCGACGCTCAATGTCGAGAAAATCATGCGGCCCTGCGGCACATAAGCGATGCCCTTGGCGACACGACGATAGCTCTCGTCCTTCGAGACTTCGTTACCCGCCACCTGGATCGAGCCGCTCTTGGTAGGCAGCACGCCCATCAGCGATTTGAACAGCGTGGTCTTGCCCATGCCGTTGCGCCCCATGATGGCAATGGTCTCGTTCCTGTTCGCTTCGAACGAGATGCCGTGCAGTGCTTCGCTCTGGCCATAGGCCACGTGGAGGTCGGTTACGTTCAGCATGTTTTCTCTCCCTTATTCCGTCATTCCCGCAAAAGCGGGAATCCACAAACCTGTAAGTGCACGCATCAAGTGGAAGTGGATTCCCGCTTTCGCGGGAATGACCAATAAATTTTCAATGACCCACTCAATGGCCCAAGTACACATCAATGACCTTCGGGTCGTTCTGCACCTTGTCCATCGAGCCCTCGGCGAGAATCTTTCCCTGATGCATCACGGTGACCTTGTCGGCGATCTGCGCGACGAAGGCCATGTCGTGTTCGATGACGATCATCGAGCGGTTCTTGCAGATGCGTTTGAGCAGGTCGGCGGTCACTTCGCGTTCGCGTGCGCTCATGCCGGCGATGGGTTCATCGAGCATCAGCAGCTCCGGGTCCTGCATGAGCAACATGCCGATCTCCAGCCACTGTTTCTGGCCGTGCGAGAGCAGACCCGCTTCGAGGTCCAGTGAATCGGCGAGGCCGATTTCCAGAGCGACTTTCTGTACCTGATCTTTCACTTCCTGATCGCACTTGAAAGCCAGCGCACCGAACACACCACGACCGCGCGGAAAGGACACCTCGAGGTTCTGGAAGACGCTGAGGTTTTCGTAGATGGATGGCGTCTGGAACTTGCGCCCGATGCCCGAGCGCACCCTTTTGTATTCGGGCAGTCTGGTCATCTCGTGGTTCTTGAACTTGATGCTGCCCGCGCTGGCTGCAGTGCGGCCGCAGATCAGGTCGAGCAAGGTGGTCTTGCCCGCACCATTGGGCCCGATGATCACGCGCAGCTCACCCTGGTTCACGTAGAGGTTGAGTGCGTCGATGGCCTTGAAGCCGTCGAAGGAGACGGTGAGGTCTTCCACCGCAAGTACGAAATCGGTATTGCTCATGATGTGCTCCCGTTCCTTGGTTAAGCGGACTGCCCCTGGATGCCGCCCAGGCCGGTATTGATCGGCATGACATTGCGTGGCGTGGTGCCCGGTGGCGTTTCTAATACGGTCATCTCCGCTGCGGCATCGCTGGCAGCCGCCTTGGCTGTGCCACCGGGTTTGCTGCCAGTCTTGCCAACCGAGGCCATGCGCTTGATGAACCAGGGTTTGACATGTGACGTATAGACACCGGCCAGGCCGTCCGGGAATGCCATCACTACGCCGATGAACAGACCCGCCATCAGGAACAGCCACAGGTCAGGGAAGCTCTCCGAGAAGTAGGTCTTGCCGAAGTTGACCAGCAAGGTTCCATACACCGCGCCGACCAGCGACATGCGCCCGCCGACAGCGGCGAAGATCACCATCTCGATACTCGGCACGATGCCGACGAAGCTCGCCGACATGAAGCCGACTTGCAGCGTGAACATCGCGCCGCCAATGCCAGCGAGCATCGCCGCAAGGCAGAAGGCAAAGACCTTGAACATGGCAACGTCATAGCCGGAAAAGCGCACGCGGTCTTCCTTGTCGCGCATGGCCAGCAGCAGGGTGCCGAGCTTGCTCTTCTGGATCCAGTGACACAGGTAGATGCTGCCGAGTAGCAGGCCGACCGTTACGAAGTAGAGGATGTACTTGGCGCTATTGGTGCGCGTGTCCCAGCCGAGCATCGTCTTCAGGTCGGTGATGCCGTTTACGCCACCGGTATAACCTTGCTGGCCGATGATGAGCACGGTGACGATCAGCGCGACGGCCTGGGTGATGATGGCGAAGTACACGCCACCGACACGACGCTTGAACATTGCGAAGCTGATGATGAATGCAAGCAGCGTCGGCACAACGATCACCGCCAGCAGTGCTAACGGCAGGTGCTGGAACGGCTTCCAGAACATCGGCAATGCGGTGATCTGGTTCCAGTCCATGAAGTCGGGAATGCCGGGCGTCGACTGGATCTTGGTGGTGATCGGGTCCGACGCTTCGAGTTTCATGAACATGGCCATGGCATAACCGCCAAGGCCGAAGAACACGCCCTGACCCAGGCTCAGCACGCCGCCGTAGCCCCAGCACATCACCAGGCCGATGGCGACGAAACCGTAGGTCAGGTACTTGCCGACGAGGTTGAGGCGGAAAATGTCCATCGCCAGCGGGAAGACCACGGCGAGCAGGATGGCGAGAATGATGAAGCCGTTGAGGCCGCGTTGGTCTATCCAGGTTTTAATCTTTTGCATGATGAATCTCCGGTGCAGCCGTTACTGGCTCAACAATTTCGTCATTCCCGCGAAAGCGGGAATCCACTTACAAGCACTAACTTGCATTGAGGGTGGGGGTGGATTCCCGCTTTCGCGGGAATGACGTATTGGAAGATTTGTGTTTCGCGGCATCGTGTTGCTCCTAGCGACGGATCTTGGAAGCGAAGAGCCCTTGAGGTCGCATCATGAGAATGATCACGATGGTCAGCAGCGTGAGTACCTTGGCCATCGAGCCGGTCATGAAGAACTCGCTGATCGATTGCATCTGCGCAATGCCGAAGGCCGAAGCCACGGTGCCGAGCAGGCTGGCGGCACCACCGAATGTCACGACGAGGAAAGCGTCGACGATGTAGAGCGAGCCGCTGGTGGGGCCTGTGGAACCGATGGTGGTAAATGCCGCGCCGGCGATGCCGGCAATGCCGCAACCGATGGCGTAAGTCAGGCGGTCTGTCTTCTTGGTATTGATGCCGATGGAATTTGCCATGGTGCGATTGGCGACCGTGGCGCGAACCCGCAGACCCCAGCGTGATTTGTACAACGCAATCAGCACGCCGCCGGTGACGACCAGCGTGAGGACCATCACGAACATGCCGTTGATGGGAATGTCGAGACCTTCGTGCGGCGACCAGGAGCCCATCAGCCAGTCGGGCAGCGTCGGGCTGACTTCCTTCGGGCCGATGAAGGTACGGAAGCATTGCTGCATGCCGAGCGATACGCCCCAGGTGGCAAGCAGGGTGTCCAGCGGACGTTTGTAGAGATGACGAATGAGTGCCCACTCAATAAACCAGCCCAGGGCGAAGGCAATGAAGAATGCCGCGACGATAGCGAAAATGAAGTAGGACTGTACGAACTTGGGAAAGTAATTCTCGCTCACAGTAGAGAACAGGAAAATGGTGTAGGCGCCGATGGTCATGAACTCGCCATGCGCCATGTTGATCACACCCATCTGACCGAAGATGATGGCGAGGCCCAGACCCATGAGCAGCAGCACGGCAAACAGGCTGAGGCCTGCGAAGCCCTGCATCATCCCGATGTTGAGCATTTCGGAAACTGACATGGTGTATCCCCCTGAGTGCTGAAACTGCAACGTTGAAACTGAAACCTTGTGCAACGTAATTCCGTCATTCCCGCTTTCGCGGGAATGACGTTCAGGTTATTGGTAGCCCTTCGGGAACGGATTCGGTTCGATGAGTTCTGGCGACTCGGCCACAACCTTGAACTGACCATCCGCCTGTGCCTGACCGATACGCGTCTTGCTCCACAGGTGATGATTTTCGTGGACCTTCACGTAGCCTTCAGGTGCGCCCTTGAACTCGATGTCCTTGGATGCTGCGGCGATCTTGTCGACATCGAAGCTGCCGGCCTTCTCGACGGTTGCTTTCCACAGCCATGGGCCGAGGTATGCAGCCTGGGTAACGTCGCCGATCACAGCCTTGGCGCCGTACTTGGCCTTGAAGGCTTCAACAAATTTCTTGTTGTTGGCGTTGTCGAGCGACTGGAAATACTTCATCGAGGCGTAGAAGCCCTGCATGTTTTCACCGCCGATGCCGAGCACTTCATCCTCGGTCACCGAGATGGTGAGCAACGTTTGCTTGGCAGCCGTGACACCCGCGGCTTTGAGCTGCTTGTAGAAGGACACGTTGGAGCCGCCCACTACCGCGATGAAAATGACATCGGGTTTTGCTGCCTTGATCTTGTTGATCAGGGAGTTGAAGTTGGTGTGGCCGAGCGGGTAGTACTCTTCACCCACGACCTTGCTGCCTGCCAGGTGACCTTCGATGTGCTTGCGCGCGATCTTCATCGAGGTACGTGGCCAGATGTAGTCGGAGCCGACGAGGAAGTAGGTTTTTGCCTTCTTCTCTTTCGACACCCAGTCGAGGCCCCACAGGATCTGTTGCGTGGCTTCCTGTCCCGTGTAGATCACGTTCTTGGATTGCTCCAGGCCTTCATAGAAGGTCGGGTAGTACAGCATGCCGTTTTCCTTCTCGAAGATCGGCAGCACGGCCTTGCGTGAGGCGGAGGTCCAGCAGCCGAACACGGCAGCGACCTTGTCGTTGATCAGCAGCTTCTTCGACTTTTCGGCGAAGGTCGGCCAGTCGGATGCACCGTCTTCCTTGATCACCTTGATCTTGCGACCGAGCACACCGCCCATGGCGTTGATCTGGTCGATGGCAAGTTGCTCGGCCTGGATCGAGCCGGTTTCGGAAATCGCCATCGTGCCGGTTGCGGAGTGCAATTGGCCGACAGTGACTTCGGTATCGGTCACGGCGAGTTTCGTGGTGTTGACCTGCGCGGTCGGCGGGTTGGCGCCGAAGCTCAGCGCGGGCAGCGCGATCAGCGGCAGGACCATGAGGCCTTGCATGATTCTGCGGCGAGGGGACGTTCGATTGTGCTGGTCGTGGCTCATTGCTCTCTCCCTGTTGAATGCCAACGCATCACCTGTTGCGTTGTTGGAATGCATCTTCAAGGGAGCATGCGTAGCGACAAATACGTTGTTTGACGTACTGCACTACGCATGAGTGGAGGACATTATTCGCAGCGTCATGGGAGAGGCGGCGAGCGTGGCAAGCAGGGCGAAAAAACGACGCTGTGCGTGAGGGCGCCACCTGACCGTTCGCACTGAGCGTAGTGAAACGAAGTCGAAGTGTGGGCCAGTGTGCCCATGCTTCGACTTCACTCGCTTTGCTCCTTACGCTCAGCACGAACGGGCATCTCGCGTGCTGCCACGCGTTGCACCGCTTAAGTGCACAGGCACAACCCTTGCCTGATGAACCCATACAAAAGCCAGGGAGCTGTACGCAAGTGGATCAGGCCGTCGCACGACCGCAACCGGTACAGCGCATCATCAAGATACGGCGTGACTACAACCGCTGGGTCTCGGACGAGACGCTGGAGGACTACGCGTTGCGTTTCACGCCGCGCAGCTTCCGCAAGTGGAGCGCCTTCCGCGTAGCGAATACCGCTTTTGGTGCGGTGTCCTTCCTTGCACTGGAAGCTATTGGTGCATCGATCACCCTGAGCTACGGTTTTACCAATGCGATGTGGGCCATCGCCGTGGTGAGCCTCGTGATATTTCTCACGAGCCTGCCCATTGCCTATCACGCGGCGCGGCGCGGCCTCGACATGGATTTGCTGGCGCGCGGTGCGGGCTTCGGCTATCTCGGTTCGACGATCACCTCGCTGATCTACGCCAGCTTCACCTTCATCTTCTTCGCGCTGGAGGCGGCCATCATGGCGCAGGCCTTCGAGCTGTGGTTCGGCATGCCGCGCTCCTTGGGTTACCTGCTCAGCGCACTGCTGGTCATTCCATTGGTGACGCACGGTGTGACGCTGATCAGTCGCTTGCAGTTGTGGACGCAGCCACTGTGGATCGTGCTGCTGGCCTTGCCTTTCATTGCCGTCGCGCTGAAGGACCCGCATGCCTACGTTGCCTTTGCTACGCTGAACGGGCGCAACAATGGCACGGGCGATTTCTCGTGGGCGGCATTTGGTGCAGCGGCGACGGTGGCAGCCTCACTGATCGCGCAGATCGGCGAGCAGGTCGACTTCCTGCGCTTCATGCCCGAGCCGACGAAAGAAACGCGTTGGCGCTGGTGGGCCGCGGTGATCACGGCGGGCCCCGGCTGGATTGTGCTCGGCGCGGCGAAGATGGTCGGTGGTGCTTTCCTTGCCTTCCTCGCCCTTCAGCACGAATTGCCACTGCATCGCGCACTCGAACCGATGCAGATGTACCTCGTCGGTTTCCAGGAGGTGGTTGGCGTGGGGGCAGGCGCAATCTTCCTCGCCGGGCTGTTCGTGATCGTCTCGCAGATCAAGATCAATATCACCAATGCATACGCCGGCTCGCTCGCCTGGTCGAATTTTTTTGCGCGCCTCACGCACAGTCACCCGGGCCGCGTAGTGTGGCTGGTGTTCAATGTGGCGATCGCCATCCTGCTGATGGTGATGGGCGTATTCGAGGCCCTCGACCAGGTGCTGGGGCTTTACGCGCATCTTGCGGTGGCGTGGGTGGGCTCGGTGGTGGCCGATCTGGTGATCTGCAAACCGCTTGGTCTGTCGCCAAAGAACATCGAGTTTCGCCGCGCCTACCTGTATGACATCAACCCGACGGGCTTCGGTTCGATGCTTCTTGCCTCGGCGCTATCGGTCGCAACCTATGCCGGTGTTTTCGGCCAGACGCTGCGACCGGCCTCTGCAGCGGTTGCATTGCTGGTTGCGCTGGTGGCCGCGCCATTGATCGCCGTTGCTACACGCAGTCGTTACGCAATGGCGCGCACGCCGGCCGATTTCGGCGTACGGCATCGCGTGATGCGTTGCGCGATCTGCCGCAACAAGTTCGAAGCCGACGATATGGCGCAGTGCCCGGCTTATGGCGGCCCCATCTGTTCGCTGTGCTGCACGCTCGATGCACGCTGTGGCGACCGTTGCAAACCCGGTTCGCGCATTCATGAACAACTGACCGAGATCGTGCGCTGGTTCGTGCCCTCGCATGTTTCGCCGGACATGATTCGCCGTGTCGGCCAGTACAGCCTGGTGCTGATCGGCTCTTCCTGCGTTTTCGGCGCCATGCTGTGGTTGCTGCATGCGCAGGAGCGCTTGCGCATGCATGCCGACCCTGTGCCTTTGGCTGGCGATCTGGATGTGCTGTTCTGGAAAGTGTTTGCCGGCGTGTTCCTGCTGATTGCTGTCGTGACCTGGTGGCTGGTGCTGGCCAACGAGAGTCGCCATGTCGCGCAGGAAGAGTCCGATCGGCAGAATCAACTTCTGCAACGCGAAATCGACGCGCACCGACAAACCGACGCAGCCCTGCAGCGTGCCAAGGAAGTAGCCGAGAACGCCAATCTTGCCAAGAGCCGTTTCGTCACCGGCATGAGCCACGAGATGCGCTCGCCGCTCAACAGTATTCTCGGTTATTCGCAGGTGCTGCTGCGGCAGAAAATGCTCGAAGGGCAAAGCGATGCGGTGGGCACCATTCATCGCAGTGGCGAACACCTCGCCAGCCTGGTCGATGGCTTGCTCGAACTATCACGCATCGAAGCGGGCAAGTTGCGACTGGAGCAGGAGGCAGTCGACCTGCGTGAATTCCTTGAACAGATCGTCAAGATGCTGCGCCCCATGGCCGAAGCAAAAGGCCTGGTGCTGCACTACGAGCTGGATGGCAAACTTCCGGCGCGCGTGCATGCCGACCCGAAGCGCTTGCGGCAGATCCTCATCAATCTGCTCGGCAACGCGGTGAAGTTCACGGAGCAGGGCAGCGTCAGCCTGCGCGTGCGCTATCGACGCGAGATTGCACACATCGAAATCGCCGACACCGGCGTGGGCATTGCGCCAGCCGATCACGAACGCATCTTCCTGCCGTTCGAACGCGGCACGCAGCCGACCGATGTGGAAGGCACGGGCCTTGGCCTGACCATCACCCGTCTGCTGGTCGACCTCATGGGCGGCGACATTCAGTTGAAGAGCCGCGAAGGCGAGGGCAGTCGCTTCTCGGTACGTGTCTATCTGCCAGCCCTGAGCGCAGCGGAAATCGGCGTGGCGCACAGCCCGATCCGTGGTTATGCCGGCGGTATACGGCGCGTCCTTGTCGTCGATGATGAGGCCGCCCATCGTGGTGTGTTGCGCGGCATGCTGGAGCCGCTCGGTTTTGCGATAGGCGATGCGGCCAGCGGCGCGGAGTGCCTGTCGCTCGTTGACGCGATGTCTGCAAGCGAGCGACCGCACCTGATCCTGCTCGATATCAATCTGCGCGACACCACTGGCTGGCTCGTGTGCCGCCAGTTGCGCGACAAGGGCTTTGCCGCGCCTATCGTCATGGTCTCGGCCAATGCGCATGAAAACAGCGAGCAGGAGCGATTGCCGAAGGGCGGCGATTTGTTTGGTAACGGCAGCAATGGTGGCAACGGCAGCAACGGCTTTGTCGTCAAGCCGGTGACCGAGGCGGATTTGCTGCATACCGTGCGCGAGGTGCTGGATTTGCAATGGATTCGCGAAGGCGAACATGGCGTGCCAGTGACGCCGCCGCCGCACGATGTATTGCGCGAGTTGCTGGCGCTGTCGGCTGGCGGTTATCCGCGTGCGTTGCGGGCGCGCTTTGCCGAGCTGCAGGAAGAAGCGCCACAATGCGAGGCCTGGATCGCGCGCCTGCTGCCGCTCATCGAACACGACATACGCGAGTTCAATGCGCGTCTGACACAGGCCTTGAACGATGCTTCGAGTGACAACCCGGTAATCAATCATGTCGATGCATGACGACTGCTGTGATGTGCTGGTGGTGGACGACAGCGCAGATACCATCGCGCTGCTCAAGCAGGAGCTCGAAGCTGCCGGGCTCAAGGTGCATACCGCGCGCAGCGGCCCCGACGCGCTGCGCCATCTTGATCTGCATGCGCCCGGCGCCATCCTGCTCGACGTGCAGATGCCTGGCATGGACGGTTTCGAGACCTGCTGCCAGATTCGCGCCCGCTTCGACGATATGCCAGTGGTCTTCATGACCGGGCTTGGCGAAACCGAACACATCGTGCGCGGCTTCGAGGTTGGCGGCAACGACTACGTCACCAAACCGGTGGCGCCGCTTGAAGTGATCGCCCGCTTGCAGGCGCACACACGCACCGCGCGGCTCGTACGAGCGACGCGCGAAGCGGTGAACGCGGCCGATATCGCCATGCTGGCCACGGACGGCACGCGCTTGCTGTGGGCCAACGATGCCGCACGTCAGCTGTTGCGCGATCTGCAAGGCGATTTGCCACTGGGCGAGGGAGACGCGGTCGCTGCGCCTCTGCATGCCATGCTGACGCTGAGGAACAATCAGGATGAGTGCCTGATTTCCCTGACTGGCGGCAAGCTGCGCGTGCGCCGCGTGACCGAGGCCGACCAGATGATCGGTATCGTTGCCCTCAGTCGCAACGAGGCAAATTCCGGTGCCGGCGCCTGGAATCCACCACAGTTGACCGCGCGCGAAGGTGAGGTGCTGCTGTGGGTGTCGCGCGGCAAGACCAATCGCGATATCGCGGACATCCTTGGTATGAGCCCGCGCACGGTCAATAAGCACCTGGAACACATTTTTGAAAAATTGGGTGTCGAAACGCGCACGGCAGCGGCGGCGGCGGCACGCAATCTGCAGCTGGCGTGAAACTGTCTGGGGCTGTATGGCCAATACGCACGCGATTAATGGACAGTTTCTGCCGAAAGGCGCGCCGGAAGTGCGCCTCGATGTCCCGCGCCAATGCGGCATCTTCTGGTTTTCATCAATTTTCTTGCCGCGCATTTCAAGGCTGTGCGAAAATCCGCGCTGATCAAAATCACGTCCGCGGCAATGCGGTGCGTGGCTCTCCAAATCGACCAGGCATGTTCATCTCGCAAATGTGTGGCACAGCTGGCACGTCGTCAGGTGTTTCGGCGCTGCTCCCGGGCTTGCGACAAAGGTGTTCAATAACATGAAAAAAACGGTAGTACGCACGGCATCTCTTATCGGGGTTGTGCTGGCTATGGCGCCAGCATTTGCGCTGGACGGCCAGTACAATTTCCAGCATCCCGTCACGCATCTCGCCGAGGATATTTTCGGCCTGCATATGCTGATGTTCTGGATTTGCGTCGTCATTTTCGTGGCAGTGTTCGGCGTGATGTTCTATTCCGTCTTCGCCCACCGCAAATCGAAGGGCGCGGTTGCTGCAACATTCCACGAAAGCACCACGGTTGAAATCCTCTGGACAATCGTTCCGGTCGTGATCCTGCTGGGCATGGCCTGGCCGGCCACCAAGACGGTGCTGGCCATGAAGGACACATCCAACCCCGAGATCACCATCAAGGCCACTGGCTACCAGTGGAAGTGGGGCTATGACTACATGCAGGGTGAGGGCCAGGGCATCAGCTTCCTGTCCACGCTGTCGACACCGCGCGCGCAGATCGATCAGGGCGAGTGGAAGGGCGACAACTATCTGCTCGAAGTCGACAACGAAGTTGTCGTGCCGATTGGCAAGAAGGTACGTGTGCTGCTGACAGCGCAGGACGTCATCCACGCATGGTGGGTGCCGGCCTTCGGCGTAAAGCAGGATGCCATTCCCGGCTTCATTCGCGATGTATGGTTCAAGGCCGAGAAGGAAGGTGTCTTCCGCGGCAATTGTGCCGAGCTGTGCGGCAAGGACCACGGCTTCATGCCTATCGTCGTGCGCGTGGTTTCGCAACAGGCCTATACCGAATGGGTAGCTGCGAAGGCTGCGCCGCCGGCTGCTGCATCTGCGCCTGCCACGACAGACAAGGCTGCCCCGTCGGCGGCCTCCGAACCCAAGCCCGCAGCAGCGTCGGCCAGCTGATTCGCCTTATCAAATCAAAGAATTTCCACAGGAGCTGAACATGAGCGCAGTCACCCCTGACGCTGTTCACGGACACGACCACGGACACGATGGTCACGATCACGACCACCATATGCCAACTGGCTGGCGGCGCTGGATGACAGCGACCAACCACAAGGATATTGGCACGCTGTACCTGTTCTTCAGTTTCATCATGTTCCTTACCGGCGGTGTGCTGGCATTGACCATCCGCGCCGAGTTGTTCCAGCCCGGTCTGCAGATCGTACGCCCCGAATTCTTCAACCAGCTCACCACCATGCACGGCCTGATCATGGTGTTTGGCGCGATCATGCCGGCCTTCGTCGGCTTCGCGAACTGGATGATTCCCTTGATGATCGGCGCGCCCGACATGGCATTTGCGCGCATGAACAACTGGTCGTTCTGGCTGCTGCCGCCGGCTGCATTGCTGCTGGTGAGTTCTTTCTTCGTGCCTGGTGGTGCTTCCGCTGCGGGCTGGACGCTGTACGCGCCGCTGTCCCTGCAAATGGGCATGGGCATGGACATGACGATCTTCGCAGTGCACATCATGGGCGCCTCGTCGATCATGGGCGCCATCAACATCGTCGTGACCATCCTCAACATGCGCGCGCCCGGCATGACCTTGATGAAGATGCCGATGTTCGCCTGGACCTGGCTGATCACCGCCTACCTGCTGATTGCCGTGATGCCGGTGCTGGCTGGCGCCGTGACCATGCTGCTGACCGATCGCCACTTCGGCACCTCGTTCTTCAATGCTGCCGGTGGCGGTGATCCGGTTCTGTATCAGCACGTGTTCTGGTTCTTCGGGCATCCAGAGGTGTACATCATGATTCTGCCGGCGTTCGGCATCGTCTCGCAGATCGTGCCGGCCTTCGCGCGCAAGCCGCTGTTCGGCTACGCCTCGATGGTTTATGCAACCGCTTCCATCGCCATCCTGTCATTCGTCGTGTGGGCGCATCACATGTTCACCACCGGCATGCCGGCAGTGACGCAGATCGCTTTCATGTACATGACGATGCTGATCGCCGTGCCGACTGGCGTGAAGGTGTTCAACTGGATCGCAACGATGTGGCGCGGCTCGATGACTTTCGAAACGCCGATGCTGTTTGCTGTGGGTTTCATCTTCGTGTTCACCATGGGCGGCTTCACTGGTCTGATGCTGGCCATCGCGCCCGCCGATATCCAGTACCAGGACACCTATTTCGTCGTCGCGCATTTCCACTACGTGCTGGTGGCAGGTTCGCTGTTCGCACTGTTCGCGGGTACCTACTACTGGATCCCGAAATGGACCGGCCACATGTATGACGAGAAGCTCGGCAAGCGCCACTTCTGGCTGTCGATGATCTCGTTCAACGTCACCTTCTTCCCGATGCACTTCCTGGGTCTGGCCGGCATGCCGCGTCGTATCCCGGATTACAACCCGTTCTTTACCGATTTCAATCAGCTCGCTACGGTTGGCGCGTTTGGTTTCGGCCTGTCGCAGGTGTTCTTCTTCTACATCGTGCTCAAGTGCATCAAGGGCGGCCCAAAGGCTGCCGACAAGCCTTGGGATGGTGCCGAGGGTCTGGAATGGACGGTGCCGTCGCCTGCGCCTTTCCACACCTTTGAAGTACCGCCGGTGTTTGAAGCACCTGCCGGTCACGGTCACTGAGCAGCATCGTGGCAGCAGACAAGAAGCGCCAGAACCTGCGCACCCTGCTGATACTCGGGTCGATCGCGCTGGCGTTTTTTGTCGGCATTGTCATCAAGACGTGGTTGTTCGGCGCCAGGTAATTCAATGCAGCAGGCAGTTCAGTCTGGTAGCAGTAGATGAAGCGCGAAAACCGCACCTTGCGGGTGAAATTGCTGATTGCGGCGTGTGTGATGTTCGGTTTCGGCTTCGCGCTGATCCCGTTCTACAAGACGATTTGCGAAGTGGCGGGTTTGAACAATCTGCTGCGTGCCGACAAGGGCGTGAGCAACTCGCAGATCGACACGTCGCGAATGGTGATGGTGCAGTTCGACGCGAACACGCGCAATCTGGCGTGGCGTTTCAAGCCCTTGCAGGCGAGTGTGAATGTGCATCCGGGCCAGATGGTGCGGGTGGACTACGAAGTAGAGAATACGCTGGACCGTGCAGTGACCGGGCAGGCGATTCCGAGCTACACGCCGATGGTTGCAGAACGGCACGTACAGAAGCTGGAGTGTTTCTGCTTCCGCCAGCAGACCTTCGCGGCGCACGAGAAACGTGTCATGCCGGTGGTCTTTACGGTAGATAGCGATTTGCCGACAGAAGTGCCGGTTTTCACCTTGTCCTACACTTTCTTTGAAGTGGCAGGCACACAGAAGTGAGGTTGGCGAGGTGAGGTTATATGGCCAAGGACGGTGAGGGCGGCAGCGGCAAGGATGTTCAAAACAGCGCAGGATTTCTTGCAACGGTGAGCGCAGTGCTGGGAGCCTTCATCGGCATCCGCAAGCGCAGCGCTTACGAGCGGGATGCCGCGCAGTTCAAGGCAAAGCATCTCATCGTTGCTGGCGTGATTGGCGGCATAGTGTTTGTGGTAAGCATCGTGATGCTTGCGCGGTTTGTGGTTTCGCAGGCGGGGCATTGAGTAGTGGGCCTGTCAGGTCTTGTACCCGATTCAGTAATTCAGCAAAACCTTGGAGAAGGCCAGCATGAGCCAGACCTTAGAAAAATATTTCGTTCCCGAACCTTCAACCTATCCATTGATGGGTGCTGTGGCGCTGCTGTTGATGGCCGCGGGCGCTTCGTTCTGGGTCAATCATCTGGAAGCGGGCCCGTGGCTGGTGGCCAGCGGCTTTGCCGTACTGATTTATATGCTGTTCGGCTGGTTCCGTACCGTGGCGCGCGAATCCGAAAGCGGCAAATACGGCGCGCAGGTCAGCAAGTCATTCCGCTTCAGCATGATGTGGTTCATCTTTTCCGAAGTGATGTTCTTTGCCGCATTCTTCGGCACCTTGTTCTACGTGCGCCACATCGGCATTCACGATCTGGGCAGCGTGGATGGCAACCTCTTCTGGCCTGCGTTCAAGGCTGTATGGCCGACTGCAGGTCCGCTGGGCGAGCTCGAAATGACCATGGCCCCAACGATCACCTTCGGCAAGGCCATGCTTGGTCTGGCGCTGATGGTGGGTGCAGGTGCTGCAGTGACTTACGCGCACAAGCCACTCGAACACGGCAAGCGCAGCCAGTTGCAACTGGTGCTGGTACTTGTCGTGGTACTGGTTGCCTTGTTCCTTGGCGCAATGTCGCTCGACTGGCTGCCCGCCATCAACACGGCGTTGCTGCTGGCTTCCGCCGCGACTTTGACCTGGGCGCACTGGTCGATTCGTAACGGCAATCGTGCTCAGTTCAATATTTTCCTGGCGCTGACCATTGCGCTGGGTGTGGTCTTTCTGGGTTGCCAGGCAGAGGAATACACGCATGCCTATCACGAAGGCCTGAAGCTGACCTCCGGCATCTACGGCTCGACTTTCTTCATGATGACCGGCTTCCACGGCCTGCACGTGACCATCGGCGTGATCATGCTGACGGTCATGTTGTTCCGCTCGCTGGCGGGACATTTCAGCGCCGAGCGCCACTTCGCTTTTGAAGCAGCGGCCTGGTACTGGCACTTTGTGGATTACGTCTGGTTGCTGTTATTCATCGTGGTCTACGTGCTGTAATCCAGTAGCGCAGAACACGGGCGGTGTCAGTGCAATAAATGCCCTGACACCCAGCCCATGCGGTAGATCAGTATCAGCAGGAAGAAAAGCAGCAGTGACAAACCGATGCGCCAGGTCAGCGCGCGCACGGTGCGGTCACTGTTGCTTTTGTCTTTGACGAGCGAGAAAAGACCCGATCCGAGGCTGACCATGATGGCCAGCAGAAGAGCAATGACGACCCAGCGCATGGCAGTGCCTTGGTGAATTCGAGGCAGCAATCTTAGCCTGCCCTAACGCTCCGCAATAGTTTTCTTCAGGTACGCCGCCGCGCCCGATGTCTTCTCTCCGTCGTCTGATTCCCTTCGTTGCCGGTGTACTGATGTGCGCGCTCTGCGTGCGCCTCGGTTTCTGGCAAGTGCACAGGGCTGAGTTCAAGGCGGAGCGCCAGGCGCATCTGGATGCGGCAGGCGTGCCGGCAACGCAGACATCCTCAGCGGCGCTCGAGGAGTGGCAGCGTGTCAGTCTCGGCGGAACCTGGATTGCCGCACAGACGGTATTCCTGGATAACCGCGTGCATGCCCAGCAGACTGGCTACCATGTATTAACGCCTTTGCGGCTTGGCGATGGCAGCGTCGTCATTGTCAATCGCGGTTGGGTCGCCGCAGGCCTGCGGCGTGAGGTCCTGCCCACGATTCCGACCCCGGCTGAGCCTGTGAAAATAGCGGGCCTGTTGCTGCGGCCGGACCTCAAGAGTTTCCGGCTGGATGATGGCAAGGAAGCCGGGCAGGTCTGGCAGCGTGCCGATCCGCAGCACTTCGCAGCCCGTCTCAATGTGCCGGTTGCGCCGCTGCTACTGTTCCAGGAAAGCGCTAGCCCGGATGGATTGCAGCGTGACTGGCCGCGGCCCGATCTGGGTGTGAGCATGCACAAGGCCTATGCCTTGCAATGGTTTGTATTTGCCATCGTGGCTCTTGGCCTGACCGGGTTTTTCGGCTGGCGCCAGTTTCGCCTGCCACGCGAAAGAACGAAATGAAAGATATCGGAATGACCAATGCAGGAAGCACAGTGAACAAGCCTGCAATAAGCGCCGAGCAGATCGCCAAGGGGCGTCGCACCATGCTGTTGCTGCTGGCCGTATGCCTGGCACCGATTGCCGCGGCCTATTTTGCTTTCTACGTCTGGCGGCCTTCGGCAATCGCCAGCTATGGCACGGTGATCTCGCCGGCCGTGGCACTGCAGACGGCAAGCTTGCGCACCCTTGATGGCGCAGCGCTCGAAGCCGGCATGCGCGGTAAATGGGTGATGGCGGTGCGCGCGCCGGGAGCCTGCGATGCGGACTGCCAGCGGGATCTCTACTACATGCGCCAGATTCGCGTAATCCAGGCCGCTGACATGGATCGCGTGGCGCGTCTGTGGGTCATCGACGACGGCGCGAAACCGGATGCGAGCTTGCTGGCCGGCCATCCGGGCCTGCTCGTTGTGGCTGACCGGGCTTTGGCAAGCGCACTCGGCCCGGCGAGACATATTGACTTGATTGATCCGCGCGGCAACCTCATGATGCGGTTCCCGCAAAATCCCGAGACCAAGGGCATCGTGGCGGACTTGAAGAAACTCCTCAAATACTCGCGCTGATGCACGACTGACATGATCCGCAAACTCGCACTCTTCTCCTTGTTGCTGGCCTTCTTTGTCGTAGTGCTGGGTGCCTATGTGCGCCTCAACGATGCAGGCCTCGGCTGCCCGGACTGGCCCGGCTGCTACGGCCAACTGTCGCCGCATCATGCGCAGGACGAGATCAAGGCTGCGCATGCGGCAGACGAGCACGGGCCTGTTTCCATGCACAAGGCATGGAAGGAAATGATTCATCGTTACTTCGCCTCCACGCTCGGTCTGCTGAGCCTGATCATGGCCATCCTGGCGTGGCGTCGCTGGCGCTCACAGGGCATCTCGCCGGGCCAGCTGTTTGCGTTGTTCGGCCTCATCTGTCTGCAAGGCGCCTTTGGCGCATGGACCGTGACGCTCAGATTGATGCCCGCCGTGGTCAGCACGCACCTGCTGCTGGGGCTGATGACACTCGGCATGCTCACCTGGATCGTGCAGCGGGAATCTGGTGCCGCGCGTCACGCTGCTGGTTCGCGTCTCGCCTTTGCCGCGCGCACTGCACTGGTCTTGCTGATCCTGCAGATTGCACTCGGCGGCTGGGTATCGACGAACTACGCTGCACTGGCTTGTCCGGATTTTCCGACCTGCCAGAACGGCTGGCTACCCAATATGGATTTCAGCAATGCCTTTCAGCTGTTCCGCGAGCTGGGTCGTACCGCCGCCGGTCAATTACTGTCGAGCGCTGCGCTGACAGCCATTCACTGGAGCCACCGCGTCGGGGCGATTCTTGTCGGCGGCTACTTGCTGGTATTCGGTTTCCGCCTCATGCGTCATGAAGCCTTGCGCGGCCTGGCCGTCCTCCTCATGGTTGCGGTGATTACGCAAATTGCATTGGGCATCTCCAACGTCGTGTTCGCGCTGCCGCTGGCGGTTGCCGTTGCACACAATGCGGTTGCCGCACTGCTGGTGATCATTACCGTATCGATCAACTTCCGGCTACGCGCCGTGACGGCGGGTGCGCACATGGAAAGGATATGGAATGAACGGCTCGCAACTTGAACGACGGCTGGCAATCACGCCACTGCAGAAGGTCCAGGCGAAACTACAAGCTTATGTCGCGCTGACCAAGCTGCGTGTCAATACACTGATCGTTTTCTGTGCCGTGATCGGCATGTTCCTGGCGATACCCAGCGGCTTCCCGCCGCCTGTACTGATGCTCGCCGCAACGCTCGGTATTGCCGCCGTTGCCGGTGCTGCAGCCGCCATCAACTGCCTCATCGAACAGCGTATCGACGCCAAGATGGCACGCACGCGCGCGCGGCCACTGCCACGCGGTCAGCTGTCAACGCAGGAAACATTGCTGTTCTCCGCCATGCTCGGCGGGGCAGGGCTGTCCTTGCTCTATCACGCCGTCAACCCGCTGACCATGTGGCTCACACTTGCCACCTTCGTTGGCTATGCCGTCATCTACACGGTGCTCCTCAAGCCGAACACGCCGCAGAACATCGTCATAGGTGGCGCATCCGGCGCCATGCCACCGGTGCTCGGCTGGGCGGCCATGACGGGCGAAGTTTCATCCGACGCCTGCTTGTTGTTCCTCATCATCTTTACCTGGACGCCACCGCATTTCTGGGCGCTCGCGCTGTATCGCACCAAGGACTACGCCGCAGCAGGCCTGCCGATGCTGCCCGTCACGCACGGCTCGAAATTCACCCGCCTGCATGTACTGCTCTACACCTTCATCCTCACCGGCGTCACGCTGCTGCCGTTTGCGTCGAACATGTCGGGCTGGGTCTATCTGATCAGTGCGCTGGTACTCAATGCCGTCTTCATAGGCTATGCATGGAACCTGCTGCGCAACTACAGCGATGATCTCGCGCGCCGCACCTTCCGCTTCTCCATCCTGTACCTGTCGCTGATCTTCGCGGCTTTGCTCGTCGATCATTACCTGAAGTGAGTCACGCGTGAGTCAGCCGATGACTATCTGTCGCAACTGGGCCGCGACCGTGTTGCTGATGGCGCTTATGGCGGCCTGCGGTGACCAGCCAGCACATTTCAATGCCACGGACATAACCGGCGCAAACTACGGCGCTGCCCTGAACCTGCCGGATACCATCGGCAAGACACGCACCATCGCCGACTTTTCCGGCAAGGTCGTCGCCGTTTTTTTCGGTTACACGCAGTGCCCCGACGCGTGTCCGACCAGCCTGGCCCTGATGGCGGATGTCACGCAGAAGCTTGGTGAAGACGGCAAGCGTTTGCAGGTAGTGCTCGTCTCGGTCGACCCCGAGCGCGACACGCCACAGTTGCTAGGCGACTATGTCACAGCGTTCAATCCAGGCTTCATCGCGCTGCGCGGCACGCCCGAACAAACCAGGGCCATCGCCAAGGCGTTCAGCGTGTACTACGAGAAGCGTGGCGATATCGCAGGCGGCAAATACACGATGGACCATACCGCCGGCATCTATCTCTTCGACCCGAAAGGGCGCGCGCGACTGTTCGTGCGTTACGGCGAGACGCCGGAAAACCTGCTGGCCGATATCAAGCTGCTACTCGCCGGCAAGTAATGCCAACCCTTCCGGGGCTGTGAACTTCTGGCATAGGTGCCCGCCCACGCTATGCTCACAGTATGTGCGCAGTGGAGTGCTCGACTGGAGGGGGCGATGAGCATTGACTACCGTATCTTTACTGATCAGATACGACGAGGGTTGCTCCACGGGGTGCTTTTGGTCCTTTTGGCGATACTCAGTTGCGTGGTGCACGCGCTTGATGGCGATACCTGCAAAAGCGTAGTGGTATCGGCCGATCCTGAATTCCCGCCTTTTGCATGGTATGACGGCAAGCAGCTGCATGGTGCCAGCGTGAATGTGGTCACCGAGGTGCTTGATGCCATGCGCTTGCCCTACGAAGTGCGTTACGTCGGTCCGTTCCTGCGCTTGTTGCAATCGGCGGAGTTCGGCACCGTGGATATCATTGCGGAACTCAAGGACACGCCGGGCCGCCGCGAATTTCTTCAATTCGTACCGACGCCAATCTTTCCCAACCCGACCTCGGTTTTCGTCAAATCGACGAGCGGCTTGCGCTACAGATCACGTGAAGATCTCAAAGGACATTCTGGTGGCGTGACCCACGGGACGCGTTTTGGCGGCGGATTTGATGAATACCTGAGTGCCGAATTGAGCATTGAGAGCGCGCCGGGTATCAAGGAGAATTTTGGAAAACTCGCGGCGGAGCGAATCGAGTATTTCGTCAGTCCGTACTATCCGGCGATGAGCTACCTGGCCCCGGCTGGCAAAGAGGCCGAATTTGTCGCGCTCAAACCGAACGTTGCGCAGGTCGACAATTTTGTGGGCTGGTCGAAGAAGAGTTTGTGCTTGTCGCGGTTGGCCGAGTTTGACGCTGTGCTGGCGAAACGGGTGCGCAGCGGTGTCACGCAACAGCGGATCGACGAGGCCATGAAAGCCTGGCGCCGGGCGCCGACAATGAGTCGTTGAGTCATGACTTTTGCAGGCGCGTAAAAAAGCCGACACATGTGCCGGCTTTTTTACGCGGGCTTGCTCTTGCAAGAAGTCAGGCAGCAATCACGCCATCGTCAGCAATCCGCGCATCTTCTGCATCGCCTTTACTTCGATCTGACGAATCCGTTCTGCGGATATGCCGTATTCGGCGGCAAGCTCATGCAGGGTGGCGGCACTTTCTTCCTCGGCCACCAGCCAGCGGCGTTGCACGATGGCGCGACTACGCTCGTCCAGACTTTCCAGCGCGTTTCTCAGGCCACTGTCCTGCAGGCGTTCCATCTGCGCGGTTTCGAGCACTTCGGCAGGTTCGGCCGCCGGGTCGACAAGCCAGCTGATGGGCGAGAAATGACGTTCGTCATCGTCGTCATTCGAGCCCTCGAGCGCCACGTCACCACCGGCAAAGCGCGATTCCATTTCAAAGACCTCTTCGGTCTTCACGCCAAGGCGTTCTGCAATGTCCAGGGCTTCCGATGGCGTCAGGCTGTGGGCGGCCTCGCCATTCTGGCTGCGCAGGCTACGCAGATTGAAGAACAGCTTGCGCTGCGACTTCGTCGTGGCGATCTTCACCAGGCGCCAGTTCTTGAGGATGTACTCGTGGATCTCCGCCTTGATCCAGTGGATGGCGAAGGACACGAGGCGCACGCCGCGATCCGGATCGAAGCGCTTCACGGCCTTCATGAGGCCGACATTGCCTTCCTGGATCAGGTCCGCATGCGGCAGGCCATAGCCCAGGTAGTTGCGGGCGATCGAAACGACCAGGCGCAAATGCGACAACACCATCTGGCGCGCGGCCTCGAGGTCGTTGTCGTTGGTAAGACGGCGTGCCAAGGCCTGCTCCTGCTCTTCGGTGAGCATAGGGAAGCGATTGGCGGCCTGAATGTACTGGTCGATGCTGCCAAGCGCGCTTGGCGTTGGAAAGATTAATGCAGAAGACGTCATGCCTAGCTCCTTTCCCAATTCCTGAATCAATCCCCTGGCGTCGCGGCAGATTGACTTAAAACTGATTACAACGAAATCCTGATGTGCGATTTTAGCACTCTCGCTTACAGAGTGCTAAGCCCCTTGAAAGTTCCGGTCGCGATGGCAGGCGAGGTCAGCGCATGACCGATTCGCTGCAATCGTTGTGCCTGACGGAAGGGAGAACCCGGTTTCAGTCGATCATCAGGCCGTCGTGAAGATGGCGACGCACGGAGATGGCAGCACCAAGCCAGCCGAGCAGGGCGGCAAAGGCGCAAAGCACCACGCCTTGCCACAGCGCTGGGCCGCCAATGCTCAGCACGATGCTGTAGCGCTGGGCGAGCGCTTCGATCTGTGGCGCCATCACGACCAGCAGTGCTACTACCAGCGCCCAGGCGAGGAGGCCACCCAACAGGCCTTGCAGCAGGCCGAAATAGAGAAAAGGGCGGCGCACGTAATTTCGCGTCGCGCCAAGCAGCAATTTCACTGAAATCTCATGGCGCTGCGTGAGAATCTGCAGACGGATCGTGTTGAAAGTGACGATAATCAATGCAGCACCAAGCAGCGATGCCAGCAGCAGCGTGGTGCTGCGCGCCAGCGCAATGATGGCGTGCAGCCGTTCCACCCATTCCGAGTCGAGCTGGGTTTGCGCTACTTCGGGGATGGCGCCGATCTGTTTGCGCAATGCTTCGAAACTGGTTGGGCTGTCATCGCGTGGATCAAGGATGAACGCGTCTGGCAGCGGATTGTCAGCCAGGGCACCCGTCACGTCGGCGAAGCCGCCGCGCGCGGCCAGCTGCTTCAGCGCTTCGTCACGTGGCACGAAGCGCAGGGCGGCGACCTGTGGATTGGCGCGCAGCGCTGTTTCGATCGCTTTGACTCGTTCGGCGGGAACATCATTGTTCAGGAATACGCTGATCTCGGGCTTGCCGGATATGCCTCGCGCAAGACTGGCCACATTGTCGACCAGCACATAGCCGAGCGCGGGCAAGGTCAATGCGATGGCAATCACCAGTGCCGACAAGAGGGTCGATACCGGTTTGCCACCGAGGCGGCGCAGCGCCTGTTTCAGGGCCATCACGTGGGCGCTCATGACAGCAGCTTTCCGTGAGCCAGCTCGACGCGGCGCGCACCGTACGGCGAGTACAGCGTGTCGTCGTGCGTAGCGAGGATCAAGGTGACACCGGCAGCGTGAAAGCTGCGGAACAGCGCTGCAATTTCGCGCGCATAGGCAGGGTCGAGGTGCGCTGTTGGCTCGTCGGCAATGAGGATGGACGGGCGATTGACGATGGCGCGGGCAATCGCCACGCGCTGCTGTTCGCCGCCAGACAAGGTCATCGGCATGGCGCGCTCGAATTCAGTCAGGCCGACACGCTCCAGCGCCACGCGCACCCGCTTCGCTGCATCGCTTGGCGGCTGGCTCGAAATCAATAGTGGCAGCATGACATTGTCAAACACGGTGCGGTCCATCAGAAGGCGATGTTCCTGCATGACCAGCCCGAGACTGCGGCGCAGGTAAGGTACTTGCGAGCGGCGCATACGGCCGACGTCAAGGCCGTTGACGAGAACGCGCCCGGCAGTGGGGGCTTCCAGGGCGGCGATGAGCTTGAGCAAGGTGCTCTTGCCTGCACCAGAATGCCCGGCAAGCACCAGCAGCTCGCCGTGGCGAATTTCCAGGCTCAGGTCGGTCAGGGCCTCGTGCCCGCCCGGGTAATGCTTGCTGACGTGGTCGAACTCGATCATTGCGTGCTCTGCAGTCTGCCTGCGTTATTGGATAGTCATAGTCACGACAGCCACCTCATGTCGCGATGTTTTACCCGATTTTTACCCGATGTTTTTACCATATCTCAAGCGGACGTCTTGTTTGTGAACAAGGCATCGACAAACTCCGCCGCATCAAAGGGCTGCAGGTCTTCGATGCCTTCTCCCACGCCGATGAAGCGCAATGGCTTCGGCATGTTGCGCGCAATGGCGGCCACGACGCCGCCCTTGGCGGTACCGTCGAGTTTGGTCAGGATCAGGCCGGTTACGCCGATGGCCTTGTCGAACGCCTTCAGTTGCGCGATGGCGTTCTGGCCGATATTGGCGTCGAGTACCAGCAGTACCTCGTGTGGTCCGCTGGCATCGGCCTTCTGGATCACGCGGCGTACCTTGGCAATCTCTTCCATCAAGTTCAATTGCGTCGGCAGCCGGCCGGCAGTGTCGATCATGACGACGTCGATGCCGCGCGCGCGGGCTGCGTTGATCGCATCGAAAGCCACAGCTGCTGGATCGCCGCCATCCTGCGAAATGACGACGACATTGTTACGCAGGCCCCATTCTTCGAGCTGTTCGCGCGCCGCGGCGCGGAAGGTGTCGCCTGCCGCAAGCAGGACGCTCTTGCCCTGCAACTGGAAGTAGTGCGCAAGCTTGCCGATGGAAGTGGTCTTGCCCGCGCCGTTGATGCCCGCCAGCATGATGATGAATGGCTTGTGACTATCGACGCGCAACGGCGCCTGCAATGGCAGCAGCAAGGTGCGCAGCGCTTCGGCAAGCACCGCCTGCAACTCTTCGCCGGTTTCCAGCTTGTCCTGCTTCCAGCGGCGGCGCAGTTCGGTGAGCAGGGCCGTGGTGGCTTCGACACCGCAGTCGGCCATCAGCAACGTGGTTTCGAGTTCTTCGAGCAGTTCTTCATCGATCTTGCGTAGCGAAAAGAGCCCGCCCAGCGCGCCGAGTTGATCACGCGTGCGTGTCAGGCCGCTCTTGAGGCGGTCCAGCCAGCCGGATTTCGGTGCCTCGCCGGCTGGCGCGGCTGCTGTGTCGGGCGCAGGATTGTCGGCAGGGGACTTCTTGAAGAAATTGAACATGGTGGTCTGAAAGCAGGCTTGATTTATGATGCTGCGCCCGCCACAAATCGGTAGCGTTGGAAGCGGTAACGTTGCCAAGCAAGTTGGCGAAAGAAACTGGCCGAAAATCAGCTTGCCGAAAGTCTAACAGATGCCTGTCACCAGTCCGTTTCGCAACGTCCGCATGCGCATTGGAGCGTAGTCATGAGCCGAGTCCGCATCGTTGGCGGTCAGTACCGTTCGCGTCTGATCGAGGTGCCGGATGCCATCGGCCTGCGCCCCACGCCCGACCGCGTGCGGGAAACGCTGTTCAACTGGCTTGGCCAGGACCTGAGCGGCCTGCGTTGCCTCGACCTGTTTGCCGGCAGTGGCGTGCTTGGCTTCGAGGCCGCTTCGCGCGGGGCGAGCGAAGTCGTCATGGTGGAGTTTTCGCCCAAGGTTTTCGCGCATCTGCAGAAGAGCGCGGCACTGCTTGGCGCAAACAATGCCAGGCTGCAAAGAGCGGATGCGCTAAGATTTGTGCAGGACAACATGTCGCCGTTCGATCTGGTGATACTCGATCCGCCCTATCGGCAAGGCTGGCTGCAGAAGCTCGCGCCTTACCTCCCGAGGCTCCTGACCCCCGATGCGCGGGTCTATGTGGAGGCCGAGGAGCCGATCGAGCAATTTGCCGGCTTGCATACGATCAAATCGGGCAAGGCGGGGCAGGTTCACTATCACCTGATGGAACGGGAGTGATAAAAGTGAGAAAGAATGTAACGTCGGCAATGATGGCAATGATGGGATTGCGATGAGCCACAATCTGGCTGTTTACCCCGGCACTTTCGACCCGCTGACACGCGGGCACGAAGATCTCGTGCGTCGCGCCGCGCACATGTTCGACCGTGTCATCGTTGGCGTGGCGGAAAGCGCGGGCAAACGCCCGTTGTTCACGCTGGATGAGCGCGTCGAACTGGCAGCCGAAGTGCTGGCGCCCTATGACAACGTGACCGTGACCGGTTTCTCCGGCCTGCTCATGGATTTCATTCGCGGCCATGGCGCACGTGTCATCGTGCGGGGTCTGCGTGCTGTATCCGATTTTGAATACGAGTTCCAGATGGCAGGCATGAACCGTCGCCTCTATCCCGATGTCGAAACCCTGTTCCTGACGCCTGGCGAAGAGTTCATGTTCGTCTCCGCCACCATGGTGCGCGAGATCGGGCTGCTGGGAGGCGATGTCAGCACTTTCGTGCAGCCGGTGGTGGCCGAGCGCATCACGCGCAAGGTGCAGTCAGGTGGCTGAAGATTTATTTGTAGAGGTTAAAGCATGGCCCTGATGATTACGGACGAATGCATCAATTGCGACGTCTGCGAACCCGAATGTCCAAACGAAGCCATTTTCCAGGGCATCGAGATCTACGAAATCAATCCGAGCAAGTGCACCGAGTGCGTCGGCCACTACGACGAGCCGCAGTGCCAGCAGGTGTGTCCGGTCGACTGTATTCCGCTCAACCCCGATGTGGCCGAGAGCAAGGATCAGTTGATGGACAAGTATTACAAGCTCACTGCCGTGAAATGATGAGGTGAAGTGAGGTTGCAGTACAAAAACAAAGGGCACCTTGCGGTGCCCTTTGTTTTTGATGAGGCGTTTTGCTGATCAGGCCGCCATGACTTCATCAGCCTCGCGGCTCGCCAGGGAGGCGCCAAGCGCTGATTCGATTGCCTTGCGCATCAACACCACCTCTTCCTGCTGGCGTTTGAGCGCTGCGTCAGCCTGGCGCAGCTCATCGATGCGGTCTTCCAGCGTGCCCGTTGCTTCATGTACGCGCTTGACGCTTTCAAGACGACGCTTGAGTTGCAGCTGGTACTCGCGCACCTGCGTTTCGAGCGGCGCCATCACGGCGCGCAACCATTGTTCGATGTCGCGGTTGGCGACCTCGAAGGTGCGGCGCGCTTCGATGGCGATGGTGTCGAAGAAGCGTTGTGTAACCGTGCCCTTCCATTGCGTGATCATCGCGCTCATGGTGTTGAGCTGGTCGTCGAAAGCCTTTTCTAGGCGCGCGATTTCCTTCTCGTAGCGTACGGTCGAGAAGCCTGAAGGCGGCGCGAGCTTGAGGCCATGCTCCACTGCGAAGCGCTTGTACATGGCGTCGAGCATTGCCGTGATTTCGGTGATCTCGTCAGACGATTTGTGCAGGTTGCCGCGCAGGTTGCCGAAGAATTGCAGCATGGCCTCACGCAAGCCCTTCGAGAAATTCGCATCGACCATGCGCGCACGCGTGCGGCGCGTTTCGGTGCGCACCGTGTCCACGCCGATGTGCGAGAAGAGCTTGTTGGACAGGCTGGTGAACACGCTGCGCACCGCGTGGTACTTCTGCAGTCCGTTTTCGAACTCTTCCTTTTCGGCGCGTACCTTGCGCATCATGTATTCGATGACACCCTGATTCTTGCCGCGCAGGTCCGACATCTCCTTCAACTGCTCCTGCAGGCTGCGCTCGCGTGCGGCAAGCAGCTCGCTCATGCGACGGATGATTTCATCGGTTTCGAGCAGCGCATTTTCACGCGTGATGTGCTGACGTGTCGGCAGCAGCTCGGTGCTCATCGCATTCTCGAGCGCCTCGATGCGCGATCGTGCCAGCAGGTCGCGGTCCTGATGAACCTTGGCATACAGCGCCTTCTGCGCTGACACAGGGTAGATCTGGTCGCTGGTGATGCCGAGCGTTTCGGCGACGGTCGCCACTTGCTTGTCGATCTCGGCGTTGATCTGATCATCGCTGCGCAAACCGTCCCACAGACCATCGATCTTGTTGAGCACGACCATGCGGCCGTTCTTCTGGGTACGGCCGATATTTACATGCTTCTGCCATACCTGCAGATCGCTCTGCGTCACGCCCGTGTCTGCGGCGAGCAGAAACAGCACTGCATGCGCGTTCGGAATGAGCGACAGCGTCAGTTCCGGCTCCGAACCGATTGCATTCAGCCCAGGTGTGTCGACGATGACCAGGCCCTGTTCCAGCAAGGGATGCGGGAACTGGATGACGGCATGTCGCCAGCAGGCCACTTCAATCATGCCATCGGCATCAGGGCGGGCGCCTTCGACGCCTGTCTCATCTACCGGGAAGCCGAGGCGCTCGGCCTCTTCGCGGGTAACCAGCTTGGTTTCAGCAACGCGCATGAAAGCCTTTTGCAGGCTTTCGGCGCTCTGTACATCAAACGGTTCCAGCGTCCATTCGCTGGGCACGCGGCGCATTTCAGCGACGCTTTCCTGACGGCCGCGCGTTTCGATGGGCAGCAGACGTATGCCCGGTGTCTGGCCGTTCTCCCATTGCAGCTCGGTTGGGCACATGGTGGTGCGGCCGGCGCTGGAAGGCAGTACCCGGCTGCCATACTGGGCAAAGAAAATGGCGTTGATGAGTTCCGACTTGCCGCGCGAAAATTCGGCAACGAAGGCCACTACCAGCTTGTCTTCCTTGAGGCGTTCGAGCAGATGCTGCAGGCGCATATCAGCCTGAGCGTCGGAGAGATCGTTGTTGTTGAGCCAGGAGCGCAGGTGCTGCACGGCCGAGCTGACGTCGTTGCGCCAGCGCGAGTACTCGGAAAACTGTTCAATCAGGGCCATTTACGGGATCCCCCGGGGGGTTGTCTGATCGCCCGGACCGGGCGCATGAAGGCGATGCGGCAAGCCGCTTTTTTAGGGGCGTTATCAATTATTCGCTATTCAATCGCTAGCATAGCCGGAATTGGGTCTGCCGCAACACTCTGTCAGGCCGTTCCGCGCCCGAGTTCGCCGCCGGTCGCGCAGACGGATCGCGTTTCGTGCAGAAAATCACGCTTTATTTGCCGGGCATCAAAGCCCGCCACCTCATTTGCGCTGGCAGTGCGTGCAAAAGAACGTGCTGCGCTGCCCCATGACTTGTTTGCGGATAGGCGTTGTGCATACGCGGCAGGGTTCGTCTTCGCGGGCATAGACGAAATAATTCTGCTGGAAGTAACCGGAGTTGCCATTCACGGCGACGAAGTCGCGCAGCGTGCTGCCGCCGGCAGCGAGAGCGTCCTGCAAGGTGTTTTTTACGCACTCCACCAACCGTGCGCAACGTTGCGCGGACAGCTTGCCTGCGGGGGTGTTGGGGTGGATGCCGGCACGGAACAGGCTCTCCGAAGCATAGATATTGCCGATGCCGACCACACGCTGTGCATTCATGATCCACAGCTTGATGGGCGTTGTGCTCTTGCGTGTAGCAGCAAACAACCATGCGCCATCGAACTGCGCCTCCAGCGGCTCGATACCGAGGTGGGCAAGCAGGGCATGTTCCTCGGCTGGACGTGGCACCCACAGCACGGCGCCGAAGCGGCGCGGGTCGTGCAGGCGCAGCAGTCGTTCGCCAAACAGGATGTCGACGTGATCATGCTTTCGGGCCGGCGTGTCATGCGGCAACACACGCAGACTGCCGGACATGCCAAGATGAATCAGCACGCTTCCGGTGGCGACATCGAGGAGAAGGTATTTCGCGCGACGCCTTACCGTATCGATGCGCTGCCCGCTGAGCTTGCTCGCGAGGTCTGCCGGAACCGGGTAACGGAGTCGTGGCTCGCGTACATCGAGCCCGCTGACGGTTTGTCCGGCGATATGTTCGGCGATGCCGCGACGGGTAATTTCGACTTCCGGGAGTTCAGGCATGCGTTCTGGTCTTGCGCGTACGTCGGCTTCTGGCGGCAATGCGGGGCGGACGATCTTGCTGGTACCATCCCGTTGGACGGCAATTGTGAGTCATTCCATTTTTAAATCAATCCCGTCTCTGGCTTCGATTTGCCGGACCACCAGGCAGTTTCGATCCATCGTTGGTATTTGATGTGGAAATGGATGCATCGAAGCGATAAGCCCGCCATTTTCCTGCAACGCCGGAGCAACCATGCCTTTCTCCATTTCCTGTTTCCCCGCCGCACGTTTGTCTTCACTGACGTCGGCTTTGCGCCTTGGCGCGACAGCGTTGGCCATTACGGCCGCACTCGGCGGCGTTGCGGCCGATGCAGCCGAGCCGGGCGTGCCTGGGGTGCCGCCTTTGGGAACGCCACTGCCCACTCCCAGGCCGGTTACGGAACTGACCGCCGATATCCTTTACAAGACCGTCCTGGCCGAGATTGCCGCTGTACGTGGACAGCTCGATCTCGCCGCGTATCTGTACGTTGATGTTGCACAGCGTACGCAGGACGTGCGCCTTGCAGAGCGCGCAACCGAATTGAGCCTGGCCAGCGGACAGGGTGAGCTGACCAGCAAAGCCGTCAAGCTGTGGGCGGCCCTTGCACCGAAATCTCCCAATCCCTTGCAAGCCCTTGCTCTGACAATGACCGGCGAAATGACCAACCTTGCAGATGTCGAGCCGCCGTTGCAGCGCACTCTGGCATCTGAAAGCACATCGACCCCCATTTTCCTTTTGCAATTGCCCGGCTTGCTGGTGCGCTATCCGGACAAGCAGGCTGCGCTGGCCATGGTCGAACGCTTGACGCAGCCCTATCTGAACTTGTCCGAAGCGCATTTTGTGCGCGCCGTCATGGCGCTGTCGGCAGGTGAGCAGAGCAAGGCCGCGAGTGAAAGCCAGAAGGCGCTCGACATGCGCCCCGACTGGGAGTCGGCCGCCCGCGTACGGGCGCAGTCTGCGCCCAAGGCGCAGCAGGAGCAGGCCATGGAGGAGCTTGGCAAGTTCGGCCAGCGTTATCCGCAATCGATCGGCGCGCGCGAAGACTATGCCCGCTGGCTACTGTCGCAAGGACGCAAGGCCGAAGCGACTGAGGCCTTCAATCGACTGAAGGCCGATTTTCCCGATAATGACGACGTAATTTTCGATGTGGTCGTCATGATGGTGCAGGGTGGCGAAGCCGAGAAGGCGGAACCCTTGTTGCGTCGCCTGATTGATCACGCATATCGTGATGTCGATCAACTGCGCCTGCAACTGGCATTGATCCTGGAAAACTCCGGGCGAGGCGAGGAGGCAGTTGCCGTCTACAGCGCCGTGCAGCCTGGCGCTCAGTACATCACCGCACGAGCGCGTGCCGCGCAGTTGCTGATTGTTCAGGGCAAGCCTGAAAAAGCGCGCGCCCTGCTGGCAGAAGCGACGGTGAAGAGCCCTGATAACGCAGCCGAACTTACCCTGGCGCAAGCCAGCTTGCTGCGACAGAACAAACAGACTGCTGCCGCACTTACGCTGCTGGAAAAATATCTCACCGCCAAGCCTGACGAGGGCGAGGTGCTATATCAGGCTGCGATGCTTGCTGAAGAGCTCAAGCGCTACGACAAAATGGAGCAGTGGCTGCGTCGCCTGATGGTCTTGCGGCCGGATCAGTCTTCCGCCTTCAATGCGCTGGGCTATTCCTTTGCTGATCGTAATGTCCGGCTTGATGAAGCAGACGTACTTCTGGCGCAGGCAATCAAGCTTTCGCCCGACGAGGCGGCGATTGTCGACAGCATGGGCTGGCTGCGTTTCCGCCAGAACCAGCTCGATGCAGCGACAGAGCTGCTGCGCAAGGCCTACAAGCTGCAACCAGATCCCGAAATCGCAGCGCATCTTGGCGAAGTGCTGTGGAAGCAGGGGCGTCAGGACGATGCGCGCGAAGTATTGCAGCAAGCGCGCAAGGGCAGTCCTGACAACGCCGCCCTGATAGAGGTAATGGGGCGTCTGCTCAAGTGATGCGTCAAATGCGCCTGAAAAATGAATGTGGCATTTTTCTCGCCGGCCGCAAATATTGCGTGCTGCTGGCAGCATTGGTTCTGAGCGCATGCGCTTCGGCGCCACCGGCCGAGATTCCCCCCCGTCCCGTGCGCGAAAGCATTCTGCATTTCGAACTGGCCGGGCGCGCCATCATCCGCCAGGGTGCACGCGCCGATTCCATGCGCATGACATGGGAGCATTCTCCGGACGAAGATGCGATGGGCTTCTCCTCTTCGCTCGGCATGGTGGTGGCCGAGCTGCAGCGCAACGCAACCGGCGCGCGCTGGATCACCGCTGACGGCGAGCGCTATGAGGCGCGCAGCGCAGACCAATTGCTGGCGCGCATTACCGATCAGCCCGTACCGATAGAATCCCTGGCGCGCTGGGTACTGGGTCGCGTTAACCGCAACGTGCCCGCGACCCGCGACAGCATGGGCCGTTTGCTGGAAGCCGTGGAAGAGGGCTGGACAGTGCGCATCCTTTCGTACGAATCGGAACGCCCTGAGGCGCTGCCGTCGAGTATCGAAGTCGAGCACGGGCCGCTGCGGATACGTCTGGCGATCGAAGAATGGGCGGTTTGAACGCTGACGAAGCGGGATTCATCAGCTGCCCAGCACCCGCCAAGATCAATCTTTTCCTGCATGTCACCGGCCGCCGCCCTGACGGATACCACACGCTGCAAACGGCTTTTCGCATGCTTGACCATGGCGATGTGCTGCATTTCCGTGTGCGTATCGATGCCGAAATTCGGCGCGTCAATGATGTGCCCGGTGTGGCGCCGGATCAGGACCTTGTGGTACGCGCCGCACGACTGCTGCAAGAGCACACGGGCTGTATTCTTGGCGCGGATATTCGTGTCGACAAGCGCCTGCCCATGGGAGGAGGTCTTGGCGGTGGCAGCTCCGATGCGGCGACAACGCTGGTGGCGCTGAACAGCTTGTGGCAGCTTGGTTTGCCGCGTTCAGTCTTGCAGACATGGGCACTGTCGCTCGGCGCCGATGTGCCGTTTTTCATTTATGGGCGCACCGCCCTGGCAGAGGGTGTCGGCGAGGAGCTGACGCCGCTGGATCTGCCACCCGCCTGGTACGTAGTCGTTGAGCCATCCGTGGCGGTACCGACGCCACAGATTTTTCGCGATGAGGGTTTGACGCGTGACACTGAAGCCGTCATAATCTCGGCCTCTCCAGTTGGCGGGGGATTGCAGGCGGATGTGCAGAAGTGGCTTCAACAGCACACACGCAATGACCTGCAACCGGTAGCGTGCCGCCTTTATCCGGAAGTGCAAAAAGCCCTGGATGCTCTTGCGCCCTTTGGTTCTCCGGGCGTGGCGCCGCGGATGAGCGGCTCGGGAGCATGTGTGTTTCTGCCTTGTACAGGGCAGGCCCAAGCGGAGAAAGTGGTTGAAGAATTGAATACGGAGTGGCGGGTTTGGTGTGCCGCTTCGATGGATTTACATCCTCTGCATGAGTGGGTTTCAGACTGAGTCGGGGCTGAAACTCCGCGGCAGGGGAGAAGAGAGTTTTGGGGAGTCGCCAAGCTGGTCAAGGCACCGGATTTTGATTCCGGCATTCGAAGGTTCGAATCCTTCTTCCCCAGCCAGATGATCGGGCAGGCCGTGTAGAAAGCGGCCTGCCCTTATGCTTTACAGTGTCTGACAAATCATTTGTCATGAGGTTTGAAATGGCTTACGGCAGCTTGATGGTGTTTTCCGGCAATGCCAATCCGAAGTTGGCGGCCGATGTGGTCAAGCGACTGGGAATGTCCATCGGTGCAGCAACCGTCGGCCGTTTCTCCGATGGCGAGGTCAATGTCGAGATTCTCGAAAACGTCCGCGGTAAAGACGTGTTCGTGCTCCAGCCGACCTGCCAGCCAACCAATGACAATTTGATGGAACTGATGATCATGGTCGATGCGCTCAAGCGTGCATCGGCCGGACGCATCACTGCGGCAATTCCGTATCTGGGCTATGCCCGCCAGGATCGTCGCCCACGTTCTGCGCGTGTGCCTATCACGGCCAAGGTCGTCGCCAATATGTTGCAGGCGGTAGGCGTGCAGCGTTTGCTGACAGTCGATCTGCATGCCGACCAGATCCAGGGTTTCTTCGATATCCCTGTCGACAATATCTACGCGACACCGCTGTTGCTTGATCACTTGCGCAAGAGCGAACATGGCGATGACCTGCTTGTAGTGTCGCCCGACGTGGGCGGTGTGGTGCGAGCGCGCGCCGTCGCCAAGCAACTGGAAACGGATCTGGCGATCATCGACAAGCGTCGTCCGAAAGCCAATGTGTCGGAAGTGATGAACATCATCGGTGATGTGCAGGGCCGTACCTGTGTGATCGTCGATGACATCGTTGATACCGCCGGCACGCTGTGCAAGGCTGCGCAGGCATTGAAGGAACAAGGCGCGAAACGCGTCGTTGCCTATATCACCCATGCGGTGCTATCGGGTGCTGCCATTGGTCGCATCGTTGATTCGGACCTGGATCAGCTGGTCGTGACCGATACGATTCCCTTGCGCGAAGACGCCAAGGCGACGGGCAAGATCAAGCAGGTGTCGATTGGTTCGCTGATGGCCGACACCATGTTGCGCATCAGCAATGAAGAATCTGTTTCTTCGCTGTTCTCGGAAGAGTAAGCGGAGAAAAGAAGCTGGGCCTTGCCGTCGGCAGAGCCCTTTTGTTTGGTGGCATCTGGTCGCGGGTGTCGCCGTTATCTGGAGATTAATATGCAATTTACATTCGCCGCTACCAAGCGCGTGGAACAAGGTACGGGTGCGAGCCGCCGCCTTCGTCGCGCTGGCGTTATCCCGGGCATCATCTACGGCGGTAACAAGGAAGTCGTCAACGTCAGCTTCGACCATAACGAGCTGTTCCATCTGCTGCGCAACGAAAAGTTTCACGCTTCGGTGGTGACTGCCGACGTGGAAGGCAGCAAGGAAAACGTGATCCTGCGTGCTACGCAATGGCACCCGTTCCGCCAGATCGTCCTGCACCTGGATTTCCAGCGTGTCGATGCTTCGCAAAAACTGCACATCAAGGTGCCACTGCACTTCCTGAACGCAGAACTGAGCCCGGGCGTGAAGCTCGAAGGCGGTATCGTTTCGCACGTGCTGACCGAACTGGATATCACCTGCCTGCCAAGCCAGCTGCCAGAGTTCATCGAAGTCGACCTCAAGGAACTGGCCCTTGGCCACTCCATGCACGTCTCGCAGCTCAAGCTGCCTGAAGGTGTCGAGGTCGTACATCATGGCGAAAACGACCCGGTCGTTGCAACCGTGCTGCAAGTTCGCGGCGGCGGTAGTGACGATGCTGCCGAAGGCGAGGCCGCTGCTCCGGCCGCGTGATTGTCAGTAACAACGTCTCAGTGCCTTTGCAGCCAGCTCCCAAGCTGATTGTCGGCCTCGGTAACCCCGGGGCCGAATACACCGAAACCCGGCATAACGCCGGGTTTTGGTTTTGTGAGCGCCTGGCACACAATCTCGGTGTGGCACTGAATCACGAAGCGCGCTTTCACGGCTATGCCGGTCGCTCGCGTGACGCCAATGTGTGGTTGCTTCTGCCGCAGACCTTCATGAATCGGTCCGGGCAGTCTGTGCTCGCGCTGGCGCATTTCTATCGCATCCTGCCCAATGAAATACTCGTTGTGCATGATGAGCTCGACATTCCTCCCGGCCAGCTGCGCCTCAAGTATGGCGGCGGTCTGGGCGGCCATAACGGCCTCAAGGACATCACTGCGCGACTGTCGACGCAGGACTACTGGCGGTTGCGCATCGGCATCGGTCATCCTGGCGACAAGAACCAGGTGGCAAACTACGTGCTGAATCGTGCGCGTCGTGAAGAACAGGTCGAGATCGACGACGCCATCGAGCGGGCCTTGAGCGCCTGGCCCAAGATCGTCACTGCCGACTGGAACGCGGCAAGCCAAATCATCAACGCGCGCCCTGCGGCGCCGAACCCCGGGAAAGCATCATGAGTCTCAAATGCGGCATTGTCGGACTGCCCAACGTTGGCAAATCGACCCTCTTCAATGCACTGACCAAGGCGGGTATCGCGGCAGAAAACTACCCTTTCTGCACTATCGAGCCCAATGTCGGCATCGTCGAAGTGCCGGACCCGCGCCTCGATGCGCTGGCGAAAATCGTCAAGCCACAGAAGGTGCAGCATGCCATCGTCGAGTTCGTTGACATCGCCGGCCTCGTTGCCGGCGCGTCGAAGGGCGAAGGCCTGGGCAACCAGTTCCTTGCCAATATCCGCGAGACCGATGCCATCCTCAACGTCGTGCGTTGCTTCGACGATGAAAATGTCATACACGTCTCGGGTCGTGTCGATCCGATCGCTGACATCGAAACCATCCTGACCGAACTGGCGCTGGCCGACATGGCGGCCGTTGAAAAGGCCGTACATCGCGAGAGCAAGAAAGGACGTTCGGGTGACAAGGATGCGCAGAAACTGGTCGCGATACTCGAACGCCTGTTGCCGCATCTCAACGAAGGCCAGCCCGCGCGCACCTTCGGCTTGTCCGACGACGAAAAGCTGCTGCTCAAGCCACTATGTCTGATGACCATCAAACCCGCGATGTACGTCGGCAATGTGCTCGAGGACGGCTTCCAGAACAACCCGCATCTTGATCGTCTGCGTGCCCACGCCGACAAGGAAGGCGCGCCGGTCGTTGCGGTATGCGCGAAAATCGAAGCCGAACTGGCCGATCTCGATGACGAAGACAAGAAAGCCTTTCTCGCAGATCTCGGTCTCGACGAGCCCGGTCTGAATCGCCTGATCCGCGCCGGTTATGACCTGTTGGGTTTGCAAACCTACTTCACTGCCGGTGTGAAGGAAGTGCGTGCATGGACGATCCACAAGGGCGATACCGGCCCGCAGGCCGCTGGCGTGATTCACACAGACTTCGAACGTGGCTACATCCGCGCACAAACCATTGCCTATGACGATTTCATCGCCTTCGGTGGCGAGCAGGGCGCCAAGGAAGCGGGCAAGGTGCGTGCCGAAGGCAAGGAGTATGTCGTCAAGGATGGCGATGTCATGAATTTCCTGTTCAACGTCTAGTATTTCGATAGACCAACGCGCGTCGAATACTTCCACTACGCATTCTCGAAAAAAAGAGGCCTTGTCTCAGCTGCAACGCCGTCTTGATCGAGCAGGGGGCTCATATGAAATCGACGTTCGTTGGTGCACTCCTCCTTGTAGTCACTTCAAGCATATCGGCTGCGACATGGCCGACCGCGACGGTCGGCCCGCAATCGATCTGGGATCAGGCGGCGGATAAATCTTCAGGAACCCGTTTCATCCCGATGCAATTGGTCGTGCCGGCCATGTGGGATGGTAGCCGTCGCATTGATATGCCAATCGCCAGCGGAACCGATGCGGAAGGCACCCAGTGGTCGGGGCCGGGCGCGTGGCGAAACCCGTATTCGAACGAGAACATCGTGGCTTATGACCGCCATCGCTCAAATCGTCGCGAAGGTGTTGTCGACCAGAAAATGATGCCGCGTGCCGATGGATCGGCAGTGGGCCGCGTCTACGATTCGCGCTTCGGCGGCATCGTCTGCGACGGCGAAGGCAAATACCCGCTCGGTGTCTGGAGACAGGGTGAGTCGCGGACATTCGACTACACGTGCCGCACGACACGGGACGGTGCAACGGTTGAAGTGAAGCGTCGTTCGCTGATTGTCATCGAAGAGCTCGACTACGAATATAGCGGCACTCCGCACAGCTTGCGTTTCGAATGGAAGTTTTCTGACGCGGTCAGTGGTGAAGTACTTGACCACCGTACTTACATCTTTTCTCCGGGTATCGGACTCGCGGCGGAAATGAGACGTTGATCAAAGGGTGGGCGTGGCCAATACGTCGAGGCCGCTGCCCGGAAGTTCTGGCCAGGTTGCGGTGCCGCAGCATGCCGAACGATCATCATGGCGGCCTTCAGCTGGAAAACCGCTCAGCGCTTCGCGAGATGCGAAACGTCGTGATTGCATGCCGGATGCTGCTTGCATCAGTCCTCGCAATCAGAGTGGCAATTGCCCCTGATCATTGAGCTGTGCCAGGCGGTATTGATTGCCGCCTGCCTGCTTCGCCTGGTACATCGCAGCGTCGGCGAGTGAGAGCAGCTTGTCGGGCGACGCGGTGTGGTCTGGGTAGACCGCGATGCCGATACTCACGCCGAGCAGGTAGCGACGGTCATCGATTTCGAGCGGCTGGGTGAGGGTGCTGGTGATCTTGTTGGCAACCTGTTCGGCATCGTCGATGGTTTCGATGACGGGCAGGAGAATGACGAACTCGTCACCGCCAAGGCGCGACAAGGTATCGGTCTCGCGGATCAGGGATCTCAGGCGCTCGGCGACGGTGATGAGTACGCGGTCGCCCGCAGAGTGTCCGTCGGTGTCGTTGATGATCTTGAAGTTGTCGAGATCGAGCAGCATCACGGCAACGCGATGCAGATTGCGTTTGGCCAGCGCGGTGGCCTGATCGAGCCGGTCGATCATGAGGCGGCGATTGGGCAGGCCGGTGAGGGTGTCGTGGTGCGCCAGGTGGTGGTAGCGTTCCTGGCGACGCACGTTCTCCGTAATGTCGGTGCTGATGCCGTGGTAGCCGCAGAAGTGCCCGGCATCGTCATGCACTGGATGGCCGGTGACCGATAGCCAGCGCAGGTCGCCCTTCGAGGTGCGCAGCTGATAGGTGAAGTCGCTGAAAGGAAGGTGTGCTTCAAGCGTTGCCTTATGCGCGGCCCAGCGCGTTTCTTCGACACCGAGAATGTCCAGTTCCCAGCGATGCTTGCCGAGTGTTTCTTCAAGCGGACTGTAGGGGTCACCCATGCGGGTGCCACGCAGTTGGGTAAAACGGAATTCCGCGTCCTGCTCCCAGTACCAGTCGGACGACAGCGATAGCAAACGGCGGAAGCGTTGCTCGCTGCTGCGCAATGCGGCTTCGTTGGCGAGCCGCACGGAGATATCGGTAGCGACGAGCACGATGCCGGCGTCAAGGCTTTCCGCATCGATAGGGTTGGCAGATAGCTCGGCGAAGAAGAGTTCGCCGTCGCGCTTGCGCAAGCGCGCGATACAGCTGAAGCGCTCACCCAGTGAAAATGTTGAATGCATATCCTCAAGGTAGTGCGGCCAGCTTGCGGCCTCCTGTAGCCACTGTCCGATGCGGGTGCCGATGATTTTTTCCGGGCTGGTGCCCAGCATCGCGCCGCCCTGCCAGTTGCATTTGGCTACTTGCTCGTCACGGATGAGCAGAATGCCTTCGGAGGCGGCATGAAACAGCGCTTCCTGCTCCCGCGCCAGCAGGTCGCGTTGCTGGCGGCGCAGAATCACGCGGCGCACGGTGCGGTACAACATGTGATGCGCAACGGCCAGTACCAGCGCTGCGATGACGATTCCCGCTGCAGCCAGGGGAAGTGCCGGCGGCGGGGTGACGATCAGGCGCACGGTAATGGGCGAGATGACGGCAAACAGCAGGATGGGAAAGGCGAGACGCGAAGCGGACAAGGAAACGCAGCTGACGATCAGGATCAGGAACTGCAGGATGCCAAGCGCCAGCAGGTCTAGGTCGCTGGCGTTCTGCCAGAGCGCCAGCACTCCCCACAGGCCACCTGTCAGCAGCATCTTGGAGGCATAGAGTCGCTCGGCCGTTTCGGCGGCTTGTTCACCGCGTGCCCGCAGTATCCTGGTGGCCAGCGGCTTGCTCAGCAGGGCAGATATGCAGGTGGCAATGGCCCACATGCATGCCCATGTCGGCTCGCCGAGCCGCACCAGCCAATACGCTCCCAGGGGTGTTGCGGCAAACATGCCCATCATGCCGATGCGCATGCTCGCCGCCAGAAGCCGCTGGCGTTCGATGTCATGCGGCTGCAGGAATTGTGCGTCGCCAAGGGCAACCATGGGCCGTTCCGGGAAAGAAGTGTGCGTGCTGCGCGTGACTGACTGTGTTAACTTGAGCCCCATTTTATAGCCGTTCAGCGCCCGCCACCCAGACACGTTCGTCAGGACACCTTTTGCAATGATTGTCCCTCGCAATTTTCTCGCCAGATGACGGCCACCCGTTTTTCATCTGGATATGTCGGGCGCTTCGCACCGTCCCCTACCGGCCGGTTGCATTTCGGTTCACTGGTGGCCGCCGTCGGGTCATATCTGGAAGCGCATGCGCACGGTGGCCGCTGGCTGCTGCGTATGGAAGACGTTGATGCGCCGCGCACGGTAGCCGGCGCCGCTGAACAGATACTGCGTCAACTGAGTGCTTTCGGGTTCGAGTGGGATGGGCCCGTCATGACGCAGAGCGGGCGACTCGATTTCTATCGGGAAGCGCTGGAGGCGTTGCGTGCCCACGGTCTGGTTTTCCCGTGCGCCTGCTCACGCAAGGAGATGGCAGATTCGACGGATTCGCTCCTGGCGCGTGACGGATCGCGTCGCTATCCCGGTACCTGTCGCCCGGGTTTGCCGTCGGGCCGCGAGCCGCGTGCCTGGCGCTTCTGCGCACCGGCGGGCGAACTTGCGTGGCTTGACGGGGTACAGGGCGAGCAGGTCGAGGACGTGGCGCGCGATGTGGGTGACTTCATACTGCTACGCGCCGATGGGCAGTTTGCTTATCAGCTTGCCGTGGTGGTCGACGATGCTGCGCAAGGCGTGACACATGTTGTGCGCGGCGCCGATCTGCTTGATTCGACGGGACGTCAGATTGCGCTGCTGCAGGCGCTGGGCAAAACTGTTCCGCACTATGCGCACCTGCCCGTCGCAAGCAATGCCCAGGGCGAGAAACTGTCCAAGCAAACCCTGGCACGCGCGCTGGATGTCGAACGGCCGGAATGGTTCTTGTGGCAGGCGCTGCAGTTTCTCGGTCAAGAGCCGCCTGCCGCCTTGCAACAGGTGACGCTTCCAGTGCTGTGGCAATGGGCGCGCGAAAACTGGTCGCTGGCGCGGGTACCTTCACGCCGCGCACAGCATGTCGATACGGATGCGGGTTTGTAGCGCTCGTGGCTATTCGCCGTGCCGGATCAGTTTGCCGGTCAGCACTCTGACGATGCCGAATGCGGCCCAGCTCAACAGGCGCAATCGCCATGGCCGCTTTTGCCAATGGTCTGCCGACAGCGTAACGCCACCGTCATTCATGGCAGCAAGCAAACTATCGCGCAACTCCGTCGTGAAGCCGGTGTCGCGCACAATGACATTCGCCTCGCGCGCCAGCATGAGACTGAATGGATCGATGTTGCTCGAGCCAACCGTTGCCCAGTCCTTGTCGACAACGGCGACCTTGGCGTGCAGAAAACTCTTGCGATATTCGACGATGCGTACGCCTGCAGACAACAAGTGCGGATAGACAGCCTGGCAGGCGTGATGCAGCAACCAGTATTCGATGCGCCCTTGCAGTAGCAGCGTAACGGCTACACCGCGCTCGCGTGCATCGAGCAGCGCACTGCGGAAGCGTCGGCCAGGCAGGAAATAGGCGTTGGCGATGATGATGTCGTGACGCGCCCCGGCGATGGCTGTCAGGTATGCATTTTCAATATCGTTGCGATGTCGCAGGTTGTCGCGCATCACGAATGCGGCACGAATTCCGCCCGCGGGTTTCGCGCTGCGACTTGCTGCGGGCAGTTTTGCGGGGGGGCGTTGACGGCGATGAAAACTGGCCCAACACAGGATCCGCCAAAGTTCGTCCTGCGCTGTCTGCACCGGATTTACCAGTGGACCTTCAATGCGAACTGCATAGTCGAAGCGCGGCGGGATCTGATGCGGCGTGTTGCTGTCGTCAATGATGTTGATTCCGCCAACGAAGGCGATCTGACCATCCACCACGGTCAGTTTGCGGTGCATGCGGCGCAGGCGACGCCGCTGCAATGCGAACAGCCCCAGGTCCTTGCGAAAGATAAGTACTTCCGCCCCCGCGTCCGTCAGCTCAGGCTGCAGACGTGCAATGAAATCGCGCGAGCCGAAGCCATCCACTACCAAGCGGACGCGCACGCCACGCCGGGCGGCTGCACTGAGTGCCGCACTGATGCGACGACCTGTGTCATCGGGTTCGAAGATGTAGGTTTCCAGATGCACCGATTGCCGCGCTTCGGCAACGGCCTTGAGCAGTGCCGGAAAAAACTCCGTGCCGTTCTGCAGCAGGGTGATGTGATTGCCGGGCAGCAAGGGACTCACGGTGTCATCACCCCCGGTTTCCTGTGGCCACGAGCTCGGCGGTCAGCGCAGCGTGGTCGGAGATGCGCGACCATGGAGGCCCCCAGTGAACGTCGGTGCGCGAAACCGTGAAGCCACGCAGATAGATGCGATCCAGCCGCAGCATGGGCAGCTTGCTGGGATAGCTGCGCGCAGGGCGGCCCGTGTGCTCGGTGAAGGCCTCGATCAGCCCGAGACGTTCAGCCAGCTCGTCTTCGGCACGATTGCGCCAGTCGTTGAAATCGCCCGCGATGATCAGGCCGGCATCGTGAGGAATATGCTTTTCGACAAGCGCCGACAGGCTGTCCATCTGGCTGCGACGCTGTTGTTCAGTCAGCGACAGATGAATGCATATGGCATGGACGGGCTGCGTGATGCCTGCCAGGGACAGTTCGCAATGCAGCAGACCGCGGCACTCGAGCCGGTGCAGCGTCACATCATGATTGGTGGCATTGATGATGGGCAGGCGCGACAGGATGGCATTGCCATGATGACCATGGCCGTACGAGGCGTTACCGCCGTAGGCCGCCGTCCAGCGTGTATGCGCCAGGAACTCATGCTGCGGTTCGCGCGGCCAGTTGGCCAGCCGGCTTGCATGACCCAGATGCAGGCCCTGTACTTCCTGCAGGAAGGTGATGTCGGGGTCCAGGTGCCGCAGCCGCTCGCGCAGTTCGTGAATCACCATGCGGCGATTGAATTGCGAGAAGCCCTTGTGGATGTTGTAGGTGCAGATGCGGAGTGTTGTCATGCAAAGGGAGTGTAGGTGGCGCATGACACAAAACAAAGCCCCCGTCTCCGGGGAGAGCGGGGGCCTCGTTCGGTGCGTTGATGACTAGTGTACCGCCATGCTCCTGACCAGATTCGGCAACCATAACGAAAGCGCCGGAATATAGGTAATGAACAGCATGGTGACGATCAGCGAACCGTAGAACGGCCAGATCGTGCGCATGACCTGTCCGACCGATATCTCGCCGATAGCGCAGCCAACGAACTGGGTCGTGCCAACGGGTGGCGTGTTCAACCCCAGTGCGCAGTTAAGCAGCATGACGATACCGAACTGGATCGGGTCCATGCCGAACTTGGCGCAGATGGGCATGAAGATCGGTGTGCAGATCAGGATGGTGGGAGCCATGTCGAGGAAGGTGCCGAGCACGAACAGGATGACGTTCACCAGCAGGAAAACCACCCAGGGGCTCGATGAAACGTGTGACATCCACTCGCCGGCCATTTGCGGCACTTCATTGACTGCCAGCAGATAGCCGAACACGGCCGAGATACCGATCAGCGTCAGCACTGTCCCGGTGGTCTTGGCTGCCTTGGCGCAAGCCGCAATGAACTGGCTGAATGTCAGCGAGCGATAGACTACTGCGCTCAGGAACAATGCCCACAACACCGCAATCGACGCCGATTCCGTTGCGGTAGTGATCCCTGCCGTAATGCAGACCAGGATGATGCCGATCACCGCGATGCCCGGCAGCGCTGCGGCAAAGCTGCGCATGATCATGTTCCAGCCTGCCCACTCGCCAGCAGGATAGCCACGCCTGACAGCCACCAGGTATGCCGCCGTCAGGTTGCAGATGGTGAGCAGGACGGCGGGAATGATGCCGGCATAAATCATGTCCAGAATCGAAATCTTGCCGCCTGCTGCCAGGCAGAAGATGATGATATTCAGACTGGTCGGGGTAAGGACGCCCACGAGGGCGGCGTGGGTCGTGACATTGACGGCATAGTCGGCGTCGTAGCCCTCGCGCTTCATGACCGGGATGAGCACCGAGCCCATGGCCGAGACGTCGGCAACCGCCGAACCCGAGATGCCGCCAAACAGCGTACAGGCCACGACATTGCTCATGCCCAGACCGCCTCGCACATGACCGACTGCTGCCTTGGCGAAATTCACGATCTTGTCAGCCATGCCGCCATAGATCATCAACTCGCCTGCGAAGATGAAGAAGGGAATCGCCAGGAAAGCCAGCTTGTTCATGCCGCTGTCGCCGATCATGGTGTTGAACATGGTCTGCAGGTTCGGGATGATCATCTCGGTGCCGCCGGCGCTCGCCAGGAACGCCGCGACCGAGCTCAGGCCGATGGCAAACACCACCGGTACGCCGAGAATGAGCAGCAGCGCAAATGAAATCGTAAGTACTGTCAGTGCCATGACGGTTCTACCTCGATGCCCTTGACGAGGGCAATAATGTGTTCAATCGAAAAGAGAATCATCAGTCCGCCACAAAGCGCCAATGGCAGGCGGCGCAAACCGTCGGGAGCCCACTCCAGCGTAGGGATGCTCTCGCCCCAGAAGGCGACAGCCAGGGTGATGCCGAAGTAAAGCATGAGGGCGCCGAAAATTATCAACAGTATGTGAATGACATATTCGAGCTTGAGGCGTAGCCATTCCGGGGCGAGCACCAGAAAGGATTCCAGACCGATGTGCCCGGCGTCGCGTACGCTCACAGCGGTACTCAGCAGCGTGACGTAGAGGGTCAGCAGCAATGCGAGGCGTTCTGCCCAGGCCGGCATCTCGTTGAAGACGTAGCGGCCTATGACCATATAAAGGACGCAGAACAGGATGACGACCAACCCCACTGCGGCGAACTGCAGGCTCAGCTTGGAGAGCGCTGCACAAATTCGGGTATACATCTAGAGTTCTCCGATGTTGCTGTAACAGTGGCTGCCCGGACAGATGATTGCTCATCCATCGGGACAGCCACAGAACCTGGCTATCAGGACAGCCTGGTTAAAAGGTCAAATCACTTCTTGGCGGGCTTGGCTGCCGGTGCAGCAGCTTTTGCCGGTGCGGCATCAGGCGTGTCTTTCACGTCCTGGATGGCTTTGACCAGCGCCTTGGCTTGATCCGTCGTTACGAACTTGGCATAGACCGGACCCATTGCATCCTGGAAGGACTTCTTGTCCACGTCGGTGACGATGGTGGCGCCTCCGGCAATGACCTTTGCCAGTGACTGGTTTTCGCGATCAGCCCAGTACTTGCGGTTCTGGACCACGGAGCTCTTGGCCGCTTCCTTGATCAGGGCCTGGTCAGCCTTCGACAGGCTGGCCCACTTCTTGGCCGAGAACATTACGACTTCAGGCGCCATGGAGTGTTCCGTTTTCGAATAGAACTTCACGACTTCGAAGTGCTTGGCACCTTCGTAGGAAGGAATATTGTTTTCAGCTGCATCCGTCAGACCGGTCTTGAGCGCCGTGTAAACTTCACCCAGCGGCATCGGCGTTGCATTCGCGCCCATGGCGTTGGCCACGGAAACCCACAGGTCAGAAGGCTGCACGCGGATTTTCATGCCCTTGGTATCGGCCAGGGAGTGGACTGGCTTCTTGGCGTAGATGGAACGCGCGCCGCTGTCGTAGTAAGCCAGACCGATATAGCCCTGGGCCTCGCATGACTTCAGGATTTCCTCGCCAGGTGCGCCGTCCAGCGCTTTGTGCATGTGATCCACCGAGCGGAACAGGAAGGGCAGCGCGGGAACAGCGGTAATCGGGCAGGTGTTGTTCATTGCGGAAATGTTCACGCGCACGATGTCCAGCGCACCAAGCTTGACCTGCTCGACGGTTTCCTTCTCGGAGCCGAGGGCGCCGTTGGAAAAAACCTTCAAGGTGATACGGCCGTTGGTACGTTGCGACAGCAACTCGCCCATATTGCGCAGTGCGCGTACCGTGGGGTAATCGTCATCCCACACGTCGGAAGCACGCAGCTCGATCTTTGGCGCATCAGCGGCGTGGACAATATTCAGACAGCCTATGGCCAGCAATGCTGCAGCAGCCAGTTTTGAAACACGCATCATTCTGTATCTCCTATCACGTGACAAATGTCGATCAATCGATGACCCATGGCCCCAATGCGCCGGGGTATTTCGAACCTGAGCATGACTTCAGGCCCTTTGTTTCGCATGGTTCCGGTCAGCCTATCCTTCGCCGAGCCGAAGATACCATGCAATACTCTAAAAATTATTGCGTTAAACCCTTAAATGCCAGTGCTTTTCCGCACAAGATGACACGCCTGTTGTCAGGCGGCGAATGCCACTTCGGCAATGCCCTGAGCTTCAGGATCAATCTGCAAAACGCTGCCTCCAAGATGATCGTGCTCCCCCGCGGCGCCGCTACGTCTGAGTGATGTAATGAACATGCTCTTCATGTCCTTGCCGCCGAACGCGCACATCGTCGGGCAACGAACCGGCAGGCGAATCATGCGATCCAGCACGCCCTGTGGTGTGAAGCGCATGATGCAACCGTCATCCATGCCGGCGACCCAGTAGCATCCTTCCGTATCGACAGCCGCGCCATCAGGGCGTCCCGCATAAGCAGCCATGTCGATGAACACGCGTCGTTCGCCGAGCACGCCCTCATCCAGGTCGAAATCGATAGCCCAAACTTTGCGCACCGAAGCGTGCGAGTCGGCAATGTAGAGCGTGCGATTGTCGGGGCTGAAGGCCATGCCGTTCGGTGTCAGGAAGCCATCGAGCAGGCGCGCGCTGAGCCCGTCTGGCGTGTAGCGGAACAGCCCGCCGACCGGCTGCTTGTCGTGCCAGTCCATAAAGGTCGTCACCCACAACCGACCGCGCCGGTCGCAGCGTCCGTCGTTGAAACGCATATGCGGAGCAGGGTGCGCGATGCCGGCCCGCAACACCACATGTGGCTCCGCTTGTTGCAGCGATGCCGTGTAGATGCCGCTCTCGCAAGCGGCCAGCATGTTGCCATCGGCTTGTCTGGCGATACAGCCGACCTGCTCAGGCAATTTCCATGACATTGTCGTAGCGGTTGCAGATGACCAGCGATGAATGCGGCCGGCAGGAATATCGACCCAGAAAAAGGCCTCGTCCGCCGGCGACCAGAAAGGGCTTTCCGCGCATTCGTTGGTGAAAGGCAAGGGAACGATTGCTTCGGCCCCTATGGTTACTTCCGTCACTCTAGTCATATGCGCCATTCATTCCGACTGCGGGCCTTCGAACAGCCTGCGGCGTGCGTTGCCCAGATGCAGGCGCATCGCTTCAGCGGCCTCGACCGAGGAACCCTTTTCAATGGCGTTGACGATTTCACGATGTTCGGCCTGTACCACTTCGCGGCGCAAGCGGCTGCGCTCAAGCGACAGACTGCGCGAGAGGCGCATGGCAACACGCATCTGATCGCCAACCATTTCCAATGCCGTGACGAAGAAAATATTTTGCGAAGCTCGCACAATGGCCAGGTGAAATTGCAGATCCTCGTCCACGCCCAGCGTGTCCTGTTCCCTGACGCGATCAAGATGATCGAGCGTGCGTCTGATCTCGTCGAGGTCGCGCGGCGTGCGCAGCTCTGCGGCAAGCCCTGCTGCGGCCGATTCCAGCGCAATGCGATAGGCAAAACAGCGTTGTACGTCGGCCAGGCTTTCAATCGGTGCGAAGCGTTTGATATTGCGGTCCGGTCGTTTCAGCACAAAGCTGCCGGAGCCGCGCCGCGAAGCGATCAGGCCGTCGAGACGGAGACGGGAAAGGGCCTCGCGTACGGTCGGGCGCGAGACGCCGAAGCGCTGTGCCAGTTCCGTTTCGGTCGGCAGCCTGCCGTTTTCCGGGAATTCGCCGTTTGACATCAAATCCATGATATTTGCATAGACTGTATCGACACGATTAGGCCCGCGGGCTGCAATTACTGTTTGCGGCGCTCCTGCGCTATCTATCATCGCTGTCTGCCGTCCTTCACGCGCCGCCCTTCATATCTCGCTTGTTGTCTTACAGCGCATGGAGTTGTAAGGGGGATGTTCGTCCGCAGGGCATTCTAGTCCATAGTGCCGGCCTGCCAAGAGCAGATGTGCTTTTTTAGGGGTATACCCGGCGCTTGATTCCATGTCTGGTTTGACAAATCAGCAACAACTGCCAATATCCGCCAACCCTTTTCCGGAGATGTTGGCATGCCGAAAACCCCCGAGGCGCTGCGCAGTTACCGCTGGTATGGCCCGGACAATCTGCGCGCATTTGGCCACCGTTCGCGCACGGCACAGATGGGGTTCGACCGCAGCGACTACGCAGGCAAGCCCGTCATCGGCATTCTCAACACGTGGAGCGACATCAACCCCTGCCATACGCATTTCAAGCAGCGTGTGGAAGAGGTCAAGCGCGGTGTGTGGCAAGCGGGGGGATTCCCGATCGAGTTGCCGGCCATCTCCTTGTCCGAGCCATTCCAGAAGCCCTCCACCATGATGTATCGCAATTTTCTGGCAATGGAAGCAGAAGAGCTGCTGCGTTCGCATCCGGTCGATGGCGCAGTGTTGATGGGCGGCTGCGACAAGACCACTCCGGCACTGGTGATGGGCGCGACCAGCATGGGATTGCCCTTCATCTTCATGCCTGCCGGACCGATGTTGCGCGGTAATTGGCGCGGTGAAGTACTTGGCTCGGGCTCGGATACCTGGAAATACTGGGACGCCTTGCGCTCCGGACGTATCACGAGCGCAGACTGGCAGGAAATCGAAGAGGGTATCGCGCGTTCGCCCGGCCACTGCATGACCATGGGCACGGCATCGACCATGACCAGTGCTGCTGAAGCGCTGGGGCTGACCTTGCCTGGTGCGTCGTCCATACCCGCTGCCGACTCGGGCCATGCACGCATGGCTACGCAAACCGGCAAGCGCATTGTGGACATGGTGTGGGAGGACATGCTTCCTGCTCAACTATTGACTGCCGCTGCCTTCGATAATGCCATTGTCACAGTGCTGGCGCTGGGCGGTTCGACCAATGCTGTCATCCATCTGATTGCCATGGCGCGCCGCGCTGGCGTGCCGTTGACGCTGGATCGTTTCGACGAGCTGGCGCGGCATACTCCGATCATTGCGGACCTGCGCCCGGCAGGCCGTTTCCTGATGGAAGATTTCTACTATGCGGGTGGCCTGCGCGCACTGCTGGCGCGCATTGGACACCTGTTGTCGCTCGACTGCCTGACGGTCAACGCGCAGACGCTGGGCGAAAACATCGCCGATGCAAAGTCGTTCAACGACGAAGTCATACGCCCTCTCTCCCGGCCTTTGCTCCAGCAGGACGGCATTGCCGTGCTACGCGGCAACCTCGCTCCCGATGGCGCTGTCATCAAGCCTGGCGCAGCGCAGGCCAGCCTGTTGCGCCACACCGGCCCGGCGATCGTTTTCGAAAGCCGTGCCGATCTGGCCGCGCGTATAGACGACCCTTCGCTGCCTGTCAGCGCGGACTCCGTACTCGTTTTGCGTAATGCCGGGCCGCTGGGTGCGCCAGGCATGCCGGAATGGGGACAGTTGCCCATTCCCAGGAAACTGCTGGCGGAAGGTGTCAGCGATATGGTGCGTATTTCCGATTCGCGCATGAGTGGCACGAGCTATGGTGCATGCATATTGCATGTTGCGCCAGAGTCGTATATCGGCGGGCCTCTCGCACTGGTGCGCGACGGCGATCTGATCGCGCTGGATGTGCCGGCGCGCAGTCTGAATCTGTTGGTCGATGATGCAGAGCTGGCCCGGCGTCGGGCGGAATGGAAGCGTCCTCCACCGCATCATGGCCGCGGCTATGGCAGATTGTTCGAGACCCACGTGACGCAGGCCAATGAAGGATGCGATTTCGATTTTCTCGAGGGCACAGCGCCTACTTCGGAGCCCGATATTTACTGAGCTGGCATTTTCATGAAATGCGGTTTTTTTAGGCCATTTATACAAAAATTTGCATATGGCATTTGCGCTGGCTGTGCAAAGTGGCTATACCGGAAGACATATCCTTTGATTCCGATAACCACCATCATGAGCGAAGTACAGTCCGGCGTCGCGGCAGTAGATCGTGCCTTGTTGATTCTGTCCGCTTTTCACGAAGAGGATGTGGCACTCAGCCTTGCGCTGCTGGCACGACGTACGGGCCTCTACAAGAGCACAATCCTGCGGCTGCTACAGTCCTTGTTGCGCGCAGGCTATGTCGTGCGCCTGCCGGATGGCAACTACGTGGTAGGCCCTGAGCCCGCAAGACTGGCAAGAATGTTCCAGACCACTGCGGTGCTGGACGCTCTTGGTTCCCAAGGAAAATAACAGGCTTGCGCTCATCGTGTGGCGGCCGAAAGCGCGCGCTGGCGCGCTTCTGCCTCAGCTCTGCCGATCCGGATTCGGGGTAATCGCCTCGGGGGGCGTAAAAACGAGCGTTTCGGGCTTCCGGTAATCGCGCGTTGGCACATTGCCGCCTTGCCATGGGCGCCATATTTCGTTCTGGCTGCGACGCAAAATTTCTTCGGTATAGTCGTCCGCACTGTCACGCGGGTAATAGCCTATGCGTTCGGCATCGTCGTTGCTCCACCACGATTTCTTGTTGTTCGATACGCCGTACACGACGGAAAAACCGACGCCGGGAGTCATCGCCGAGCAACGCACCAGCTCGATCAGGTCTGCGTGACTGAGCCAGATGGCGAGCGAGCGCAGGGTGTTCGGCCCTGGCATGCAGGCTCCAATGCGCAGGCAAACCGATTCGAGGCCGTGCCGGTCATTGAAAAAACTTGCCAGCATTTCCCCATAGCATTTGCTGAGGCCATAAAGCCCGTCGGGGCGCATTGGCTGTTTTGCGTCGATGACTTCATCGGCAGGGTAATAGCCGGTCACGTGATTCGAGCTTGCGAGCACGATGCGTTTGATGCCGCAGGTCAACGCGTTGTCATAGATATTGAACTGCCCGATGATATTGCTTTGCAGGATCGGCGCGAACTCATCTTCCTGCGATATGCCGCCGAAGTGAATGACCAGATCGGCACCCTCGAGTAGTCGCCCTACGCCCGCGTGATCGGCCAGATCGCAGATGACGAATTCTTCGCCTGCAACGGTAGGTGTTTCCAGTTCCTTGATGTCAGTCAGCACTACCGTCGTGGCCAGCGTACGCAGGGGTTCGCGCAACACGCGCCCAAGCCTGCCAGCGGCGCCGGTGAGCACAATGCGGTTAAAGCGTTTTTCAGTCATGAAGAGATTCTTGTCCGTCGTCGGGGTTATGCAGAATTATGCAGATCGAGAATCTAGCCCAGTTGTGCCAGATCATCATCTGACAACGCGCGCCACTCGCCGGCTACCCGGCCTTCGAGTGGACGGAAGCGTTGCTTGTAGTTCATCTTGATGGAGTCGCGAATCCAGTAGCCCAGGTACAGGTAAGGGCGATCCATCATGCGGCAGGCCTCGATTTGCCAGAGGATGCTGTACGTGCCAAAGCTGGCGTGCGGCAAATCGGGATCGAAGAAGGTGTAGACGCTCGACAGGCCATCGGTCAGGCAGTCGATGACCGAGACCATACGCAGCGTGCCGTCGGGATCGCGGAATTCCACCATGCGCGTATCCACCTGGCTTTGCAGCAGGAAATGCGTGTACTGCTCACGGCTGTCCTGATCCATGCCGCCGCCTGCGTGGCGTGAGAGCTGGTAGCGCTGGTACAGATCGTAATGTTCGTCGCGGAAGCTCATCGGATGTTCGCGCGGCACAAGCTGAAAATGGTGTTGCCAGGCGCGCCGCTGACTGCGATCGGGCTTGAAGGCAGCGACGGGAATGCGCACCGGCACGCAAGCCTGGCACGCGTCGCAATAAGGGCGGTAGGTGAATACGCCGCTGCGGCGAAAACCGCTCTGCACGAGCTCGCTGTACAGCGCGGTGTCGATCATGTGGCTTGGCGTGGCGACTTGCGAGCGCGCGGTCCGGTCTGTCAGATACGAACAGCCATAAGGCGCCGTTGCGTAGAACTGCAGGAAGGAATAGGGAAGATCCTTCAACAGAGACATGATTCGAACCTCGCCATACTGATGCTGCCCATTGTTTTCAACTCAATTCCGACTGCGTTTCGCCGCTGTTCGCGAGCTTGCCCGAACTCCTGCCGTGCCGAGAAGACCAGTCGAAGTCCAGATTCTCGCCGCACCATTTGCCGGGCCGTACATTTTCCTGCGTCCATTCGGCCAGCCCGTGCAGAAACTCGTTGCGCGGCAGCTCGCGCCCGCCAAGAGAACGCAAATGCGACGTCGTCATCTGGCAATCTATCACGGCAAAATTTTGCCTCTCTAGCAATCTGACCAAGTGGGCAAAAGCAACCTTGGACGCGTCAGTGGCGCGGTGAAACATGGATTCGCCGTAGAACACACGCCCGATGGCCACGCCATACAGACCGCCGACGAGTTCATCATCCAGCCACGCTTCAATACTGTGCGCCCAGCCCATCTCATATATACGGCAATAGGCCGCCAGAATTTGAGGACTGATCCATGTCCCGCCGCCGATCTCGCGCGGCGCGGCGCAGGCTTCCATGACGCGTGCGAATGCCGTATCGCATCTCACTTCGAAGCAACCACTGCGCAAGGTCTTGAGCAGTGAGCGGGTGAGGCGCAATTCAGCTGGCAAGACCACCATACGGGGGTCCGGGCTCCACCACAGGATTGGTTCTCCCTCAGAGAACCACGGAAAAACCCCCTGTTGGTATGCCGTCAATAGCCAGTCCGGAGACAGTGCCCCACCCGCTGCCAGCAAGCCATTGGGCTCGCGCAGTGCGAGATGGGTGAGAGGAAAGCACGGCGGAGCGGCCGGATCGAGCCAGGGGATCATGCAATCTGGAAACGCAGCGGGATATCGCAGTGTCGCCCGCTTTACCGGTTCAGCACAATGCCAAAATCATTTCGCCCCGACGGTTCGCAGCTTGAAGCCGATTCGATGGATGGAGTTCGTCGCATTGTGATGATTACGCGTCCGTGGAGGGAGAGGGTGTATCGGGAGCCGCTGGTTCCACGCTTGCGACCGGCGTAACCGGCATATGCGTGCCGAACCATTCACTGGCCGCTTTGGCCGCAACTTCCAGCGTGCCGGGTTCGATCAGGCTGGCACTCGCATCCGGAATTTCCTGCCATGCCTTGGTCTGCCCCATCAAGGCATAGGCTTGCTGATTCGGGCGCAGAAGCTCTGGTTCGTTGCCAGGCACCAGCACCAGCGTCGGAATCGTCAAGCGTCGGAGCGGCTCGGCGCCGGCGAGGTCTGCACGGCCGCAACGAATGACCAGGGCACTGACGCGTTCGGGGTCGCGTGCGACGTGGCGCACGCCTGCGGCCGCCACCGTGCCGATGGCAAGCAAACCGACGGGCAGCGTAGTGAGTTGCGGCTGTTGATCTATCCACACGAGAAGGGCTTGCAGACGGCGTGTCAGCAGCGACACGTCATAGCGAACATCCGGGTCGCGCGACTCTTCATAAGGTGTGAGCATGCTCACCAGCAAGGTACCGAAGCCCGCTTCGCGCAAGCGCTTGGCGGCGTGGTTTTCCCGCGACTCGCTCAACTGGCTGATGTAGGGTGCCGCCTGAATGATCAGTCCGCGGACATCGGGCGCATGCGAGAGCAGGGCGTCGAGCCAGACGCGTTCGGCCTGGATGCGGATATCGGTGTGGCGAAGAGTGAGTTTCATCGATCGCAGTTGTTTGGGTAGGACTTGTCGTGCTGTTGCACAGCGGTCCGGTCATCCGGGACGCGTACTCGCGATGCCTGTCAAAGCATAGCCTAACTGCCGCCGACCCCGTGGCGCGGAAACGCGGCGTAAAATCCCGGCATGTCAGCGCTTCCTCCCCGTTTTATTGCCATCGTTCCCGCTGCCGGCAGCGGCAGTCGCATGAGATCGGAGCGACCAAAACAATATATCGAGTTGAACGAGCGGCCCCTTCTGTGGCATGCCCTGCAAACGCTGACACGCGTGCCACGCATCGATCTGGTACTGGTGGTGCTGGCGCCAGACGATAGCTGGTGGGAAAGATTCGACTGGAGCGCACTGGGTGAGCGTTTGCGGCCAATGTTCGTTGGTGGCGATACCCGTGCAGCCAGCGTCGCCAACGCTCTGGCGCAGCTCGACGCGGCCGAGAACGACTGGGTGCTGGTCCATGATGCAGCCCGCGCGTGTCTGACCGTTGCGCATGTCGACACCCTGATTGATGGCTTGCACGATGATCCCGTTGGCGGCTTGCTGGCAGTGCCGGTGGCCGACACGCTCAAACGGGCCGACCGCGCAGCGGCAGCACGTGTTGACGCCACGGTGTCACGTGACGATCTGTGGCAGGCGCAGACACCGCAGATGTTCCGTTACGGCTTGTTACGGCGCGCGCTGGGTCATGAGGACAAGGTTACTGACGAGGCGGGGGCAGTCGAGGCGCTCGGTTTTCAACCGCGACTCATTGCAGCAGACATCACCAATTTCAAAGTCACCTACCCGCAGGATCTGGCGCTGGCTGCGCAGATATTGTTATCCAGGAAGAGAGCATCTGAGTGAGTAATACGAATCAAGCAACGGGAATAGCGCGATGAGCCAGTCACCATTTCGCATAGGGCAAGGCCTCGATGTTCACGCACTGGTCGAAGGCCGCAAGCTGATTCTGGGCGGCGTGCACATTCCTTTCGACAAAGGTCTGCTGGGCCATTCCGATGCTGATGCCTTACTCCATGCCATCACCGACGCCATTCTCGGCGCGGCCGGTCTGGGCGATATCGGCCGCCTCTTTCCTGACACCGACCCGGCCTTCGAGGGCGCGGACAGCCGCGTGCTGCTGCGTGAAGCGATGCGTCGCGTGCACGAAGCGGGCTGGCAGGTGGTGAATGTGGATGCCACCATCATCGCGCAGGCACCAAAAATCGCTCCCTATGCCACTGCCATGATCGGAAATATCGCTGCCGATCTGTGCGTTGATGTCAGTTGCGTCAACGTCAAGGGGAAAACCTCCGAGAAGCTCGGCTTCGTCGGGCGGCAAGAGGGCATAGCGACGCAGGCGGTAGTCTTGTTGATGCGCTCGGAGCGCTGAGCTCCAGTTTTCGTCATTCCCGCGAAAGCGGGAATCCACTTCTACGTGAGGTCTGTGCCATCGAGTGGATTCCCGCTTTCGCGGGAATGACGGATTTGAAAAGCTGACGTATGAAGTAGGTCCATGAAAAAAAGGCATCCACATGGATGCCTTTTTCATGAACGCAAGCTGCGTCACAGGCAGAGGCAACCCCCAAGGTGCTGCCGCAGCGCCCGTGCTTCAGTGCGGGTGTAGTCCTTGCCTACTCTGCTGCTCACCATCTTGTCTGTCGGGCCGTCCAGCTCGGCGTTGAGCATGCCCATGAACGAGGGCGGGGCGACGATGATGGCTTGAGCGTATCGTCCTCGACTTCGTCCCTTGTAAAGATCGCTCGCCAATCGATGAGCGAAACCGCGCGCTGTTTGTCGTGGCAGATCAGCACGGCGAGACAGGCGACCATTTTGTGGAGGATCCGTTTCCAATTCCTCGGCCATGCATGTCTGCACCAGTTCAAGACCTTTATCGGGGCCGTGATTGGCAAACAGGCGGGCATTGCGGGCGTTGGCAACAAGAATCCAGGTGGTGGTCATACGGGCCTCCGGGCAGTGTGATGCGTGGAACGGTCGGTGCTGCGGACGCAGCAATCTAAGCATAGGAAGCGGATCCGGGCTCGGCCACAACAAAAACCGACACGGTTGGAACGGGTCGCCAACGTCGCTCAACGACGTCAATATCTGCGGATATGGAGCGCATTGTCTCGACCCGTCAGGAGTTGTCGAGGGCCTTGGTTCCCGGGCGCGGCTGGCCCGTTTCGTGCTCGCTGGGAGGAGCGCGCGAAAGCGCTGGGATTGCCGTACTGCTATGGGATAATTCCGCCATGGTTTCAGTTCAACACTCAGTGGCCAACACCGACGGCGATACTTCGCTGCCGGATTTGCTGGCCGAAGGCCTCGGGCCGACCGAACGTGCGCAGTTGGCGCAAGCGATAGATTGGGCGCAGACGGTCTATCACGGCCATACGCTTGGCAGCGGTGAAGGCGTCTGGCAGCACGCACTGGGCATGACGCTGATCGCCGTTTCGCTGCGTCTCGATATCGACGCGCGGCTCGCAGCGCTGTTGTTTGCCGTGGGTGCGGATGGACATCACGACGTCGAGCAGATCGAGTCGCGTTTCGGCGCACCCGTGGCGCGTCTCGTTGAAGGACTGTCGCGGCTCAACAGCCTGCGCATGCTGAGCAAACCTGCGCCGAACGCTACGGCCTCCGATCTGCACGCCCAGACCGAGACCTTGCGCAAGATGGTGCTCGCCATGGCGGAGGATCTGCGCGTGATCCTGCTGCGCCTGGCTTCGCGCGTGCAGACGCTGCGCTATTTCACCGAAAACAAGGAGCAGGTGCGGCCCGACATCGCACGCGAGAGCATCGACCTGTACGCACCGCTGGCCAACCGCCTGGGCGTGTGGCAACTCAAGTGGGAACTGGAAGACCTGTCCTTCCGCTTCCTTGAGCCGGAGACCTACAAGCGTGTCGCGAAGATGCTCGACGAGCGCCGTGTCGAGCGCGAAGCCTTCATTGCCGATTCCATCGCGCGTCTGCACACAGCGATTGCCGAGCATGGCATCAAGGCCGAGATCTATGGCCGCCCGAAACACATCTTCAGCATCTGCAACAAGATGCAGTCGAAGAACATCGACTTCGAACAGGTCTATGACATTCGCGCATTGCGCGTGCTGGTCCATGACGTCAAGGATTGCTATGGCGTGCTGAGCCTGGTGCATGAGTTGTGGACGCCGATCGCCAACGAATTCGACGATTACATCCGCAAACCCAAGGGCAACAACTACCAGTCCTTGCATACGGCAGTGCGTGCTGCCGACGGCCGAGCGCTGGAGGTGCAGATCCGCACCCATGAAATGCATCGCCACGCCGAGCTTGGTGTTGCCGCGCATTGGCGCTACAAGGAGGGTGGCGAGAAGGCAGACGGTGCCTACGACGAGAAGATTGCGCTGCTGCGTCAGCTGTTGTCATGGCGCGACGAAGTCACCGACATCACATCGTGGGAAGAGAACACGCGCCGCGCCGCGCTCGACGACACCATCTACGTGGTGACGCCACAAGGCCGTGTGCTCGATCTTGCAGCGGGCGCAACGCCTATCGATTTTGCATACCGCCTGCATACCGACCTCGGCCACCGTTGCCGTGGCGCCAAGGTCAATGGCGCCATGGTGCCGCTCGATACGCCGCTGAACAACGGCGAGGTCGTCGAGATCATCACCATCAAGCAGGGCGCGCCATCGCGTGACTGGCTCAACCCGCAGCTTGGCTACCTGGTTACGGCGAACGCACGCGCCAAGGTGCGGCGCTGGTTCGTGCAGCAGGACGAAGAAGAGACCGCTTCGCAAGGGCGTGCCATTGTCACGCGCGAACTGCAGCGCCTCGGGCAGACCCAGACCAGTCTCGACGATCTGGCGGGCAAGCTCAATTTCAAGGATACGCACACCTTTTTCATCGGTGTGGGGCGTGGCGATGTCAGCACGCGGCAGATCCAGAATGCATTCCAGATCGACGTGCCCGCGCCGCCGCCGCCCGAGCTCGTCATCGGCGAGAGCCGCGCCGGTCAATCGGCAGAAGGTGTGCTGGTTGTCGGTGTCGGCAAATTGCTGACGCAACTGGCGCGTTGCTGCAAGCCCGTACCGCCCGACGCGATTCAAGGCTTCGTCACACGTGGCCGCGGCGTTTCGATTCATCGCAGCGACTGCCGCAGTTTCATCAATATTGCGCAACGCCATCCCGAGCGCGTCGTGCCGACGGAGTGGGGCGGCCTGGTCAAGAAAGACGCGGGCACAAGCGGTGGTCGCGGCGAAGTCTACCCGGTAGACATTGCCATCGACGCCAACGATCGCCAGGGTTTGCTGCGCGATATTTCCGACGTGTTTTCGCGCGACAAATTCAACGTCATCGGCGTCAACACGGTGTCGCGTGGGCCGCGTGCTTACATGCGCTTCACTGTCGAAGTCAGCAACGTCGAGCTGGTGCAGCGCATCCTGCAACAGGTCGGCGAAGTCGAAGGCGTGGTCTCGGCGCGCCGCTGCTGACCTGGTCGTACGGCACGCAAACGGTGCCCGCCGCAATCGGTTCAATTTGGGGCGGCGCAGTGTTCTGATGGGTGCTTCACCATATACTCATGCGTTATCGATATTACGAAGGCGTTCGTCCGGCGCCTGCGCTCATATGTGGTGAGGTCGCTTGATGACACAAGATTCTTCCCCCACGAGTGTCGAGTACCTGCAAAGGAAGCCGCGGCTCGGCTTATTCGCCTGGATTAACCTGGGCGTGGTCGCGACGGTTCTTCTGATCGTCGTGCCGCTCCTTTTCCTCGTCAATCGTTTCGCCGCTGGGTATGCCGAACGCCAGGCTGGCGAGTCGCTGAGCCAGATCGCGTGGCAGATGCGCGATGCGCTCGACCGTGGCATGTCGGAGCGCTATGACGATATTTCCCGGTTGGCGAATGCCAATGTCTTCGCCGAGGGAATCGACCCGTTACGCACGCGGCCCGTTATCGATCGCTTGAAGCAAAGTGTGACGGACTATGCCTGGATCGGCGTGGCCACGCCCGATGGCAAGGTCGTCGCCGCCACTGGCGGCCTGCTGGAGGGCACCGATATCAGCGCGGAGCCGTGGTTCAAGGGCGCGCTGAAAGGCCCTTTCGTGGGGGATGTTCATGACATCGTGCTGCCGACAAACAAACTGTCCGAGTTGCACGAGCCCCGGCGTTTCGTCGATATCGCCATGCCGTTGCGGAACCGGGAGGGCCAACTGATGGGCGTCGTGGGTACCCATTTGAGCTGGGCCTGGGCGCGCAACGTGCAGTTGTCCTTGATCGATCCGCGCCAGAAATCCCTCAATGTCGAGATGTGGATACTCAATCGGGATGGCGACGTGCTGCTGGGGCCGGCGACGCGTGATGGCGACAAGTTGCAACTTGTCAGCGTTGCCGCCGCCAAAGCAGGCAAGCAAGGCTACCTGTTCGAGAAATGGCCGGACGGCAAGCGCTACGCCACCAGCTATATCCGAACACAAGGGCATAAGCGCTATCCTGGCCTCGGCTGGATCGTGCTGGCGCGCGAGCTCGACGAGGTCGCTTTTGCCGCATTTCTGGATCTGCAGAAGCGTCTGCTGGCCGTGAGCATCGGCATATTCGGCGTCGTGCTCATCATGGCGAATTTGTTGGCGTGGCGTATTGCCCGGCCGCTGGCCGGGCTGGCGCGCGCCGCCGACCGCCATGGTGCTGGCGACATGCAGGCACCTATCCTCCTTGCCGACGACTACCGCGAAGCCTTCGTTCTCTCGCGGGCCGTCGCCAACATGGTCGCTGCCGAGCAGCGCCACAGCAGGGAGTTGGGGGACATCAACGCTTCACTGGAAGCGCGCGTCGACGAACGTACGCTCGCCTTGCAGGAAGCCAACGACCATCTCGGCCGCGCGCTTGGCGAGCAGGCCACGGCCGAGAACGCCGCGCGAGCGAGCGAGGCGGTACTCAGCGACATCCTGCGCAATGTCAACGAAGCTTACGTGAGCATCGACGCCGCCGGCCACATCACGGCGTGGAACCGCGAGGCTGAACGCATATTCGGTTGGACGCGCGATGAAGTGCTGGGCAAGACCCTGGACGAGACCATCATGCCGCGACGTCACATTGAGGCGCAGCACCCCGGCATCACACATTTCCTGGAGACGAGAGAGGGCAGCGCAGCCAATCAGCGCATTGAACTGATCGCATTGCGGCGCGACGGTAGCGAATTTCCCGTAGAGGTCACTACCTCGGTCGTCAAGCGCGGAGATGACTTTGTCATCAGCGGCCTGATGCATGACATCAGCGAGCGCAAGGCGATAGAACAGCGGCTCGAGCGCCAGGCGCTGGAAGACACCTTGACTGGCCTGCCCAACCGGCGTGCCTTGCTCGAGCGTTTGCCACTGGCCATGGCGCGCGCGGACCGCTGGAGCAAGGCCATCGGTCTGCTGTTCCTCGACCTCGACGGCTTCAAGAAGATCAACGACACCATCGGCCACGATATGGGGGATGAACTGCTGCGTCAGTTCGCAAGGCGCCTGCAAGGCTGTGTGCGCCAGACCGACACCGTTGCGCGTCTTGCCGGTGACGAATTCACGATACTGCTGGAATCGCTCACTTCATCGGCAGAGGATGCACGCAACTTCGCCGACAAGATCATCGCGTCGATGCAAACGCCATTCCAGCTCGGCGATCACAGCATGCAGATGTCCACCAGTATCGGCATCGCCGTTCATATGCCGCTCGACAAGCGTTCGGCAGACGCGCTGCTGACGCGCGCCGACGCTGCCATGTACGTGGCCAAGCGTTCCGGCAAGAACCGCTGGCACCTGAGCGAGGCCGCACCCGCGGCGGAATTGTCGAAAGGCTGAGTGCGGGCAAGCCATCAGCCTTCTAGGTGCTGCCATTTCAGTTAAAGAAAGGAAGTCTTGCGCGTATCCAGTCAATTTTCCCAGGTGGGATTTTGATTTGTCTTTCTTCTTGGTGCTGGTCAATGTAGGTGATGCCGTTCTTGTTGTATTGAAGTGGTTGATGGAATGCGCTGGCAGAAGCCCAATCAACTTCAAAATGTCTCTTTACTAGAAGCTCCCCATCTAAACTCAATACCTTAAGCTCTATTTCATCATCAGTACCATTGTCATTGCCCCCGGTTCCGCACATTTTTATTCTATATTTTTTGCCGTTTATTTCCTTTGTTCCACCATCCAGAGTTCCAGGATCATCATAAAATTCGCAACGGTGGTATTGTGGCGGAAATATATAGACAAACAGGCATATTAATCCATAAGAAAAAGCAACGATAAAAAGACTTCTCTTGATGGCTTTCTTTACATTTTCTCTGGTGGTCTGCATATCGCCTCCAGCTTGATCTTGATGGGTTTTTTTAGTTTCAAATACTTTGGCTTTGAGTAAATCATGAGATCGCCACCGCGATTGTGCTTTTCTCTCCACTGGTTATAGTCTTTGTTGTAGACAGGGAAGAAAACATCAGGAACTTTGTATTTTCCGATCCAACCTTTTCTCAAATCAACAGGCTTGTCTTTCCCTCGAATAATATCAAAAAAATCAATCTTCTTGTGATTGCCAAGTTCACTATTGATATATTTCGAATTGGTTATTTCACTTATGATTGCATCTCCGGCAATGATAACCCCGGTTTTATTCCAATGCCCCAAATACTGTGATGAGCTGTACTCATCGATGAATGAATAGTTGTCTTTGGCATAGATATAAACATGAGTGACCGTTGCTACTGAATCAATGCAGTAAGATTTTGTTCCTTTGTCCTTGTCGTATTTAAAATACTTTTCTGCTGCGATATCAACATTTCCGATGGCAACGTATAAATTAAAATTTGCCAACGATCCTGTAAGGTCATTGGGGTGTAAACCATCCATCGTATCCCAGCTTGTGATCTTGGATAGTTGGAATTGCCAATCAATGTGGAACTGCCTGATATCAGCCAAATAAGGTGCCGTATTGAAACTAAGATTCGTTGAGTCTTCTTCGACAAATGTCTTGCTGAGTTGTCGGTTTGTGTATTTCTTCAATAGAGCTATTGATCCACTCTCATAAATATCTTCAGAAATAAGCTTGTTGAACTTATTCTTGACAGTACCGAATTTCAGGGTCCAATCAAGGGTAATGATTGAATCATCAAGGGGCTGAAGAGAAGTGGGCTTGCCGTCAAAGACATGCTTTGGACTGCTGAACCATCTTCTAGCGAGCTTGGCAGAGACAGTCCAGCCCATCTTTTGCATTGCGTCAGGAATGTCCTGTAAGTCAAAGATGGGGAGTTTTTCGCATTCCTCAGCATCAAGGAATTTAGGTTTTTGTTCATTATTTTTGGGTTCTTTTTGTTCCTGTTTTTTGGCGCTCTCAGCAAGGGCTTGCTGTCTTGCCTGTTCTGCTTGCTGTGCCTTGATTTGCTTACGAGTGGGCTTTGGTGGCTTAGGTTTCGCTGGTGGGGCAGGTTCGCCAGGAGCAAGCCGATCAAGGGAAATGGTCTGTTGAGTGTTGAGGGGGACGCACCCCTGTTGCCCATAGTGGGCCTTCCATACCTTCTTAGAAAGGATGGAGGGCTCCATCGTGTGATAAGGAATCTTTTTGACTCTTGCCATATAGACTGTCAGTTCTTGGTCTCAAGAAATTGAGAAGTGTAATGGCTGAAAAATTTCCTGTCATGACAAAACAATGCCCGCGTATGCGGTGCGGCGGGCCACAGAGAAAACTCCTTCGAACGCACATCCTCGACTCAACCCGTCCCAAGGTCCAGGAAGCCAGTTTGCGCGGAAGGGAAAATTTCACGCTCTTGGAATTTTCATTGCGGCCCTCTGCGCCTCTGCGGTAAGCCGCCCGTAGGGCCGATGGCGTTAGCATGAACGCATGGTGCAAGTATTCCGGCTACGCTCCGAAAAGATCGCGCCTCTCAGACTATCAGTGTTTTCAGCAACAGGCCCATCAGCGCGCAGGCGCCGATCGCGTGTATGACGTTGTATTTGAAGCGCAGCAGGGCCACGGCTGCAGCCAGCGCTATCAAGGCCGACACCCAGTCCAGCCGGTGCAGCGCACCGATCACACCATCCGCGCCAAAGCCTTTCGGCCACAACACGTGGTAACCGAAGAACAGCGCGAGGTTCAGGATCACACCGACCACTGCCGCCGTAATTGCCGTCAGCGGCGCGGTGAACTTCAGATCGTTGTGCGTCGTTTCCACCAGCGGCCCACCCGCGAGGATGAACAGGAACGAGGGCAGGAAGGTGAACCATGTCACGAGCGACGCTGCCACCGCCCCTGCCAGGAACATCATGTCCGGGCCGAATACCGCTTTGACATAGGCGCCGACAAAGCCTACGAACGCCACGACCATGATCAGCGGCCCGGGTGTCGTCTCGCCAAGCGCCAGCCCATCGATCATCTGCGTCGGCGTCAGCCAGCCATAGTGGCCGACGGCGCCCTGGTACACATATGGCAGAACGGCATATGCACCGCCGAACGTCAGCAGTGCTGCTTTCGTAAAGAACCAGCTCATCTGCGTCAGCGTATGGTCCCAGCCATAGCGCAGCGTGAGAAATGCCATGGGTATCACCCACAGGATCGCACCCACAACCGCCACACGCGCCAGACCGAACCAGCTGAAGCGCGCGTGCGCAGGTGTGGGCGTGTCGTCGTCGATCAGCGCGACGCCGTAATCCTTGTCAGCCTTGCCGTGCCCGCCGCCGGTCTTGAACTTCTCCGGCATTGCACGACCGCCAACGTAACCGACTAACGCGGCGACGGCCACGATGGCAGGGAAGGGGACGTTGAGCGCAAAGATTGCTACGAAAGATGCGGCAGCGATGGTCCACAACACATTGTTTTTCAAAGCGCGTGAGCCGATGCGATGCGCCGCCTGTAATACGATGGCCGCTACCGCCGGCTTGATGCCGTAGAACAGCCCAGCCACCAGCGGCACCTCGCCAAAGGCGATGTAGAACCATGACAAAGTAATTAGTATCAGTAGCGATGGCAACACGAACAGTGCGCCGGCCACGACACCGCCCCAGGTGCGGTGCATCAGCCAGCCGATATAGGTCGCGAGCTGCTGTGCTTCGGGACCCGGCAGCACCATGCAGTAATTGAGCGCATGCAGGAAGCGCTTCTCGGAGATCCAGCGCCGTCTTTCCACCAACTCCTGATGCATGATCGAAATCTGGCCAGCCGGGCCGCCGAAGCTGATGAAGCCGAGTTTCAGCCAGAAGAGAAAAGCCTGTCTGAAGCTGACTGCGGAGGGCGGGGGAATGTTCATAGGTCTTCAGTGGTGGGGGTTGAAGGCGTGCTTGAGGTAGAAGCCCGCGTTTGATTCGCAGTGTAGAGCCAATAGTCACAAGGGGGGCGGCGGCAGTGTGCTGCCGCCAGATTTTGATTATTTATCAGATTCGATAAATTCATCACGGACGGCGTAGCCCATTTCAATCAAACTTGGCTCGCGGCAGAGTCGGTCGCCTTGGCGTTTCGAGGCCGCATGTTGCTGTTTCCCCGCTCGGTGTCGGGTGCAGGGCCGAGCGGGCTAGCGTCAATGAACGGGTATCGCAAAGCGGATCGCTCCGCGATGCAACGGGCCGCATTGCAGGAGGGCGCCGTGTATAGGGAAAGAGGAAGCAGAAAGGCCGCACGCAGAGTGGTGGTGGTCGTCATGGGCTTGTTCGTCGCAGCGGCGAGCACAGCCGTGGTCGCCCTCGTCATCATGATGGCATCGACTGCGGAGGCTCGCGAGTGGCGCGCTCCAGCGTTCATGGCGGCGCCATGAACGCAAGGCGCTTCTGCCTCAAGAAAAAGGCCTGCAAAATTGCAGGCCTTTTGTTTTCAGGTGGAGAGGCGATCGACCTATCCAGGGGAGGCGCATGATCTCTTCCAATCAGAGCTCGATGGTTCCATCGTGCCGAGCAAACCATCCAGCTTTTGCGAGCGCTCCATGCTTGGCGCCTGACTTCGTGCCGCTCGAGTTGTTCAGGCAAGGCTCGGGTTTTCAGTCGTGCCGAGAAGAGCATCCAGTTCATGCGCGCGCTCCAGGCTTGCAAGCTCGTCGAAGCCACCCACGTGATGGTCGCCGATGAAAATCTGCGGCACCGTGCGGCGCCCCGTGAGCGCCATCATCTTCTGACGTTCTTCTGGCGACTCATCGACGTTCACCTTGTCGATGTCCTGTACGCCCTTGCGCTTGAGCAACTGTTCGGCGCGTGTGCAGTACGGGCACCACCCGGCGCCATATATTTTCACGCGTTGCATGTCTGGCTCCTTTCCTTGCGCGGGATGGGAGTGGAGCCGCATCACGAGTGATATGACTCCACGGACCTCCCTCTTCAACCATACATTGGGCAGATCAGCGCACTATCAAGCCACGTCGACCAGTATCACCTCCGCGTCCGTGAGTGCTGTCAACTTCAGCGTTTCCTGATTCTGCACGGCCGCACCGTCGCGAGTGCCGATGCGTATGCCATCCGCTTCCACTTCACCTGCAGCTGGCACGAAGTAAGCACGCCGGTCGGCGCCGAGCGTGTATTCCGCCGTCTGCCCGGCCTTCAGTGTCACGCCAAGAACCCTTGCATCGGCGCGGATCTTCAGCGCATCCACATCGCTGTCGAAGCCGCTTGCCAGTACCGCGAAGCTGCCCGAGCGCTCAGCCTTCGGGAAAGGCTTGGCGCCCCAGCTCGGCTCGCCGCCCTGCTCGTTCGGCATGATCCAGATCTGGAAGATCTTCGTCGGCGTCGCTTCGCGGTTGTACTCCGCGTGACGAATACCGCTGCCAGCGCTCATCACCTGCACATCGCCTGCTTCGGTACGGCCGCTATTGCCCTGATTATCCTGATGGGATATCGCCCCTTCCCGTACATAGGTGATGATTTCCATGTTGGCGTGGCCGTGCGGTGGAAAGCCCGTGCCCGCCGCAATCTCGTCATCGTTCCACACGCGCAGTGCGCCGTGGTGAACGCGCTCTGAGTCATGGTATTCAGCGAAGGAGAAATGGTGCTTCGCCTTCAGCCAGCCATGGTCTGCTCCACCGAGTTCTGCAAAGGGTCTGCGTTCGATCATTTCGTTCTCCTGCGATGCGCTATGCAATGTGCCATCTGGCTAGATGGGGGCGGACATCGCTTTTTCCACCGCCACCATGAGCACAGTGTACGCATGCAGAAATTTATGAGAATCCCTTGGGTCGGGAATGAGTATTCCCTGCGTGGGACAATCAGCGCCTAATGCATGCCAATCAAGTGTCGGGCTTCGCTGCGCTCAGCACCAATCTACATCCGGTATCAAGGTCGCGGCTGTCACGCGATCCGTGCTTAAATCAGCGATTGTTCAGTGCGATAGCAGCCAGGTATGCCAGATACAGTCATTCCCCACGAACAAGCCCTCCACCACGCCCTCCAATTCTCTGATTGGGCCGCCATCCGCTATTCCAGCGAAACCGCCACGCACCGCGCGGTGCGTAACGACAAGCCCGAGAGCAACGAGAGTTCGCTGGAAGAAGGGGCGATGTGCGAGGTTCTCGTCGATGGGCATTTTGGCTATGCAGCGACGGCCGATTTGAGTCTCTCGGGTTTGCAGCGCGCTTTTGATCGGGCGATTACGACGACGCGTGCAACGAGCCAGCACAAGGTGCACAGCTTTACGCCAGGCCAGCGGCCGCGTACGACGGGTGTTTATCGCAGTGCGCGCCGACGCGATCTCGATGCATTGAGCGTGGTCGAGATTACCGATTGCCTGATGGCGGCCTCACGGGCCATGAGCCTGTCGGATCGGCTCGTCAATCGTAGTGCCCGGGCGATGCTGGTGCAGACGCAGATCGATTATTTCTCGTCGAATGGTTCGGAGACGCGGCAGAGCTTCGACATGCTCGATATCACGCTTGCGGCGACGGCAGCCGAGGGGCTGGAGTCGCAGACACGCAGTTGGTCGCGCACCGGCCAGTTCGGTAGTGAGGCGTTTGATCGTGCGGCTTTTCGAGAAAATGCCGAACGCGTAGCGCGCGAGGCGCTGGATTTGCTGGCCGCTGATAATTGCCCGTCGGGCCACATGGATCTGGTGCTGATGCCCGACCAGATGATGTTGCAGATTCACGAATCGATCGGTCATCCGCTGGAGCTGGATCGCATCCTCGGGGACGAGCGCAACTACGCCGGCTGGAGCTTCGTGAAGCAGGAGGATTTCGGTCGCCTGCAATATGGCTCGTCGCTCATGAATGTGGCGTTCGACCCGGGCCGTGCGCATGAGCTGGCGAGCTACGATTTCGACGATGGTGGCAATCGCGCGACGCGCGAGATGCTGATCGAAAATGGTGTGCTCAGACGCGGCCTCGGCTCGCTCGAATCGCAGGTACGCTCGGGCTTGCCGGGTGTTGCCAATTTTCGCTCGGCATCGTGGAACCGCGCGCCGATTGATCGTATGGCAAATATCAACCTCGAACCAGGCACGTCTTCGCTCGATGAGTTGATTGCTCAGGTCGAGCATGGCGTGTTGATGCGTACCAATCGTTCGTGGTCGATTGATGACTACCGCAACAAGTTCCAGTTTGGTTGCGAGCACGGGCAATTGATCGAGAACGGTGTGCTCGGTAAGCTCGTACGCAATCCGAACTACCGTGGCGTGACGGTGGACTTCTGGAACCGGCTGGCCGGTGTCGGCAGCGCGGCGGAGACGCATGGCACGTCTTTCTGTGGCAAGGGCGAGCCAAGCCAGATCATTCGTGTGGGTCACGCCTCGCCGCCGTGTCTCTTCCGCGATGTGGACGTGTTCGGAGGCCAGTCATGAGCGCCGCTGTCCTGCAAGAGGATTTCATCAACCGCCTGCGCGAGCACTTCGATGTGCTTTCGGCATATGTGCTGGCGCAGTTGAACGCAGGCGAAGAGTTGACGATCAACGTGGCGGCCGAAGAGTCACTGTTCGTGCGCTTCAACAGCAATCGTGTGCGGCAGAACACCGATGTCGAGCAGATCGGCATTTCCCTGCGTTTGCAAAGTAATCGCCGCACCGTCGAGAAAAGTCGCTCGCTGGGCGGCAATATGGACGCGGACCGGTTGGCGCTGATGCATCTGCTTGCACAATGCCGCGATGAGGTTGCCGTGTTGCCGCTGGACCCCAACCAGGTGCCGATTGAAAACAACGGGACGAGCAGCGAGGAATTCAGAGGCGCTTTGCTGGCGGCGCAGGATGTTGTCGCCGCCGTGGTGGCACCCGCTGCGGGCTGCGATCTGGCTGGGCTATATGCAAGCGGCATTGTCATTCGCGGTAACTGCAATTCGAAAGGTCAGCGCCACTGGTTTGCGACGGAGACGTTCTTCCTGGACTACTCGATCTACAAGGGGCCGCAGGCGGCAAAGGGTTGCTATGCCGGCGCGCGCTGGAGCGCTGTGGAGTGGGCGAGCAATCTGGCGCGCACCAGGACATTGCTTGCCTTGCTAGCCAAGCCGCAGCAGGACGTGAAGCCAGGCGCGTATCGCACCTATCTCGCACCGCGCGCTTTCTCCGATTTGCTGGGCATGCTCGGCTGGGGTGCATTGTCAGCTTCGGCGTGGAAGCAGGGCCGCAGCCCCTTCAAGAAGCTGGCCGAAAATGAGGCGCGCTTGTCGCCGCTATTGAGCATCGACGAGAATTTCGCGTTGGGTCTTACGCCGCGCTTCAATGATCTCGGCGAGGTGTCGGCCACGCGCCTGCCGCTGATTGAAAAGGGAGAGCTCAAGACGCTGCTGGTGAGCTCGCGCACGGCGAAGGAGTACGGCCTGATGGCGAATGGTGCTTCGGAGGGCGAAGGCCCGCGGGCCATGGATGTGAGGGCCGGCACGCTGGCGGAGCAGGATGTGCTGCAAGCATTGGGCACAGGACTCTATCTATCCAATCTGCATTATCTGAACTGGAGTGATCCGGTGTCGGCGCGCGTGACAGGCATGACGCGTTACGCCTGCTTCTGGGTGGAGGAAGGCGAGATCGTCGGGCCGATCAGGGACCTGCGCTGGGACGAGAGCCTGTACAGCGCCCTGGGCAGCAAGCTGATGGCGCTGACCAGCCATGCCGAGATCGATCCGGCCGTCGATACGTACTATCGTCGCGCGCTGGGCGGCTCGCGCACGCCGGGTGCGTTGATCGATGACTTCAGCTTTACGCTTTAACCCAGAGCAATCGCGCAGTGTCGCGAGTGGCCTGCGCACGCTAAACTGAATCTTGCAAAAAAGCATACGGAGAACCACATGGCACTGGACGACGATCTGCTGCGCCTCGCGTTACAGGAGGAGCGCCTGCAATTCGACAGCTTCAATTCGGTTACCGCACTCGATATCGGTATGCGCGTGAAGGCACTGGTCGAGAAGCGTGGTGCCAAGGTGGCGATTGATATTGCTCTGGCGGGGCATCCGTTGTTCTTCTACGCGATGCCAGGCACCACGCCTGACAACGTTGACTGGATTCGTCGCAAGCGCAATGTGGTGACGCGCTTTCACAAGAGCTCGTATGCCTTCGCTTTGCAGATGCAGAAGAACGGTCATACGCTGGCGGATCGCTTTGGTCTGAGTGCGGCCGATTGTGCCTTGTCGGGCGGTGGCTTTCCGGTGCGTTTGCGCGGCAGCGGCTGTGTGGGGACCATCGTCGTTTCGGGCCTGCCGCATCGCGAAGACCATGGGGTGGTCGTCGAAGTGCTGGCGGATTTTCTCGGGCAGGATATTGTGGAGCTTGCGTTGGCGAAGGAGTAGTCCCGTAGGGCGGAGTGCCAACTCCGCCGTATCCACTTGATGGTGCCGGGACGGCGGAGTTGGCACTCCGCCCTACGATTATTTGAGAACGGTTTCGATTCGGACGGCAGCGGTTATCACAAAAAAAAGCCCGGTTCCAGCCGGGCTTTTTCGTTACTTCATACGGTCCGATATTTACTTCGGTGTGTAGACCAGCATGGTGATGGCGCCACCGTTGCGCGGGTAGTAGATGGGCTGTTCAAGGAATCCCAGTGGATCTTTCTTGAAGCGCGCCTGATAAAACTCGGTCCAGCCCATGTCGCCACGGCCTGGTGCGAATGCGCGCTTGTCCTGTTTCTCCGAGGCGTATTTTGCAATCACGGCATCGTCCTTCAGGGCAGCAGCGAGGAAGGCCACTGCGGTATGAAAGTCTCGACCATTGACCTGATAAGCGTACAGGTCGATACCTTGCCGTGATGCGATTTCGGCAATCATCGTCATAGGCTCAAGTGCATAGTTCTGATAGTGCAGAGCCTGCTCGTGGCGCGCCATTTCCAGCGGCATGCTGCCGTCCGCTGCGATTTCGCCGATAGCCTGGACATAGCGATTAAGGCCCCAACGGAACAGTTCATCGTCTTTCGTGATGACGCCGATCATGGTTGCCTGCAAGCCACGCCAGTACGAATGGTTGTTACAACAGGTGCCGTCTTTCTCGCCGGGAACGCTGATCTGTTTTTTCGACACGCGACTGAACCAGTCCAGCACACGAGCTTTCTTGGCGGCGTCGAGTGTCGGCTCTGTCATGACAAGCGAGTAGGCTTGCGCGGCTACACCAATGGACCACTCGGTCTGGAACCAGACTTGTCCGCGTTTGACAGGATCGTAGTTGAGCAGCGCGCCGCCGTCGGCCCATTTGGCAAGAAGGTCGACCAGGCATGTTGCATAGACCGGCTTGGCTGTAGAGACATACAAAGCGCTCAGCTTCCCTGCCTGGTCTTCGAAATCACGGTACAGGGCCACGATTCTCTCGTAGTCCGGATGCAGGTCGCCGTGATTACCAACCGCGTAACGCGGCGGGATGACCATCGGGCCAGGCTGGGGATCTACCGTTTTGGCGGTCGTGCAGTCGAATTCCTGCGGCAGGGAAGCAAGCAGCTTTGCGTCTTTCTTGCCATTCTTCAGAAAGGCTTGACGTGCCTTGACGTCGATGAACGAGGCGTTAGGGTCGCGCACCGTTGCGGTTTCGATCGATTTGGCAGAGGTGACTGATCCACCGGGTGTGCTGACGGGTGCAGCAGGTTTTACGCTGTCCTTGGTTGCGGTCGCAGCAGGCTTTGCGCTGTCCTTGCCTGCGTTCGAGGCACATGCCTGGACACCGAGACACAAGGCCGCAAGAGCGGCCAGTCTGGCAACGCCATGCCATGTCTGCGTGCTGAGGGTTCCTGCAAAAATCATGTTCAAGCTCCTGGTTATTGGATTCAATCTGACACGTTGAGTATCCCCCGCTTCGCTTCCGCAACACCGGTCATTGCCGGGTTGCTTTCTTGCAGCCGCGCCATCTTAGCGCCGGTTTGAGCACGTGAGAAAAGTGCCTTGCCTTTGTCGCGGTGCGGCATTGCGATGCAAGCCTGATGTCTGCGTGCAGTCTTCGACAACTAACGGTCTGAAACGTGCGTTCTTTATCCACGTTTTTTATCGATATTTGAACGTTGTGCCAGTCGGTCTGTTAGTGCTGATGCGGTATTTTCAGCGGCTGGTTAGGGCGTGCGCCGGAACCGGGTAGCCTGGCAGGGAGCTTGAGGACCCCGCCAGCAGTCGTTGCGTATTGTCGCGTTCTGCTTCGGAGCAGGCGAGCAGGGCGGCGATGAGCGCGTCGAGGAAGACCCGGGTGCGCGTTGGCATCAGCTTGCGGCCCGGCATCACGGCCCACACTGTGACGGGCGGACCGGCCCATTCCGGCAAGACGCGTTCGAGATAGGCTGCTTCGACGGCGGGTTGCGCGAAGCGCTCGGTGAACAGGGAAATGCCAAGCCCGTGAGCAGTCATCTGCATGATCAGCTCCACGGCATTCGAAGCAAGCGGCCCGTCGGGCAGCCCTTCCCATATTTCCCCTTCGCGTTGCAGGCGCCAAGGCGCAGCTTCGCCATTGCTGCCGATCAGGTGCAGGCCGGTATGCTTGAGTAAATCATCAGGTGCTTGCGGTCGACCGTAGCGGTTGAGATAGGCCGGGCTGGCGTACAGCGCGTTCGGCATGTCGGCAAGGCGCCGTGCGATAAGCGTGGCGTCGTCGGGCAAGCTCGGCGCAATACGGATGGCCAGATCGAATTGTTCAGACAGCAGATCGACACGGCGTGGTGAGAGATCGAGCTCGAGCCGTACTTCCGGATAGTCCGAACAGAACTGCAAGAAGAAGGTACTGAGGATCAATTTGTCCGAGAAACCGGGCGGCATGGACACACGCAGTCGGCCCCGTGGTGTGACCTGGCGATGCTGTGCAAATGCGAGGGCCGCTTCGGTTTCCTCCTGCAGTCGCCGCGCATGTTCGAAGATGCCATGACCGAATTCGGTGAGCGCCAGTCTGCGCGTGCTGCGCGCGAGGAGGCGCTCGCCGAGACGGGTTTCGAGTGCGGCGATGCGTCGCGATACGGTCGATTTGGGCAGGCCGACTTGCTCTGCTGCGCGTGAAAAGCTGCCGGCTTCAGCCACGTGAGCGAACAGCATCAGGTCGTTGGCGTCCAGTTCCATGAGGCCTCCTATTGTTGCGTTGATGGAACAATGTAATCCAGTTTGAGGTCTTCTGTCTCATATTCAACGCGTCTAGAGTCTGTTCATGGCGGTTGCAGTTACACACCGCGTCATTCACTCAGGAGAACGATCATGAACATTCTGCAGATCAATGCCAGCGCACGTAGCGAGGGCTCGCAATCCACCCACCTTTCCGGTGAAGTCGTCGTGCATTTGCTTGATGCGCATCCCGATGCCAACCTGGTTGTGCGCGATCTTGCGCGCCAGCCGATCCCGGTGCTCGATGAAGAAGCGCTTGGCGCGCTGTTTACGCCAGCAGAGCAACGCACGCCGGAACAGGCTGCGCGTGTGGCGATCGACGATGCGGCGATTGCTGAAATCCAGGCTGCTGAGGTAGTCGTGATCGGTGTGCCGATGTACAACTTCGGCGTGCCGGTACAGCTGAAAGCGTGGATCGACGCAATCTCGCGCGCACGGGTAACCTTCACTTATACCGAGAAGGGGCCACAAGGCTTGCTGACCGGCAAAAAGGTTTACGTGGTGCTGGCGCGCGGCGGCCTGTATCGCGACACACCAGCCGATTCGCAAGTGCCTTATCTGCGCACCGTGCTGGGTTTCCTCGGCATGACGGACGTGGAGTTCATCTATGCTGAGGGGCTGGCGATGGGCGAGGAAGCTGCACAGCGTGCTCTGGCCGATGCGCGTCGCGATATCAAGGCGATTGCTGCCTGATGGACGCGAGAGATCGGTCGTGGCAAGCGCGATAGGCGCAGGTACGTTTTCAGGCAGACCAATGAAAGGAAAGGAGAACAGCATGAATGCACCTCAAACAAATGTGATGCGCTCGCGCGTCGTTGAGCGGCTTGTGCAAGGGCAGCCCACATCCGATGGTGCCGGCGTCAAGCTGACACGTGTGCTGACGCAGAATCTGCAGCGCCGCCTCGACCCGTTCCTGATGCTGGATGCATTTCGTAACGAAAATCCGGAAGACTACATGGGCGGTTTTCCCGATCACCCGCATCGTGGTTTCGAGACGGTCACCTACATGCTGGCCGGGCGCATGCGTCATCACGACAACACGGGCAACCACGGTCTGCTGGGCCCCGGTGGTGCCCAGTGGATGACGGCGGGCAGCGGGCTGATCCATTCAGAACTGCCGGAGCAGGAAGACGGCTTGATGGAGGGCTTCCAGCTATGGCTGAACCTGCCGGCGAAGAACAAGATGATCGCACCGTTCTATCGCGATATACCCACCGAGCATATTCCGGAGTTCAGCACGGAAGGTGGCGTGACGGTGCGCGTGATTGCGGGCGAGAGCCACGGCGTGAAAGGCGCGGTGACGCGACCCGACACCGAGCCGCTGTATCTGGATGTGCATCTGCCTGCGGGCGGGCGTTTCAGCCAGAAGCTTCCTGTTGGTCACAACGCTTTCCTCTATACCTATCGCGGTGAAGCCATTGTGGGAAATGAGGTGGGAGTTGAGGGGGGAACTGGGGCCAATGGTAAGGCAGTGCCGGACCGGCACATGGCGATTCTGTCAAATGATGAGGCTGATGGCATTGCCATGGCGGCTATCGTACCCACGCGCGTCATCCTCGTTGCCGGCAGACCACTCAACGAGCCGATTGCGCAGTATGGCCCCTTCGTGATGAACACTGCGGAGGAGATCCAGCAGACGCTGCAGGACTATCGTGATGGCAAGTTTGAAGCGGTAAAAGTGCAGGCCCTCGAGGCCTGAAGGAAACGGCCGGCATGACGCCGACCGTTTCAAACGCAGGGTCTTGCGCATAAGCCGCCGTGTGCAAGGCATTCTCTACGGCCACCTGATTCTGAGGCGGCCGTTTTTTCTTCGAGACTTACGGACCTGGGCCCGACGCTTTCGCAGCATCTCCCGCTCTGCGAGCTGCCGCTTCATGCAGCAATGCGTGTCGCCGTTCCTGCACGCGCAAATTGCCGCGCATCGCTCGCAGAAATTAATTTCGGCTTACCTAGGGGTTACCTATGTTGCGACGCACCGTCGATCGGCGAAAATCCACCGCCGGTTCGGTTTTCGACATCGAACACGCTTCTGTTTCAAACCAGTTGCGGTGGTATGGGGCGAAGCTCGAACCGTCAGTCCGCGCTGCGTGATCCGCACAGGACGCAGTTCAGCGCAATAAAAACAAACGGCAATGCAAACATGGGGGAGTCATGAATAGAAAACGTCTCATCGTCAAGACCGCTGTGCTCGTCGTCTCGGGTGCGCTCAGCATGGGATTTGCCCACGGCGCAGATACTGTGGTGTCGGTTACCTTGAGCCCGCAGTCGCCGGGCGTCACCATTCCCGCCGACTTTGTGGGCATCAGCTATGAAGGCCGCATCCTCCTTCCCGACGCTGCTGGCGGTCATTTCCTGACCCAATCGAACACACCTTTGCTCACCATGTTCCGCACTCTGGGCGTCAAGAGCATTCGCGTCGGCGGCAATTCCTCGGAGCTTTTCGACGTCAATCCGACAGATGCCGATCGTACGGGCCTGTTCAATTTCGCACGCACGGCGGGTATCAGCGTGATCTTCAATCTGCGCACCAAAACCAGCACCGGGGTGGGCGCAAACCCCAACAATGAGCCACAGCAAGTGGCAATAGCCAGCACCATCCTGCGCGATCATTCCGACGTGCTGCAGGCCTTCGAACTGGCCAACGAGCCAGACAGCAGCATGACCTGGAGCGTTTACAAGGGGCTGATTGACAAGGTTCTGGCCGACATTGCCAAGCAACCCAACGGCACCAAGGCGCGTTACACCGGGCCGTCGGCTACAAGTGGTGCGGTCTCGACCTTTCCGGGGAATTTTGCGAAGGCATATGCTTTACGCGGCGACATCAAGTTTGTGAGCCAGCACTGGTATCCAGCCGGAGATCGCAACAGCGTGACCGACGTTGTAGCCAAGCGCGCTGAAATGCTCAACACGGCGACCATGCATGCCAAGTACAGTGCTTTCTATGACAAGTTCGTACCTGCCGTGACGGGCCAGAATCTGCGCTACCGCCTCGAAGAAACCAACAGCCTGGCGAGCGGTGGCAAGGAAGAGGTAAGCGACACCTATACAGCCAGCCTGTGGATGCTCGACTACATGCATTGGTGGGCGACCAGATCGGCGCTGGGCGTGAATGTTCATTCCGGTCAGAACACGGTGGACAAGCCCAACTTCTACACGGCCATCACGCCGGCAGTGCGCAGCAGCACTTATACGGCCCGCCCTGTTGCCTATGGCATGAAGGCCTTCGATCTTGGCGGCCACGGCAGAGTCGTGCCCGTGCAACTGAGCAGTGGCAGTCTCGACATGAACGCCTACGGCGTGCTCGGGTCGGACGGCAGTCTCTACGTCACCCTGATCAACAAGAGTTTCGGCAGCGGTGCGTCGAACGCCAAGGTGACAATCAATCCGGGGGCAATCTACGCCGCGGGGCAGGTGTGGTTGATGCAAGCCCCGGCCAACAACATTGCCGCCAAGACCGGCATGACGCTGGGAGGCGCAGCGATCCTGGGTGATGGAACCTGGAGCGGCGCGCCAGGCGCTGTGCCGCATGGCACTGGTCAAAGCTTCACCATTACCGTACCGCCCGCCTCTGCAGCTGTCGTGAAACTCAAATAAGTCGCTGGTAACGCCGAAGTGGGATGCCCGTCTTTCGCTAGGAAGATGGGCATTTTTTCATCCGATCCTCATCGCGCCAAATTGCAAGAAACCGTTGTCGACGGGCAAAAGTGCTTGTAAATAAAGGCGTTATATGGAATCATGCGCAGCCTTGTGCGACGCATCAATACGCGTTGCGGCAAGTGACTAGTAGCATCGTCCCCAGCATGACCCCGAAGCGGGTCGATTTTGCAGCGCCGTAGAGCTGCAGTTTCCGTCTGT
>JAQGMG010000014.1 GCA_028292485.1 Rhodocyclales bacterium | reverse complement strand
CCGATGAGGACAGACAGGTGATCTCGAAGCGGTAGCAATCGGAAAGTGCTTCGTAGCCGTTGATGTGTTCGACTACCAGCGCTGCATCGGGCAGCGCGGTGGTGAGGCTGAGCAAGCGGGCGCTCTGGGTGAAGGCTTTGAGGAAGTCCGAACGGCTGGGCAAGGCCGCGCCCAGAGAGCTGGGCAATGAGGGGAAATTCATGGGTGCTAAAACGCCAAAGGGTTCGACAGCGGACGATCACGAGCGCACATTCTAATGGAGTGGACGCTGAATCGAACGTGTCCGGATGGGCGGTTTATGCGTTGTGACTATGCGAATTTGATGATTGCACCGGTTATGGCGAATTTGGCGTTTATGGGTTTTTCAATTCGAGATGAAGCACTAGGGGCAAGCGTTACTGCCAGTAGAGTTTTCAGAGCGCCATATCCCACACGGAGCGAACGGGTAAGAACAGGGGCGCGAACTTCAACCGGGCGGCAAGTGTCTCTCTCGTTACATGCAGCGTGCCCGTCATTGCGCCTCATACACCGTTCGGGACACACCTTCCCGGGACCAGCCACTACTTACCTCACCATGTTCGATATCGCTGCCGTCTGCATCGTCATTACTGCCCTGCTCGCCTACGTCAACCATCGCTTCTTCGGCCTGCCGATGGCCATCGGCGTCATGGCGAGTGCCCTCGCGCTTTCGCTGGTGCTCATCGGCCTCGATACGCTGGATATGGCGCACGATCTGCGTGTGGCGCAGGAGAACTTTGTCGCCTCGATCGATTTCAGCGAGGTGCTGCTGCAGGGCATGCTGTCGGTGCTGCTGTTCGCCGCCGCATTGCGGGTGAAGCTGCACGAACTCAAGGCGTTTCGCTGGCAGATCGGCGCACTGGCGCTGCTTGGCACGCTGCTCTCGACATTTCTCGTCGGCATTGCCCTCTGGTTTGCGGTGAGCATTGTTGATCTGCGCCTGTCGCTGCTCGAATGCTTCGTATTCGGCGCGCTCATTTCGCCCACCGACCCGGTGGCGGTCATCGGCATTCTCAAATCGGCGAGCGCACCGAAAGATCTTGAAACCGTCATCACCGGCGAGTCCCTGTTCAACGACGGTGTTGGCATTGTCATATTTTCGCTACTGGTCGGCATGGCGATAAGCGGCGACATGCCTGCCACCGGCGATGCGGTGCATACGCTGATCCGCGAGGCGGGCGGCGGCCTGCTGTTCGGCTGGGTGCTGGGCTATGTCACCTACCGCATGCTCAGGAGCACCAATGAGTACAAGGTGGAAGTGATGCTGACGCTGGCGGCGGTCACCGGCGGCTACGCCCTGACCAGCTATCTTCACGTTTCCGGCCCGCTGGCCATGGTGGTGGCGGGCCTGATGATCGGCAACCGCGGGCGCGACGAGGCGATGACCCCAACCTCGCGCGCCTACATCGACATGTTCTGGGGGTTGCTCGACGAGATCCTCAATGCCGTCCTGTTCGTGCTGATCGGCATGGAGGCGCTGATCATCGCCTTTCCCGCACAGCTCCTGCTGGCCGGCGCCATCGCCATCCTGGTCACCTTGCTGGCGCGCTTGCTGAGCGTGGGCCTGCCAGTGGCGATGCTCGGCCGCTTCATCAATCTGCCACCCGGTTCGTGGCGCGTGCTCGCCTGGAGCGGCTTGCGCGGCGGCATATCGGTGGCGCTCGCGCTGTCGCTGCCTGCCGGACCGTCGCGCGGCACGCTGGTGGCCCTGACCTATTGCGTCGTGGTGTTCTCCATCCTGGTCCAGGGCCTCAGCTTTGCGCGCGTCGTGCGTCGCTCAGTCGGCAGCTGAGATTTCTTCATCGAGATTTCTCCACCGGGATTCCTTTGTTTCGGGAATTACATACTTGACTTGCAGAGCCCCGGTTTTCGTCATTCCCGCGAAAGCGGGAATCCACTCGATAGCACAGGTCTCACGTAGAAGTGGATTCCCGCTTTCGCGGGAATGACTTGCCTTTTGGCAGAGCCCCCGCCGGCAAGCCGCGCGCAGACTCAGGCCGTATCGGTGAGCGAAAGATTGCGCTCGATTTCTGCGGAATCCCCGGGCCGCACCAGGCGCGCGATCTCCTTGCCATCGCGCAGGAAGATCAGCGTCGGCCACAGCTTCACGGCAAACGAACGGCCGAGGCGTCGCCCCTTGCCATCTTCGATGCGCAGATGACGCACACCGGGATGCGCGGCAAAAGCCTCGGCAATCAGCGGCTGCGCCGCACGGCAATGACCGCACCAGCCGGTGCCGAATTCGAGGACTGCAGCGCCGACCATGGCATCGACTGCCGCACGAGTCGGCTCGACTGCTTCAAAAAGCGTATTCATGACAACTCCTTTCAGTCTCCACAACTGCAGCAAATGCCATTCCGTATGAACGGGAACATCGATTGCTCACTATTCCGCATGGCGGTGCAGCGTTTTCCTGCCCGATGCTTCGTCCAGGATTCGTCCCGGATTCATCGCTGGCGGCACTGCTTCACCATGCCTATGGCATTAAATTCAGGCACAGGAGATTGAATCATGGCACAACACAAGACAAGGAAATGGTCGCAGGACGTAACCGAACACAGCGATGCGCTCGACCTCAAGGAAGGCGTCTTCGCCGAGGCCGACCCGAAGAAGATTGCCCTGTCGCTGAAGCAATCGGCCGAGCACAGCGACCGGCGCAAGAGCAGCCCGTACCGCTCGGCAATGTCGATGCTGACTTTCTACATCAATCGCGCCGGCGACAAGTTGTCGGAGGCACAACATCATAGGCTCGAAGCAGCCAAGGACGAGTTGCGCGCCCTGTTCGACCGGCCCGCGCGCAAGGCACGTTAGGAGTGCTGCGCATCCGGTGAAAAGAACATGGCTACCCCGGGTAGCCATTTTTCCTGGCAAGTCTGTTCGTTTTGAGCAAAGCATCCATGCCCGAATGAGCTATATGAATGGGGCAAACCCGGCCGCCGTCGTAGAATGTCCGCTTGGAGAGTTCGCACTGAGAGTCCGCACCTACTTGCCCGGCAAAATAGAATGACAACGCCACCAAAGAGTAAACCCTCCGGAGTCATGGACGCGCAAAGCCTGCTGTTTGTCGCAGGCGTCGTCGATTATGCGATATACATGCTTTCGCCGGAGGGCTACGTCAATAGCTGGAATGCAGGCGCGCAGCGCTTCAAGGGCTATAGGGCAGATGAAATCATCGGCAAGCACTTTTCCCGTTTTTACACGGACGAAGACAAGGCCTCCGGCCTGCCGGCCAGGGCCCTGCATACCGCGCTGACCGAAGGCAAGTTCGACGACGAAGGCTGGCGCGTTCGCAAGGATGGCACGCGTTTCTGGGCCAGCGTGGTCATCGATCCGATCCGTGCGGAAGACGGCACGCTGATGGGTTTCGCCAAGATCACGCGCGACATCACCGAGCGCAAGCGTGCGCAGGAAGCACTGCATGCCAGTGAAGAGCGCTTTCGCCTGCTGGTCAAGGGCGTCACGGACTATGCCATTTACATGCTCTCGCCCGATGGTATCGTGACGGAATGGAATGCCGGGGCCGAGCGCATCAAGGGCTACGCCGAAAGTGAGATTATCGGCACGCATTTCTCACGCTTCTATACCGAAGAAGACCGTGCCGGCGGCCTGCCGATGAAAGCCCTTGAAACAGCCCTCGCCGACGGCCGTTTCGAGAGCGAAGGCTGGCGCGTTCGCAAGGATGGCGTGCGCTTCTGGGCGCATGTGGTGATCGATGCGATCCACAGCGACATGGGCGAGCTGATCGGCTTCGCCAAGATTACGCGTGACATCACCGAAAAGCGGGACGCTGCAGTTGCGCTGGAGCGCACCAAGGAAGCACTGTTCCATTCGCAAAAGCTTGAGGCCCTCGGCAAGCTTACCGGTGGTGTCGCCCACGACTTCAACAACCTGCTCGGCGTAGTCGTTACCGGGCTGGAGCTGCTCTCCAGGGAAGTGAAGACGCCCTCGGCCACGAAGACCATCGCAAGCATGCAGCGAGCGGCCAAACGCGGTGCAACCCTGACCCAGCAGCTCCTGTCGTTCGCGCGCCAGCAACCCCTGCAACAGGAAAAATACAATCTGAACCGCGTGATCGGCAGCTTCGAGGCCGTGTTGCGCCGTGCGAGCAGTGAAACGACCCGGTTCGAGATCAAGCTCGAGGCAAATCTGCGCCCTGTGTTGATCGACGTCACACAATTCGAAGCCGCGCTTTTGAACCTCGTCACCAACGCATGCGATGCCATGCCACAAGGCGGCACGCTGATCGTGCAGACCGGCAACGTCCAGCTCGATCATCACCAGGTCGGTACGCTGCCGGCCGGGCAATTTGTCAGGGTGACTGTCAGGGATACCGGCACGGGAATGTCTCCTGAGACAGCAACCAGGGCCACGGAGCCGTTCTTCACCACAAAAGGCCCCGGCCGGGGCACGGGTCTGGGCCTGAGCCAGGTTTACGGTCTCATTCAGCAATCCGGCGGCGACATGGAGCTGGAAACGGAAGTCGGCAAAGGAACATCGATTTCCCTGTACTTGCCGGCACTCGGCGAGCACGACGACGCTGACACGGCTTCGACGGAAACCAACGCCGGCAACGACAAGGCTTTGGTGGTCGACGATGAGCCGGAGGTGCTCGACATGGCGGTCGAACTCTTCAGGACAATGGGATACGACGTGCTGTCGGCCAGCAATGGCGCGGATGCCCTGAAGATATTGCAGCGGACGCCGGACATCGACGTGCTGTTCTCGGATGTGTTGATGCCGGGAATGGACGGCATCGCGCTTGGCCAGCGTGCGCGCGAACTCGTTCCCGCCATCAAGATCCTCCTGGCTTCGGGCTACCCTGCACCGGCCGTGAGCTCCACGACCGCCCCATTCGCCACATTCAACTTCATCAACAAGCCCTATCGCCTGGCCGAAATAGTGAAAATGCTGCGCAAGGCGGACGCATAAGGTGACAGCCAAGGTGTTCTAAAGTTCGGAGTTTGAAGCGCCAGGTGCAAAACGCATACCTTTGGAAGCGTGGGCACCTCGGCGCGACTCATCCATCCGTCATTCCCGCGAAGGCGGGATCCAGTGGCCTTCGTGCTCTCAGAAAAGAGTCTCTGGATTCCCGCCTTCGCGGGAGTGAGGCGTGTGAGGGTTGTCACTGACTTTTCCCCACCCGTTCGCACTGAGCGTAGCGCAGCGAAGTCGAAGTGTGGGCACGCTATCCAATGCTTCGACTTCGCTGCGCTACGCTCAGCACGAACGGATTCTGTGCAGGTGCATCGCGTGCTCACAAAGAAAGCCGCCATCCCGGCAAATGTCGGGCCTGGATGGCGATGTTTGCGCTTTCCACGCCTACCCGAACGGCATTACCTCAACCGGTGCGTTTTAAATCGCCCGCGCCACCCGGCGACTCAGGCTTCGGCCGCTTGCCTTGCTGGCTGCCCGACTGCCCGGCCTTCTCGCCGGGCTTGAGTGCGCGATCCGAATTCAGCGGCACTTCGCTGCCCTTGCCCGGCGTGCCCGGCTCACCCGCGCCGCGCTGTGTCGAAAATCCGTCTGACATATCAGCCCTCCTTCTTCTGTCTGGTGCCCGCGTTTCTTGCACCCTCCTTTGCACGCTCCGTTGCGCGCATATCTCTTCCGGCCAGGTTCTGACTGGAAGATTCGCTGCTACGCACACGCGACTGCAACTTGCCGTTCTCGGCAGCGTTGTGCTGATTGCCGGTGTGTGAGCGCGAATTCTCCTTGTGCCCTGTCGTAGCGCCGCCTGGTGCTTTCTGGTTCAGTGCCATGTGAAGCTCCTTTCAAACAAAGTGAGGCTGCCGCATAGCTGGCGGCCTCATTCTTCAAGCTGCAAACGCTGTTCCTGCCCTCGTCGTCAGTGCGGCCCGCGATACGCCTCTTCAGGCATACAGGTTGCGGCGCATTGATCAGAGTCTTTGCACTACCGAACGCGCATCGATCACATCCAGAGGAGAGAATCATGAAGAACATCATCGCGCACGGCCTCATCGCGATTAGCTGCTGTGCTGTGGGCGCAGGCTGGGCGCAAACCGGTACCGGTGGCAACAGCGGCGGCAACCCGGGTGGAAACGTTTCGCCGATACTCATCTATGGCACAGGTGCCAAGGAAGCCAACTCCAGCGCGCAGTCCAGCGGCGCGGCCCCATCTGGCACCTCAGCTGGCACTCCAGCTGACAACTCAGCTAGCAACACAGCCAGCAGCGCATCCAGCTCGCTGAATTCGTCAAACACCAGTTCTGCCGGCAGCTCGTTCGGCACCAGCCCTCCACCCGCGACCAATCGATCAACGATCAACCGCCCCGCACCCAACCAGCCTCGCAGCACTGCGCCTGGCAACGCACCTGCCAACACACCTTCCAACATGCCCGCCAACGCACCCACCGCTCCTGCAACCGGCTCAGCCGGCAGCACACGCTAATTGCTCTGTACCAAGGTGGATTGCCAACAGTCGATACATTTACGACGAGTGCTACAAAGCAACCAACCACAAATCTGTCATTCCCGTGCAGGCGGGATCCAGTGGCGTTTAGGCGCTCCCAAACTTGAGTCGCTAAGCCCCAATTTTCGTCATTCCCGCGAAGGCGGGAATCCACTCGATGGCACAGGCCTCACGTAGAAGTGGATTCCCGCCTTCGCGGGAATGACGAGGCGGGAGTTCTTTCTGCTTCATTCGGCTCTCGCGAAGGCGCCACATTATTCCGGGCAGTCATCGCAGTACTCGCCTAGAAATACTTTGTCTCCCAGGACGCCCGCGCAGCATGCCGCGCCTGCTCCCATTCCAGACGCGATTCACCGCGCACTTCATCGTACTGAGCCGCGATATCGTCTTCCAGTTCGTCGAAGCTCGACTCCGGCGATTCCAGTCGCGTCTGCGCGCCAAGCTGGTAGGCCGGCGAATAATCGTCGTAGCTCATACCATCTGCATAGTAGGGCTCGGCATCGTAGCGGTCGCGCCAATGATCATCGACGATGGTCGGATCGAAATTCTCGGCGACAGCTTTACCACCAAGGCCGCCGAGCACTGCGCCAACAGCAGCGCCAACTGCCGTACCGACGGGGCCAGCCACCGTACCGATTGCAGCGCCTGCCGCGATGCCACCGGCCGCAGCGCCAAGACCAGCGCCGACGACGTGAGCACCGGGCTCACCAGTGATGGGATCACGGTTCTCGTGAAGTTGTTTTGCGTCCATATGAGTCTCCTTGAGTCATTACCGTTGTGGTGTTTCCCTGTCCGCAATGCGCGTGCCTGCAACGAGCCCACTTGAAACACCGACGGCAGACAACCATCTATGACTCATCCTGAAATACAAGGGCATGCAAAAGATGACTTCCCGCAATCTCACCTCATGGGTATGGGGTGACGCGCTATCCCTGCTGGAGCAGGCAGAGCGCATGCAACGCCAATTCTTCCGCGCAGGCGGCGCGGAGGTGCGCTGCTGGGAGCCATCCGTGGACATCGTGGAGACCCGCGACGTGCTGACCGTACAGGTAGCCCTGCCCGGCGTATCGACCAACGACGTCGCCGTGCGCTTCGATGCCGACGGCGTCCAGGTACTCGGCGTGCGCCGCTTCCCGGCCACACAGGCCGGGCGCATCCACCGCATCGAGATTCCCTACGGACGTTTCGAGCGACACATTGCCCTGCCACTGCAAGTGCTGGAACCGATGACGCCTGAAATGACGAATGGTTGTCTTGTGCTGACCTTCAGGAAGCTGAAAGAGGCGCTTTAACGAGCCACCTTGTGGTGTCATTACGCCAATTGTGTAGATTCAACGTAGGGTGCAATAACCGAAGGGCATTGCACCGGATGTTTGCGAAAAAGCCAACCCATTCGATGCGGCAGGGCATGTTTCATGCGCATAGCACCGCATCGATATCATCCATGAACAAAACAAAGATGCAGAACGCAGAGACCCCGCTGAAACAGGTAAAGCCCAAAGGCCGGATTCTTGTCATTGAAGACAATCGCGACGCTGCCGACAGCCTCAAGCTGATTCTGGAGGGCTTCGGCTACGCGGTTGAAGTTACATACTCCGGGAAAACGGGATTGCGAACCGCGCTAGCCACGAAGCCCAACCTTGTTCTGTGCGACATCGGCCTTCCCGATCTCGATGGCTTTGAACTGGTTCGTGAGCTTCGACATTCAGAGATCACGCGAGACATTCCCGTGCTCGCGCTGACTGCCTATGGACCGGAAGCCCGTGACATGGCATTTGCATCAGGATTCACAGGGCATCTGATCAAACCGGTCGATCCTCAACTCATGCGATCCATTCTTGCCGGCTTCGACCTTGAATCCTGAGCTGGAGCCCATGGCGCCTGAAATAACTACCGGGTGCTTGTCCTCACGTTCAGGAAGCTGAGGACAGCGCTCTAACGAACGGCGTCGGAAGCACTCGCACGAAAGCCCAACGCCAACCGCTGGATCTTTATCGGGTGTTATTGGGTGTTTTTGCAGTTGGCGCACTACCGCGCTTTCCAACAGACACATGTTTGCTGGAAAGCAAGACCTGACCCCGGCACTCCTGCACAAGCTTACTGGCGCGAACCGCAATACTTTGAAGCAGCATTTGCGCGCGCTGGTTGAGAGTGGGCATATCGTGCAGCGTGGGGCCGGACGAGGGGTGTGGTACGACTTCAGTAAGACGCAACTTGAAGCTCGTTTTGCTGGATTGCAAGACCTGACCCCGGCATGTGCGTGACCCCGGCATGTGCGCTGACTCCGTGAAGCGCAATGCGAATCTTCCGACCAAACACCGACATTCCGATAACATATTGAATCTAAATCCAGAGGAACGTAACCATGGCTGACTTTCTAATTCGACATCTGGAAAAAAAATCAAACGAACATTCAGCTTTGGAAATGCTTGTCAATCAATGGGGGTTTGACGAAAAACTAATATCCAAAGCACTGCAAAGTGTCGGAAATCTTTTCCCTCACTACAGTCGCCACGATGAATCCCACAGCCGGCAAATTCTGGTCAATATTGAACGCTTGCTAGGTGACAACATCAACCAACTGACGGCCACTGACACTTGGCTCCTTCTTGAGGCGGCTTACTGGCACGACATTGGCATGGTAGTGCCGCACCACGAACTCGCCACGGCTGTAAATAGTGTTGGGTTCCAGCAATACATTGAACAGATACGAAACACCCCCAGTCATGAACTGAATCGCTTCGCAATAAATTTCGATGCTGCCAATTTGACCCAATGTTTCAGTGGCGCGGATACGCCTTTGGAAGCGATAGACAGATTTAGGCAGCTTATGGCTGAGTGGTTTCGACGACAACACGCCGAACGCGCGAGCGCCATCATCGAGGCGCCTTGGGCTAGCGTTGGCATAAGCTCCCCACGCACAGAGCTAATTCCGGCCCGACTTTTCAAACTACTCGGCCGAATTTGTCATTCGCACGGACTGTCTTTTGATGCGATTCTTACCGATCTCCCGTATAGAGAATCCGGGCTAGCGCAGGAGGATTGTCATCCACGTTTTGTGGCTTGCTTACTACGCATGGGTGATCTTCTCGATCTTGACGACAATCGATTTTGCCCGGTAATGCAGCGCATATCCGGCGAAAATCGACCGCGGATCACCAAGGCTCACGAAGACAAACACGCCAGCGTTCGTCACCTTCGCGTCGACCCAGAACGAATCGAAATTAGCGCGGAATGCACGACCATAGATGGCTACTTAGAGACATTCAAATGGTTTGATTCTCTGAAGAAGGAAATGCAGGACCAAATGGCACGATGGCAGGACATCACTCCAAGTCGCAACTTTGGTCTTCTACCAACATTAGGGGAAATTGAGGTTCGCTTAAGCGGAGAACAGCAAATCCTGAGTGCAGGGCATCGGCCCCAATTCACGGTTGACGGACCTAAGGCCATCGAGCTGTTGCAAGGCAATAATCTTTACGACACCAAGTTTGACTGCGTGCGTGAGCTACTACAAAACGCAGTAGACGCGACTTTGCTAAGTCTATGGCTCACTGAGCAAGGCAAAGAAACAGCGGATGCTTGGCACAGCCCATTTTCAGAAGGTGCAAAGCGAGTGCTGAGCAGCAAATCTGTCACCGTCCAATTAACCGAAATGCCGTCGTCTGATGTCAATGTTCGGTCTGAACAATCCACATGGATGCTGTCCATCGCCGATCAAGGCACAGGAATCAGTCGGGAAGACTTGGGGCATATGCTGCGCATAGGCGGAGCACAAAACAACATGCAGAGGCAGATCAAGATCAGCACCATGCCAGAATGGATGAAGCCGTCGGGCACATTTGGCATCGGCTTTCAAAGCGTTTTTTTGATTTGCGATCAAGTCAAGATGACTACAAAAAGCATATTCTCCAACGAAACGCTGGAAGTCACTATGCATAGTCCGACAGGCAACAAAGAGGGGCTTGTTCTCGTCCGCCCGTTGGATAACGATATTTCAAGGGGCTATGGCACAACGATTGAAGTCCAGTTGAGCATGGAAACTTTTGCAAAATCGTGGTCACTCGCATGGGGCGATGAAGTATCAATTGCTGCTCAACTTGTCCGCTCTCTAGACCCGGTTTTGGACGACAGATTTCCGTACGAAGCCGCCACACTTGCCGACAAGATTCATGCATTTTCCGTAAGGTCACCTATACCCATCAAAGGAACCCTGACAACAACTGACGGGAATCCAGACATTGATTTGGGTACTCACTCAGTCGCAGGTGAAATGGATGCGGGAAGGGCATGCTTCGTTAGGGCTAACGGTAACGAGTTGGTGATTCGATATGCACCTACCGGTTTGGATTTCCATCCCAGTGACAGTTTCAAGACCTGGTACCGGGGGCAGCCTTTCGAGAGTGAGCACGTTTACTTCCCTCACGTCACGATTAGGGTCGACCTAATGTCGGGGAGAGCAGGATCATGGCTTACGGCAAGTCGAAACAAGTTGGCCGGCCATGCAAAAGATGCATTAGAGAAAACAGTACTGGCGGCGCTCGCAGTACAGGTCCAAGAAGATCTTGTGGATATCGAGTCATCTGAGCTACTCACTCCCGAGAATCGTCCAGCCTACTCATTCTTTCTTGAATCGATGGCGATTCACTACAAGGGCGAATGGATTGAGCTGGCAAAAAAGTTAGATGGGTTGTGGTTAGACTCACCTACCCCCCCGCCATTCACTGGGACTTTCCGTAACTACTTCGATCAGGATAGTTGGGTAGTTGGCGAGGCACCTTCTTCGGGAGAGCCCCCCGCGGAAGGGTGCGATTTATTGGTAAATGGCTGGGGTGGCCCATTGCCTGTTGTACTCAATGAATGGCTAAAACACGCTAAACATACCACTCAAGTATTGGCACCTCATTGGACAGATGACGCATTTCCTACGTCGCTAGAGTCGCAAGGAAAGCATGACAAGATAATCTCCAAGCATTTTCAAGACATAAAGAAATATAGCGTTCGCTATCAAATGCAAAAGGTGCCGCAGCCCCCTTACTCCTTAGCGGCACTGGCGACTCGTTTAGCCAAGATCGCCACAAACAGACATGGCAATGAACGATACGTCTTGAACTCGCTAGATGGTAGTCAAATGTGGGAACGCCTTTGGTTGAAAGGTGGGCTGTCAATACACGTATCCAGAGTGTTCAATGTCGTTCCACGGGGAGCTACGTTTGTTTTACTCCCTTTCCTTTTTTGCGATCCGTCCAGCGGTCATAACGCTAAGGTTAGTTCCACAGATCAACAGATCGAAGCACTCTGCAGGTGGGCCCATCCCAACCTACTCAAACCAATCTCACTCGTCGAAATTCGGCGCGGGTATGAAGAGCTGATTTCTTACATTGACGATGTTGTAATGCGCCCATCGATTCATTGGGACGTTTGGCGGAACACTCGGAATATCAGTTGACCGAGAAATGCAGCGACTAGTTTTTGCAATGCGATCCATTCGGACCGGCTTCAACCAGGAAGCCGGGTGAGCTTTTTCTAGCTCCAGTCGTAGCCCACTTGAAACTCATGCCTCACATCGCCACCTACTCTTCATTCCCGACAGCCATACGCCCACAAGGCAGCCTGACCCGTCGAGCAACGAAGAGAAGGAATCGTGATGAATCAACCATCGCAAGAAACAACGTGGTCTCTCGACGCCGCGCGTGCGGCGGATGCTGCCGTGCAGGCGGCGGCTGCAACTTCGGGCGGTGCGCTGAAGCGCCTGCCTGAGGACACGATGATCCTGATTCCGCTGCGTGATGCGGTGCTGTTCCCCGGCAATCTGTCGCCGGTGACGGTGGGCCGTGCCACGTCTGTCATGGCGGCGCAGGAGGCGGTAAAGAATGATCTGCCGGTGGGCTTTCTGCTCCAGCGCGATGCGACGCAGGACAAGGTCGGGCCGAACGATCTTTACTGGGTCGGTACGTCCGGCCCCATCGTGCGTTACATCACCGGCAAGGACGGTGGCCATCACCTGGTGGTGCAGGGTCAGTCGCGCTTCCAGGTGCGTGAATTCGTCGAGGGCTGGCCGTTCATGGTCGGCCGCGTGCAGATGATCGAGGAAGCCAAGGACGACAGTGCCGAGGTCGAAGCGCGCTTCGTGCAGTTGAAAGAGCAGGCGCTGGAAGCGGTTGCGCTATTGCCGCACCTCTCCAGCGAAGTAGCGGATGTAATTCGCAGCATCGACTCGCCTGCGGCGCTGGCCGACATGGTGGCAAACCTCATTGACGAGAAGGTCGAGGAGAAGCAGGACCTGCTCGAAACATTCGACCTGGTGCGCCGCCTCGACAAGGTGATTGCGCTGCTGGCGTCGCGTGTCGGTGTGCTCAAGCTCACGCAGCAGTTGCGCGAGAAGACGCAGGCGACTTTCGATGAGCGCCAGCGCGAACACATCCTGCGCGAGCAGTTGCGGCAGATCCAGAAGGAGCTTGGCGAAGACGACAACACCG